>JAFGLF010000045.1 GCA_016928195.1 Elusimicrobiota bacterium
AGGCACGGATTGGAGGATGGTCTACGGACTTAATAATAAATTAGGCAAGTGTCGGATACCTATTGACACTATGCCTTCATTGGAGAGAATATGATAAATTCTGGTGATGTAGCGTGGATATTGACTTCAGCAGCACTTGTTATGATGATGACTGTGCCGGGGCTTGCCTTGTTTTACGGCGGTCTGGTAAGAAGAAAAAATGTTCTTGCAACTATGATGCAGTCGTTTTTTATTCTATGTATTATAAGTATTCAGTGGATACTGTGGGGATACAGTCTGTCGTTCGGACCGGATAAATGGCATTTCATAGGCAGTCTTGCATGGTTCGGTCTTAAAGGAGTTGGAATGGCGCCCAACCCTGACTATGCAGCAACCATCCCGCATCTTTTATTTATGTCATATCAGATGATGTTTGCCGTTATTACACCTGCTCTTATAACAGGAGCATTTGCAGAAAGAATGAAGTTTTCAACTTATGTTGTATTTACACTGCTCTGGGTAACTTTTGTATACGACCCTGTATGCCATTGGGTATGGGGTGTAGGCGGGTGGCTCAGGAATTTAGGAGCTCTTGATTTTGCCGGCGGGACGGTTGTACATATATCCTCCGGAATCTCAGCACTTGTCTGTGCTCTATTATTAGGTAATAGACGCAGATATGGCTATGACCCCATGCCTCCGCATAATCTTACGCTGACAGTGATAGGTGCAGCACTTTTATGGTTCGGATGGTTTGGATTTAATGCCGGTAGTGCTTTGGGTGCCAATGAAATTGCTGTATCTGCTTTTATAGCTACCAATACAGCTGGTGCCACCGCAGCGTTGGTATGGATGGGCATAGAGTGGTTTATAAACGGAAAACCTACAATGCTCGGAGGTGCTACGGGCGCTATAGCAGGTCTTGCTGCTGTAACCCCTGCAGCAGGATTTATATCAGCAGCATCGGCAATCGGCATAGGTATTCTTGCAGGCATAGTTTGCTATATAGCCGTAGCAATAGTGAAGCTCAAATTGTCATATGATGACAGTCTCGATGCTTTCGGCGTGCATGGTATAGGCGGTATAATTGGAACACTGGCTACAGGTCTTTTTGCACAGAAGATGGTAAATGCATCAGGAGCTAACGGCTTATTTTTTGGTAACCCGTCACAATTTAATGTTCAATTAATAGGAGTTGTTGCTATTGCAGCATATTCAATAGCTGTGACATTTATCATATTAAAAGTATTGGATGCTGTTATGGGTTTAAGAGTATCAAATGAAGAAGAAGTGATAGGACTTGATATAACACAGCATGAAGAGAGCGCATATACGCTGCTTGACTAAGGAGGGATAAAAGATGAAATTAATAATAGCAGTTATCCAGCCGCACAAACTTGAAGATGTGTTGCAGGAATTGGACAAAGAGAAGGTTTATTTAAAAACTGTTTCGCATGTTCTCGGCTGCGGCCGGCAGAAAGGAATAACCCAGATATACAGAGGAAAAAAGGAGACAGGGAACCTTCTCAAGAAGGTAAGGCTTGAAATAGCAGTAAACGAAGATTTCGTCGAACCGGCGGTAGAAGCTATAACTAAAGGTGCCAAGACCGGCAATATCGGTGACGGCAAAATCTTTGTTTTGGATTTATCCGAATGTGTAAGGATCAGGACGCATGAAAAGGGTAATATAGCAATAGGATAAAAAGTTTATAGTGAGATTTTAAATAAAGGAATATTCTATGAAGGATTTAGCTGTTATATCATCATGGAGCGGCGGAAAGGATAGCAGTTTTGCCTGCTACAAAGCAATTAGAAGTGGATATAAGATTAGATGTTTGTTGAATTTTATATCCAGGGAGCATAAGCGCTGCTGTTTCCACGGCATTGAAGCTGAACTTTTGAAATTACAGGCTGAGGCAATAGGAGTACCTCTTGTACAAAAAGAAGTTAGTCCTGATATGCAGAAATACGAAGAGGAGTTTAAGGAAGCGGTTTTGTCATTAAAAAAAGAAGAGAATATAGAAAAAATGGTTTTTGGGGATATATATCTTCTTGACCAGATAAACTGGGTTGAACGTGTATGTAAAGATTTAAAAATTGTACCAATAGAACCGCTGTGGAATATTCATCCTTTAAAGATTATGGAGGAGTTTATAGAGTTAGGTTTTAAGGCAATTATTGTCAGTTGCAAGGATGATGTTCTTGGAAAGGATTTTATCGGAAGATATTTAGATAAGGGGATAGTTAAGGAATTTAAATCAAGGAATATATGTCCTTGCGGAGAGAACGGCGAATTCCATACCCTTGTAGTGGACGGACCCATATTCAAAAGGAAAATTAATATATTAAAAAGTGAACCGGTTTTTAAGGATGGATTCTGGAAACATTGGTTTCTGGATATTAAAGAATATAATTGAATGTACAGTTACCAAAGCAGGTAGTTTTTTACTTATATAGTTAGAGAGGTAAGGGTCAACAGGGAACACAAGGAAGTGTCCAATATATAAAAAAGGCATCGAAGCCTACAATCCCCGAAGACGGGAGAGTGGGCTTTTTTAGTCGCTGTTTTATGTATATATTAGTTTAAAAAATGAGAAAATGAAAAAGGAACAAAGGTTAAGGTGGAATATGTATAATAAAATATTGTGTGTTTATTTATTAGGATTTATTTTGGTTTTCTGTGTTAGGATTGCAGAATGTACGGAAAAAGGAGTGCTTGAGGGTTCATCTATAAGTGTAAGTGCAGATATTGCCGTAAACTCTAAATATATTTGGAGAGGATTTGCTCTGGATGATGACCCGGTAATGCAGCAGGGTGTATATGTCAGTGCTTATGGAGTTACCGGCAGTATATGGGGAAGTTTTGATATTGATGCTGATGATAATCTAAGTTCGGATGAATTTGATTGGACTATGAATTATACTTATGAGAAAAACAAGATTAGTTTATCGTTAGGGCATACATATTATGGTTTTCCTGCATCAAATGCTGAAAGTAAAGAGTTTTATATAGCAGCCGAACTGGATATCCCTTCATCGCCGATTTTAACATGGTATCATGATTATGGTAAAGAAAGTTCTGGCGGCGGAGACGGTGATTATTGGGAGTTGGGAATAAGTCATAGTGTTCCTTTTAACAAAAATTCTATAACATTTGATTTGATTGGAAATGTTGGTTATAACCATAAACTTTTTATTAATGGAGACGGCTTAGATGTAAGTATAGGGGCCGGATTGAATATTTCTTTAACCGATAAAATGTTCTTTAATCCGAGTATTAGTTACTCTGTCCCTTTTGCTGACTTGGAAGATTCAAATGATGGTAATCAAGATAGTAAATTTTTCGGAGGATTTAAAACATTATTTAATTTTTAAATCTATTTCGATATGTGGGTTATATTTGAAAAAACCAGTAAGAGTAAAGGGGGTAGTTATGGAAAATAATATAATGTACGCCAGTTTAAAAGGAATTGATACTGTTTGGGTTCTTTTGTCTGCTTTTCTTGTATTTTTTATGCAAGCTGGGTTCGGCATGGTTGAAGCAGGGTTTATAAGAGCAAAGAATACCTGTAATATTTTGACAAAAAATTTTCTGGATTTTTGCATGGCATCCTTGGGTTTTTTCATTTTTGGATATGCAATAATGTTTGGCTCCGGCAACGGGTTTATGGGATTTAAAGGATGGTTTTTAATAGGTGCCGAAAGTGGAGCCGATGTCCCTTTATATGCGTTTTGGCTTTTTCAAGCTGTATTTTGTGGTGCAGCCGCAACTATAGTAGCAGGAGGAATGGCAGAAAGAATGAAATTTCCTGCGTATTTGATATATTCATTTATCATATCATCATTCATTTATCCGGTAGTCGGTCATTGGATATGGGGCGGAGGATGGCTTTCCAGCTTAGGTTTTGCCGACTTTGCTGGTTCAACAGTTGTGCATGCCGTCGGAGGATTCGCCGCATTGATAGGAACTATAATTTTAAAACCCAGGTTCGGGAAGTATAACCCTGAGGGTTCTTCAAATGTTATTGCCGGCCATTCTATACCTCTGGCGTCTTTGGGTGTGTTTATTCTGTGGTTTGGATGGTTTGGGTTTAACCCTGGCTCAACTTTAAGCGTTGGTGACGGCGGTATAATAGCCAGAGTAGCTATAAATACTAACCTGGCAGCAGCGGCAGGCGGAATTTTTGCTATGATTACAGTATGGAAAATGTTTGGTAAACCGGATCTGTCTATGGCTATGAACGGTGCTCTTGCAGGGCTTGTTGCTATTACTGCTCCCTGTGCATTTGTTGAACCCTGGGCAGCAATCGTTATAGGAGCTGTTGGGGGGATTATTGTAGTTTTGGGCGTTGTTATATTGGATAAAATTAAGGTAGATGACCCCGTAGGTGCCGTGGCTGTTCACGGTTTTAACGGAGTATGGGGGACATTGGCTATAGGATTATTTGGCCAAAGATTATTGGGTCTTGCAAATGATGGACTGTTTTACGGAGGCGGATTAAAACAATTGGGGGTACAGGTTCTAGGAGTGACTACAGTGATAATTTTTGTACTGATATCTATGGGTATGGTTTTTATGGTGATTGACAGAATAATCGGACTCAGGGTAAGCAGAGAGGAAGAATTGAAAGGGTTAGATATAGGAGAACACGGAATGGAATCATATTCGGGATTCCAGATATTTACTACTGAATAAAAGAAACGGAAATATGATAGAAGCATACAGAAGTATTAAAGTATTAAGTATATAGAAATCATCGGAAGCGAGGTTTAATTTATTCTGTTTTAAAGGAGGTAACATGAAATTAGTAATAGCTATGATACAGCCGCACAAATTGCCGGATGTAAAAAAAGCGCTTTATGAGGCGGAAGTATTCAAGATGACGGTTACAAATGCACTGGGATGTGGTCAGCAGAAAGGGTATACCGAAACTTACAGGGGTGTTATTCATGATATTAATCTGCTTAAAAAAGTCAGATTGGAAATAGCCGTCAATGAAGATTTCGTCCGGCGAACTGTAGATGCCATTATAAAAGGTGCCAAGACCGGCAATATCGGTGATGGTAAAATCTTTGTTCTGGATTTACCTGAATGTATAAGAATAAGAACAGGGGAGGAGGGGAATACTGCAATAGGGTAAAAAATATTTTTATTAAAAAAGTCCTTGACAAAGGATAAATATTACTATATACTATATATTAGCTAAGACACAAAGTTGTGTTTAAGTTAAGAAAGCAATGTGGCGTTCGAAAGGACGCCTTTTTTACTTATAAATATATAGTTATATAATTTACCCATTGAAGGGTATTCGGTGTCATGGATGACAGAGAATACCCTTTTTATTTTCAGGAAAATAAAATGGATTTTAGAATATTACTGGAAAAAATAACACCTGCACTCAGGAATATCGCACGTAAACACCTGCTATATGGTTTTTACAGTGAGGAAGATCTTTATCAGGAGATGTGTCTTTATTTGTGGCAGCATTATGGTCAGGGTCTCCCTATAGGCATAAATGAGTCTTATGTTATTAAAGGATGCGAATTTCATATACAAAATTTTTTAAGAAAAGGCAGGCCTAAGGTAACAGTTTCAAGTCTGGATGAGCTTATATCTCCCGGAGGCCAGACATTAGGCGATATTCTGGAGGATAAAAGTAGGACTTTTGCTTCGAGTATGGAAGATAAACTTACAATAGATAAAATAAATGGGATAGGGCTTACTGAGAAAGAGAAGTCAGTATTTTCTTATCTGTTAAAAGGATATACGGTACGTGAAATAGCAGGAGAGCTCGGTGTTTCGCATGTTATGATTATGAAATATAAAAAGAGCATAATAAAAAAATGGAATAAAAAATAAGGGTTACCAAAACAGGATGTTTTTTACTTATAATAGTAGAAGGGACATAGTGCACAAGGATTGTGCAGGATTAGCTTGGAACAAAGGCGTTCTCAAGAGGTCTGGATTTATTTGGGAACGTTTTTTTATGGGCGAAGTCCTAAAAAAGGAGGTAGGAAAATGGCGAGGAAAACAAAACAGGAAATATTGAAGCTGGCTAAGCAGAATGATGTAAAGTTCATACGTTTGTGGTTTACTGATATTTTGGGGCAGGTAAAGAGTTTCTCAATTACCGATAAGGAATTGGAAGGTGCTCTTGAAAACGGCATGGGTTTTGACGGTTCATCCATTACAGGTTATCAGGATATAGAGGAATCCGATATGATTGCAATGCCTGACCCCGATACATTTCAGATTCTACCATGGCGTCCTGCAGAAAAAGCGGTTGCAAGGATGATATGCGATGTATTGAATCCTGACAGAACACCGTACGAGGGGGATCCGCGCTACGTACTGAAAAGAGCTCTACAGCGTGCAAATAAAATGGGGTTTAATCATTACTATTTGGGACCTGAACTGGAATTTTTCTATTTTAAAACTGATACTGGGACAGAAATACTGGATAAAGGAGGGTATTTTGACCTTACGACGCTTGATGTTGCAAGTGATTTAAGAAGAGAAACCGTATTGGCTCTTGAAAAGATGGGGATAGATGTTGAATATTCCCACCACGAAGTAGCTCCATCCCAGCATGAAGTCGATATGCGGTATAAGGATGCTTTGGAGATGGCAGATAATGTAATAACATATAGAGTCGTTGTAAAAGAGATAGCAAGTAAGTTCGGGGTATATGCTACCTTTATGCCTAAACCTATATTTGGTCAAAATGGTTCAGGCATGCACACGCATCAATCACTGTTTAAAGGAAATAAAAATACATTTTTTGATGCAAAAGCAAATGACTATCTATCCGATATTGCCCGCAGTTATATAGCCGGTCTTTTAAAACATTCAAAAGAGATATGTTCCATATTTGCACAAACTACAAATTCATACAAGAGACTGGTGCCGGGTTATGAAGCGCCTGTATATGTTGCATGGAGCCGCAGAAACAGAAGTGCTCTTGTTAGGGTGCCGCTTTATCATCCGGGTCAGGAGAAAGCAACGCGGTGTGAGTTCAGGGCATGCGATCCTGCCTGTAATCCGTATCTTACGTTTGCAGCCATGCTGCAGGCCGGATTGGAAGGTATAGAAAAAGGATATAAGGTACCCAAGGCTATGGAGCAGAATCTGTATCATTTGAGTGATGCCGAAAGAAGAGAAAAAGGAATAGAAACTCTTCCGGACAGTCTTGGTCATGCAGTATCAATCACCGAGAACAGCAAGCTTGTTAAGAAAACACTTGGCGATCATATTTTTTCAAGATTTATAGAGCTTAAGAAGAAAGAATGGGACGATTGTAGGATTCAGGTCCCTAAATATGAATTAGACAAATATTTGTCCATATTATGATTCTTATTGTAAAACATATATCCATAGAGGGTCCTGGCACCATAGGCGAGTTTTTAAAAAATACTGATTGGGAAACAAAAACCGTTGAATTGGAAAAAAAAGACAAGTTGCCAGAGACCCTTTCTGGAATAGATGGTATCATAGTACTGGGCGGACCTATGAATGTTTACGAGGAGGATAGGTATCCGTTTTTAAAAGACGAAGATATTTTTTTTAAAAAAGCCATAAATGCGGAGATTCCGATACTGGGAATATGTTTAGGCGCACAGCTTATAGCAAAGGCTGCTGGTGCTAAAGTCAGTAAGGCACAACAGAAAGAAATCGGATGGTATGATGTAATACTTCATGAGAATAGTAAAAAGGACCCGCTGCTTGAAGATTTGGATAAAGAATTAAAAGTGTTTCAATGGCATGAAGATACATTTGAGGTTCCTGAAAGTGCAATATTGTTAGGGACGTCAAAATCCTGCAGGAATCAGATGTTCCGTATCGGCAAAAATGCTTATGGATTACAGTTCCATATAGAGGTTACTGCGCATATGATTAAAGACTGGTCAAAGGAGTATTCGGTAAAAGGAACCCAAATGGTTGATGAATACTATAAAATCAAAGATAAATTCATTGGTCAGGCGAATAAGATATATGTTAATTTTGAAAAAGTGTTGATGGATAATTTTAAAACTTAAAATTTTTTAAAAGCAAGTGCACAAAGATTATGCACCTTTAGAAAGTAAACGCGAATGCACGCGAATATAAAACCAACGCGAATATACACGAATAAAAACAAATTAGCTATTTGCGTGTATTAGCGTTTGATTCGCCTGCCCGACTATGTCATTCAGGCGGGCGACTATTAGCGTTCCCGAGTCCCGATACGCATCGGGGCGAGGGATATATTAACATGGATAATATTTACGATATCATAGACAAATACTTCTATACTGTTGATGCTGGACGAATCTACGATGATATGATAAGTCATATTGAAGAGATAGTCATAACAAAAGCATTGGAACAGTCATGCGGTAATCAGGTTTCAGCAGCAAAACTTCTAGGATTACACCGTAATACATTACATAATAAGATAAAAAAATTTAATATAGATGTTGAGAGATTTAAAAAATGAAATTCAACGGTTTTCCAGATAGGCAAGGTTTATATGATCCGCAGTTTGAACACGATAACTGCGGCGTAGGATTTGTCTGTAATATAAACGGCAAAAAGTCATATGATATTGTGAGAAAAGGTATTGAAGTGCTTGAACGCTTGAGCCATCGCGGTGCCGTAGGGGCTGATCCGCAGACAGGAGACGGCGCCGGTATACTTATCCAGATGCCTCATAAATTTATTTTGGAAAAATGCAGAAAAGCCGGTATTACCTTACCTGAACCGGGTTATTATGGTACCGGTTTGATATTTTTACCTCCGGACAATAAAAATAAAAAGATTTGTAAGGATATATTTAAAAAGATTGTTAATGAGGAAGGGCAGCAGTTTTTAGGCTGGCGCGATGTTCCTATAGATAGCTCGGTGATAGGAAAAAGTGCAAGAGATACTATGCCGTTTATATCACAGGTGTTTATAGGAAGAAATAATAAATTAAAAAACCAGCTTGCCTTTGAAAGAAAACTTTATGTTATCCGCAAACAGGTTGAAAATGCGGTTAAGTTATCCCCAATAGACCGTGATACGGTTTTTTATATTACAAATCTGTCGTCAAGGACATTGAGCTATAAGGGGCTATTAATGCCTTCCCAGTTGAGAAATTTTTTTCCTGATTTGAAGGACGAATCTATAGAGAGTTCCCTTTGTCTGGTTCATTCACGCTACAGTACCAATACATTCCCTACATGGGATTTAGCACAGCCTTTTCGGTTTCTTGCTCATAACGGTGAAATAAATACACTGCGCGGCAACATAAACTGGGTGCGCGCAAGAGAACGTCTGCTTGCAAGCGAACTGTTCGGTGCGGATATTGAAAAGCTGAAGCCGGTTATTGTTGAGGGCGGAAGTGACTCTGCTTCAATAGATAATATTTTTGAGCTTTTGGTATTATCCGGCAGATCTCTTGAACATACTATGATGATGCTTATCCCTGCGGCCTGGGAGCATGATGAATTTATGGTCAGGGAACTTAAAGATTTTTACAAATATCATGCCTGTTTTATGGAACCATGGGATGGCCCGGCTGCAATAGCTTTTACGGACGGAATAAATATAGGGGCTGTGCTCGATAGAAATGGGTTGCGTCCAGCCAGGTATATTGTAACCAGAAATGATTTTGTGGTAATGGCATCTGAGGTAGGTGTTCTTGATATAGACCCGGCAGATATTAAGGTTTCGGGAAGACTTGAACCGGGTAAGATTCTTTTTATAAATACCGAATCGGGATGTATAGTACATGATTCTGAAATAAAGAAAAGTGTATCTTTACGTTTCCATTACGGTAAATGGAATGCCGAGAATATGGTTGACCTTGATAAACTTATCGGCAGCAGTACAAACAATGAAAAATCTGAAGATATAATATCCAACCTTAAAGCTTTTGGTTAT
The DNA here is from genome assembly GCA_016928195.1 of Elusimicrobiota bacterium. GTDB lineage: Bacteria > Elusimicrobiota > UBA8919 > UBA8919 > UBA8919 > JAFGLF01. Next base: position 9,884 of record JAFGLF010000045.1, read on the forward strand.
TCCAGGGAAGACCTTAAAATGATAATAAAGCCTATGGCCCAGGACGGTAAGGAGCCTGTAGGTTCTATGGGTAATGATACCCCCCATGCTTTTTTATCAAAAGAACCGCAGGTTCTGTACAATTATTTTAAACAGCTATTTGCACAGGTTACCAATCCTGCTATAGATTCTATAAGAGAAAAACTCGTTATGAGTCTGGAGAGTTTTATAGGCCCTGAAAAGAATATTCTTGATGAAACACCTGAACATAGTCATAAACTCAGAATAAAAAATCCCATATTAACAGACGAAGAACTTGAAAAAATACGGGATATAAGCATGAACGGCTTTAAAACAAGAACAATATATACTTTTTTTGATGCGGTAAGTGCCAAAGAAGGTTTTATACGTGCTTTAGAAAGAATCTGTTTTGAAGCAGAATATGCTATTGAACAGGGATACTCTTTTATAATATTGAGTGACCGCGGGGCAGATAAAGATAATATTGCCCTCCCGTCACTTTTAGCAGCAAGTGCCGTTCATCAGCATCTTGTAAGAAAGACCATACGTTCTCAGGTTGCAATTATAGTTGAAAGTGCAGAACCGCGCGAAGTACATCATTTTGCTTTACTTTTTGGTTATGGTGCAGACTGTGTAAATCCGTATCTTGCATACGAGACATTGAAATATCTTATAAAAGAAAAAGAGATTTATTTGGATTATAAAACTGCATTAAAGAATTATAAAAAAGCGGTGACGGACGGTATATTAAAAATACTGTCAAAAATGGGGATATCTACTCTCAGGAGTTATCGCGGTGCTCAGATATTTGAAGCATTAGGGTTGGAGTATGAATTTATAAATAAATATTTTATGGGAACTGTATCGCGGATAGGCGGAGTCGGTCTTGACGGTATTGCAGATGAAACTATAAAAAGACACAGATATGCCTATCCGGAAACAGGTATGGATACTCCTTGTTTAACAAGCGGTGGGGTTTATCAGTGGAAAAGAGACGGGGAGTTCCACCTTTGGAACCCCGAAAGTATATCCGCTCTACAGGATGCCACACGTAATAATAGTTATTCAAGATATAAAGAATTTGCACAGATGATAAACGATCAGTCAGATAATCCTACAACCTTAAGGAGTCTGCTTAAATTCAGAAAAAACGAGCCTATCCATATTGATGAGGTTGAATCTGCCGAAAGTATTATGAAACGTTTTGCAACGGGGGCTATGAGTTTCGGTTCGATTTCAAGACCTGCACATGAAACAATAGCTATTGCTATGAATAGAATAGGCGGTAAATCCAATACAGGCGAAGGCGGCGAGGACCCTAACAGGTTTATAACTTTGCCGAGCGGGGATTCACGGAGAAGTGCCATAAAACAGGTTGCGTCAGGAAGATTCGGTGTTACTATAAACTATCTTGTTAATGCGGATGAAATACAGATAAAAATTGCACAGGGTGCTAAGCCGGGGGAGGGCGGTCAGTTACCCGGACATAAGGTAAGTGAAACAATTGCACAAACCAGATATACAACACCAGGTGTTACTTTAATATCACCGCCGCCGCATCATGATATATATTCTATAGAAGATCTCGCACAACTAATATTCGATTTGAAAAATGCCAATCCTAATGCACGCATAAGCGTAAAGCTTGTGTCTGAAATAGGAGTTGGAACAGTTGCTGCAGGTGTTGCAAAAGGCCACGCCGATATGATTCTTATTTCCGGAGGTGACGGCGGTACCGGTGCATCCCCGAAAAGTTCGATAAGATATGCCGGACTTCCGTGGGAGTTGGGACTTTCTGAGACACACCAGACACTAATGCTTAATAATCTGCGTTCAAGGGTACGCCTTCAAACCGATGGACAGATGCGTACAGGCCACGATGTTGCTATTGCAGCTTTGTTAGGAGCCGAGGAATATGGTTTCTGCACAGCAGTACTTGTTGTGAGCGGCTGTGTTATGTTGAGACACTGTCATCTTAATAATTGTTCGGTCGGCGTTGCTACACAGGATAATATTCTGCAGAAAAAGTTTTCTGGAAGACCGGAGTATATAGTAAACTATTTTCATTTTGTAGCACAGGAACTTCGTGAAATAATGGCAGACCTGGGTATAAGGACTATAAATGAGATGATAGGAAGAACAGACCTTCTTGAACTGAATAAGAATAATGTTCCTTTAAAAGCAAAGGATATAGATTATTCAAAGATTCTTTATAAACCTGATCTCCCCGAAGATGTCGGAAGATACTGCAGTATGAGACAGGAGAGCGGGTTGGATTCTGTTTTAGACAGGAAACTTATAGAAATGTGCAGGGATTCTATTGAAAAAAATAAACGTGTAAGAATTTCAATTGATATTAATAATACAAACAGAGTCACAGGTGCTATGTTGAGCGGTGAAGTCTGCAGACGATACGGTTACGGTGTATTTTTGGAGGATACTATAATATGTAAATTTAGAGGAACTGCCGGACAAAGTTTCGGTTCATTTCTTGCAAAGGGTATAACATTTGAACTGGAAGGAATGACTAATGATTATGTTGGGAAGGGTATTTCCGGAGGAAAAATTATAGTATATCCTGATAAAAGAGTACTTTATAATCCGGATGAGAATATAATTATAGGTAATACTGCTTTTTACGGGGCAATATCGGGCGAGGCATATATATGCGGAGTTGCGGGAGAACGGTTCTGTATAAGGAACTCAGGATTATATGCGGTTGTGGAAGGTGTTGGTGACCACGGTTGTGAGTATATGACAGGCGGAAGAGTAGTTGTTCTCGGAAAGACCGGAAGGAATTTTGCAGCCGGGATGTCAGGCGGAATAGCATATGTATATGATGAAGATAAAACTTTTAAAAACAAATGCAATATGGATATGGTTGAACTGGAAAAGGCTAAGGAAGAAGATAAAGATACTATATACCACTTGCTTTATAATCACTTCAAATATACAAAGAGCAAAAAAGCAGAAAGGATTATTAATAATATGAATGAAGAGCTGAAGAAAATAGTAAGGGTTATACCGATGGAATATAAACGTATTTTAGAAGGAATAAAAATAGAAAAAAAACTTGATTTGATAGAGGCATTAGATGGGTGATTTAAGAGGTTTTTTAAAAATCGTAAGACAAAACGGAGAATGCAGGGAAATCTGTGAACGCATAAATGATTTTAAAGATGTTGCCAAACTGCGTCCGCATATCCATGCACAGGAACAGGCTTCACGCTGTATGGATTGCGGTACGCCATTTTGTCATTCCGGATGTCCTATAGGGAATTATATTCCTGAATGGAATGATTATATGTTTCATGGTAACTGGGAAGAAGCTCTTACATTGCTGGGTGCTACAAACAACCTGCCTGAGATAACAGGGAGAGTGTGTCCGGCACCTTGTGAATATGCATGTGTATTAGGATTAAATAATGATGCTGTAACCATCCGTGAGAATGAACTTGCTGTTATAGAATACGGTTTTAAGAAGGGATTACTTAAACCATGTATAATAAAAAATAGAACGGGAAAGAAAGTAGCTGTTATCGGTTCCGGTCCGGCAGGATTATCATGTGCGGCACAGCTTAACAGAGCCGGACATAGCGTAATTGTTTTTGAGCGGGATAGTAAACCTGGAGGCTTATTACGTTACGGTATTCCTGATTTTAAACTTGAGAAACATCTCATAGAGAGACGCATTGATATACTGGAAAAAGAAGGAGTTGTTTTTAAAACAGGTGTGAATATAGGAACGGATTATCCGGTTAAAAAACTTTTAAAAGAATTTGATGCAGTTTGCCTGGCATGTGGTGCCCGCATTCCAAGAGACCTTAAAATAGAAGGAAGAGAATTAAAAGGTATATATTTTGCGATGGACTATCTTACACAATCAAACAGGCAGACTGCCGGTGAGAAAATTCCTAAAGATAAATTAATTAATGCAAAAGATAAAAAGGTTATTGTTATAGGCGGGGGCGATACGGGTTCAGACTGTGTCGGAACAGCCCATAGGCAGGGCGCTGAATGTGTCGTACAGATAGAAGTTTTACCAAAACCTCCGGAATATAGAACCAGCATGTATCCATGGCCCAGATATCCGCTTTTACTAAAAACTTCATCATCACATCAGGAAGGAGGAGAACGTTACTGGTCTATTAATACAAAGAGGTTTGTGGGTGAAAAGGGCCGGGTAAAAAAAATATTGTATGAAAAGGTTGAATCCTGCGAAGCAGGAGGACAAAACTCTCCGAAGCTCGAAGATCGAAAGGGTGAAATTGAAACAGATATGATTATTCTCGCTGTAGGTTTTCTGGGCCCGGAACATTCCGGTTTACTTAATGAACTTGGTGTAGAATTTGATAAACGCGGCAACGTAAAAACAGATGCAAATTATATGACATCAGTTAAAAAAGTGTTTTCTGCAGGTGATATGAGACGCGGTCAGTCGTTAGTGGTATGGGCTATTTCGGAAGGCAGACGTAGTGCCCATTGTATTGATAAATATTTAATGGGTAAAAGTAATTTACCGCTTATATAGTTTCTATCGAAACTTGATTATAGTGATTAAAATACAAGATTACACAGATTATGTTTCGTCCAACTCGCTACCTGCGGGTCAGTAAATCTGTGTAATCGGTTTTCGAAATCTGTGTAATCATTTTATTAAAGGATTATTGATTATGATAAGTACAGGAATAAAAGGTTTAGATGATTTCATTACAGGTTTGAGAGCAGGCGACAACGTAGTCTGGCAGATAGATGATATAAAGGATTATATAGATCTTGTGAATCCTTTTGTAAAACAGGCGCTAAAAGAGAATAAAAAGGTTATATATATGAGGTTTGCTACACATAAAGAACTGATTTTACCTTCAAAACATATAAAGCGATACGAACTTAATGCATATGCCGGATTTGAATCTTTTACCACAAAGATAAACAATATTATTACACAGGAAGGAGAAGGTGCTTATTATGTATTTGACTGCCTGTCTGAACTTCTTTCAGCATGGGCTACGGATCTTATGATAGGAAACTTTTTTATGGTTACATGTCCGTATCTCTATGAACTTAAAACCCTTACATATTTTTCGATATTACGTAATAATCATTCTTTTAAATCTATAGCCAGAATACGTGAAACAACGCAGTTGCTTATGGATGTATATCATTGCGAAGGTAGTTTTTATATACATCCTTTGAAAGTATGGAATCGGTATTCACATACTATGTTTCTTCCTCATCAGAGGGAGAATGACAGATTTATACCCATTACAGACAGTGTTAATGCCGTAAAAATACTCTCATATATACGTGAAAAAGGAGCTGATGTAGCAAAAAGAAATCTTGATTACTGGGACCGCTTATTTCTTGAAGCAGAAGATTTGATAAAAAACCATGCACCGGCAAAGAAGATAAAAGATACTATAAGTAAACTCTGCAGTATAATGATAACAAAAAATAAAAAGATTCTCTCTCTGGCGGTGCATAATTTTTCTCTTGAAGAACTTATGGATATAAAATCCAAATTAATAGGTACAGGTTTTATCGGGGGAAAAACTGCAGGCATGCTTTTGGCTAGAAAGATCTTGTCAAAAAATAACTCGCTTGACTGGAAAAACCTTTCAGAACCTCATGATTCGTTTTATATAGGGTCGGATATATTTTATTCTTATATAGTACAGAATCGATGGTGGAAGTTACGTATGCAGCAGAGGACAGAAGAAGGATATTTTAGTATCGCAAAGATTTTAAAAGAAAAAATGCTTTATGGAGTGTTCCCCGAAGAAATTATGGAACAATTCCAGCAGATTATAGAGTATTTCGGAGCATCCCCGATTATAGTACGTTCAAGTTCACTTCTGGAAGACGGATATGGGAACGCGTTTGCCGGAAAATATGAAAGCATATTTTTAGCCAACCAGGGTACTCCGGAACAGAGATATATTCAATTTGCGGAAGCTGTAAAGAGAATTTATTCAAGTACTATGAGCGAAGATGCTCTTGTATACAGAAAGCAGAGAGGTTTGGATAAGTTGGATGAACAGATGGCACTACTTGTTCAGCGTGTTTCAGGAGCGCCTCATAAACATTATTTCTTTCCTGACCTTGCCGGTGTCGGTGTATCCCATAATACATATGTATGGAATGAGGATATGGATCCCAAGGCAGGTATGTTAAGATTGGTATTCGGCCTCGGTACAAGAGCGGTAAACCGTGTCGAAGGTGATTATCCAAGAATGGTTGCACTTGATGAACCCCTGAGAAGGCCGTATGCAGAGAAAGATGATATAAAAAGGTTTTCGCAGCATGAAGTTGACCATATAGATACAGAAGAAAATGTTTTTAAAACAATTCCATTTGAAAAGATAATAAACGAAAAATCATATAAGCATATAGACCGTGTAGCAGTGAGGGATAATGAAGCTATACGTATGATGAGGGACAGGGGTATAAAAGATAAAGAGTACTGGATACTGACATTTGACAGATTGTTTAACGAGAATAAATTTGTAGATTCCTTCAGAAAAATATTAGAATCACTCGAAAAAAGTTATAATTATCCTGTTGAAATAGAATTTACAGTAAACTTTACTAAAGATGATTTGTTTAAAATAAACCTTCTGCAGTGCAGGCCTTTGCAGACCCGTGGGTTAGGCCACAAAGTAGAGATGCCTAATCAGGTAAACAACAGAGATATATTTTTTAAATCAAACGGATATTTTTTAGGCGGAAATATTTCACAGCAAATAAAAAGAATTATATATGTTGACCCGGAAGAATATACTAAACTTGTATTATCTGACAAGTATGAAATTGCCCGTATAGTGGGAAGATTAAACAGAGATATAAAAGACAGAGAACAGTTGCCCGCTATTCTTATGGGGCCTGGAAGATGGGGAACTACAACGCCGTCATTGGGTGTGCCGGTTAAGTTTGCCGAGATTAATAATATGGCTGTACTTGCGGAAATGGCTTTTTCGGCCGGTAATCTTATGCCCGAATTATCCTTTGGAACACATTTTTTTCAGGATTTGGTAGAGACAAATATATTTTATGTTGCATTATTTCCTGAAAAAAAGGAAGTTATATTTAATAATGTATGGTTAAAACAGTTGAAAAATGTTTTTACAGACCTCATGCCTCAATCCGCCAAATATGAAAATGTTGTGAGTGTCTATGATGCAGATAGTATAAACCTGAAAGTAATGTCTGATGTGGTGTCGCAGAAGATAATATGTTTTTCAGTTTAGAAAAATATTTGAATTTTTGTACTACATAAAATTGTCTTGAATATTGGTATAAATAAAGTATAATATCCCGCAATATATTTTAGTATCGGAAACTGAATCCGATACACGCGAATACACGCGAATGTAAAACCAACGCGAATACACGCAGATGTTGTTATTCGCGACCATTAGTGTTTGATTTGCGACTATTTGCGTTCCTGAGCAAAGCGAAGGTTATCTTTACTAATCAATACTATGAAAACATTAATTGCTTTAGAAGACGGAAGTGTTTTTGAAGGCCGTTCGTTCGGTGCGCAAGGCGAGAGGTTCGGGGAACTGGTTTTTAATACAAGTCTGTCCGGTTATCAGGAGGTTATTACCGATCCTTCCTATAAAGGACAGATAGTTATGATGACCTATCCTCTTATAGGTAATTACGGAATAAACTCTGTGGATGTTGAGTCAAGACAACCCTTTCTTGAAGGTTTCATTGTAAAGGAATGCAGCCGTATTCCCAGTAGTTGGCGTTCCGAAAAAAGTTTACAGGACTATTTTAAAGAAAATAACATAATAGGTATTGAAGGTGTTGATACAAGAGCCCTTACACGGCATATACGTCTGCAGGGTGCTATGAAAGCAGTAGTTTCCAATAAAGACCTGGATAAGAAAAGTTTGGTTAAAAAAGCAAAAGATTCACCTGGTTTGATAGGCAGGGATTTGGTTAAGGAGGTAACCTGTCGGGAAGTATACGAGTGGAATCCGTCGCGGAGGGAACAAGGACTCAAGGTGGTTGTAATTGACTGTGGAGTTAAATTTAATATTTTAAGGGAACTTGATTCAAATGGCTGCCAGGTAATTGTTGTCCCGGCAAAAACAGATGCAGAACAGATTTTAAAAATTAATCCGGACGGGGTATTGCTTTCAAACGGTCCGGGTGATCCTGAAGCAGTTTCATATGTAATTGAAACAACAAAAAATTTAATAGGCAAACTGCCTTTGTTTGGAATATGTCTTGGAAATCAGATATTAGGTCTTGCATTGGGCGGCAAAACATATAAACTGAAGTTCGGCCATCACGGTGCTAATCATCCGGTTAAGGATTTAAAGACCGGTAAAGTGGATATTACCGTTCAGAATCATGGTTTTTGTGTGGATATGAATTCTTTGGATAAAAATAGTATAGAAGTAACACATATTAATCTTAATGACAATACGGTTGAAGGTATTATGCATAAAAATATGCCCATATTTTCGGTACAGTTTCACCCTGAAAACAGTCCCGGACCGCATGATGCAGAATACCTGTTTAAAAGATTTGTAAAGATGATGGAGAAAAATAGTAAATCATAAAAAAGAAAATTTATGCCTAGAAGAACAGATATTCATAAAATATTAATTATCGGATCAGGCCCTATTATCATCGGACAGGCCTGTGAGTTTGATTATTCGGGGACTCAGGCATGTAAAGCACTGAAAGAAGAAGGTTTTGAGGTTGTTTTAATTAATTCAAATCCTGCAACAATTATGACTGATCCTAAAATAGCTGACCGTACTTATATCGAGCCGATTACCGCTAAAGCAGTTGAAAAAATTATTATTAAAGAAAGACCTGATGCATTGCTCCCTACATTAGGCGGACAAACCGGACTTAATACTGCAATCAAAATAGCTGAAAGCGGAGTTCTGGAAAAGTACGGTGTCAAAATGATAGGCGCAAATTATGATGCCATAAAAAAAGCTGAAGACAGGGAATATTTCAAAAAGGCAATGATAAAAATAGGTCTGGATTTACCAAGAAGCGCTTTGGCCTATAATATGCAGGAAGCAAAAGATGCGGTTAATAAAATCGGTCTGCCGGTTATTATACGTCCCAGTTTTACCCTCGGAGGAACAGGCGGTGGAATAGCCGAAACTAACGAAGATTTTGAACGCATTGCAGATTTGGGATTAAAAAACAGCATGATTTCTGAAATTCTGATTGAAGAATCTGTTTTAGGCTGGAAAGAATATGAATTAGAGGTGATGCGGGATAAAAAAGATAATGTTGTAATTGTATGTTCTATTGAAAACTTTGATCCTATGGGTATTCATACTGGAGATTCTATCACAGTTGCTCCTGCACAGACCTTGACCGACAAAGAGTACCAGAAAATGCGCGATGCTTCCCTTGCAATAATACGGGAGGTTGGAGTTGAAACCGGAGGTTCGAATATCCAGTTCGCTGTTAATCCGAAAGACGGCAGGATGGTTGTTATAGAAATGAACCCGCGTGTATCAAGAAGTTCTGCTTTAGCCAGCAAGGCTACGGGTTTTCCTATTGCAAAATTTGCTGCGAAGCTGGCTGTCGGATATACATTGGATGAAATTCGCAATGATATTACCAGAGAGACTCCCGCATCTTTTGAACCCACAATAGATTACTGTGTGGTAAAGATTCCGAGGTTTACTTTTGAAAAATTTCCGGAAGCCAAGGATGTTCTGGGAATTTCAATGAAATCGGTAGGCGAGACCATGGCAATAGGCAGAACATTTAAGGAGTCTTTGCAGAAAGCCTTAGGCGGTTTGGAAATCGGACATTCCGGTCTAGATAATAAACGGAATTTTAAGGAAATCCCGGACGATAAAATCAAATTCAGATTAAAAGAACCCAATGCCTCGAGAATTTTTTATATTAAATATGCTTTACAAAAAGGATATTCTGTTAAGGATATCTGCGATCTTACTTTTATTGACCCGTGGTTTATAGATAATATCAGCCAGATTGTGGAATTTGAAAATGAAATTTCGGCTTACAATCCGCCAGCCGGCTCGCCTCGCTTAAGCTTTGGCGGAGCGGGCGGATCGGATTTTCCAGCTGAACTCCTGCTTAAGGCGAAACAGTATGGTTTCAGCGACAGACAGATTGCAGATTTAATTAATTCCGACGAAATTTCGGTAAGAAAACTAAGAAATAAAAATAAAATAACAACAACATTTAAACTGGTTGATACATGTGCTGCAGAGTTTGAGGCTTACACACCTTATTATTATTCAACTTATGAAAGCGAATGTGAGTCCAAGGTTTCCGATAAAAAGAAAATTATTATTTTGGGTGGAGGTCCCAACAGGATAGGACAGGGGATTGAATTTGATTATTGCTGCTGTCACGCTTCATTCGCACTTAAAGATTTGGGATATGAAACCATTATGGTTAATTCTAATCCTGAGACCGTGTCTACCGATTACGACACTTCGGATAAATTATACTTTGAACCTCTCACTTTTGAACACGTGATGAATATTGTGGATAAAGAGAAACCTGACGGGATAATTGTGCAGTTTGGCGGACAGACACCGCTTAATCTGGCACGGAAGTTAGCCGAGGCAGGTGCGCCGATTATCGGTACCAGCGTAGATTCGATAGATCTGGCTGAAGACAGAGATAAATTCGCAAAAATTCTTAAAAAGTTGAAAATAAAACAGCCTGCAAATGGTTCGGCAATTTCGGTAGAAGAGGCCTGCGGTATAGCAAAGAAGATAGGATTTCCGGTTCTAGTCAGACCTTCGTATGTTTTAGGCGGCCGGGCTATGAGAATTGTATATGATGAGGATACATTAAATGAATTTATACATGAGGCAAAAGAAGCTTCCGAGGATAAACCTATTTTAATCGATAAATTTCTGGAGGATGCCGTTGAAGTGGATGTTGATGCAATCTCTGACGGCAAAACTACGGTTATCGGCGGGATAATGGAGCATATTGAAGAAGCAGGTGTTCACTCGGGAGATTCTGCGTGCGTTTTGCCTCCCCATACTTTACATGACAATATTATTGAACTTATCAGAAAACATACATATGCGTTAGCCAAAGAACTTAAGGTTAAAGGATTGATGAATATCCAGTTTGCTGTCAAAGGCGATAATGTTTTTGTTCTTGAGGTTAATCCGCGTGCTTCAAGAACCGTTCCCTTTGTCGGTAAGGCCACGGGTGTTCCTTTGGCAAATCTGGCAGCCCGGGTAATGGTAGGTAAGAGTTTAGCCGAACTGGGATTTACCGAAGAAAAACATGTAAGACATTATTCGGTAAAGGAATCGGTTTTGCCTTTTTCAAGATTTTCCGGAGTGGATATTATTCTGGGTCCTGAAATGAAATCAACAGGCGAAGTTATGGGTATTGATGAAACTTTTGCCAAAGCATTTTTCAAATCCCAGCTTGCTGCAGGACAGAATCTTCCTCTAAAGGGAAAGGTTTTTATCAGTGTTAAAAATACTGAAAAAAGAAGTATTGCCTTTATAGCAAAAAAACTTTCCGATATGGGATTTGAAATAATAACAACAAAAGGAACCTATAAAGTTCTTAATTCTAATAATATCGAGGCAAAGATAGTTGATAAAATCGGAGAAGGTTCAACCGAAATATTGGAACTTATAAAAAAGGGTGAAATAGGACTTATTATAAATACTCCGTCGGGTCAAAGAGGTCAGTCCGATATGAAACCAATGAGAAACTTAGCGGTTATGAACGGAGTGCCCTGCATAACAACGATTCAGGGGGCACAGGCAGCCGTTAACGGAATTGAATCTATAATAAAAGGTGATTTTAAAGTAAAATCCATCCAGGAGTATATAGGTTGAAATATGTGCGGAATATTCGGGATACATGGACATAAAGATGCAGCAAGGCTGACCTATTTAGGATTATATGCTCTTCAGCATAGGGGCGAAGAGAGTGCCGGTATAGTTGCTTTCAATGGGAAGAAAATCAGTCACTATAAAAACATGGGGCTGGTCGGCGATGTATTTAATGAAAGAAATATAAAGACTTTACGCGGCGATTTGGCTGTTGGACATGTCCGTTATTCTACTACAGGTTCGAGTACAGTAAAAAATATTCAGCCTTTTTTAGTAAGACATAAAAGAAATCATATTGCAATTGCCCATAATGGTAATCTTACAAATACTGTAAAATTGCACACCGCTTTGGAGGAAAAAGGTTCTATTTTTCAGACTACAATGGATTCTGAAATAATAGCCCACCTGCTGGCTAAATCTGAAAAAGAAGATTACAAACAAAAGGTTATTGAAGCACTATCCCAGCTTGAGGGATCTTATTCTCTGGTCTTGATGTTGGATAATATATTGGTTGGTGCAAGAGATCCTTTTGGCTGGAGACCTTTATGTATCGGTAGATTAGAGGATGCGTATGTTTTGGCTAGCGAAACCTGTGCTTTGGATTTGATTCATGCTAAATATGTGAGGGATGTGGAACCTGGCGAGATTGTATTTATCAGTAAGGACGGGTTGGAATCCGTAAAAGCATTTCCACAGGACAAACATTCCTTATGTATCTTTGAATATATATATTTTTCAAGACCTGACAGCAATATATTCGGCAAAAATGTATATATGGTAAGAAAACAGCTCGGAAGACAGTTAGCACGCGAATGTCCGGCTGAAGCAGATTTGGTAATGCCTATTCCAGATTCAGGAAATTATTCCGCAGTGGGTTTTGCCGAGGAATCTAAAATTCCGTTTGAAGTTGGTATGATAAGGAATCATTATATAGGAAGAACATTTATTCAACCTTCCCAGTTTATCAGGGATTTCAGAGTAAAGATAAAACTTAATCCTATAAAAGATATCTTAAAAGATAAAAGGATTGTTATTATTGAGGATTCCATCGTTAGGGGAACAACCAGCAGGGCAAGGGTTAAAACCCTGCGTGAGACAGGGGTAAAAGAAATTCATATGAGAGTAACCTGCCCGCCTTTAAGGTTTCCGTGTTTTTACGGTATTGATTTTCCTACGAAAAAAGAACTTATTGCATCGAATCACGAAATAGAATGGATTAGAGATTTTATCGGAGTTGATAGCCTTAAGTATTTAAGCAGAGAAGGTATGCTTGATTCTATGCCCTTGCCGAAATGTGAATTCTGTACAGCGTGTTTTGACGGCAACTACCCGATAGGTTCATGTAAAAAGATATCAAAAAACAGCCTGGAAGAAAAATGTAGATAATTAAACATTAATTAAACATTCTGTTTTTTGTTGTTTCTTCTTGAATTATAACCTCTTATATCATCCACTATAAGGTACACACAGGGTACTATTACCAGAGTCAGAAAAGTAGCTGCCAGTAATCCGAAAGCCATAGCAATTGCTGCAGGTCTCACAAAGGGCTCCTCGCCGCCTATTCCGTATATAAGAGGTATAAGCGCTATAATAGTTGTTATTGATGTAAGAAGTATCGGTCTTAACCTGGTTTGCCCTGCGTCCTGAACAGACTGTCTGCCATCCAAACCCTTTTCTCTGCGTTTATTTACAAAATCAATAAGAATTAAAGAGTCATTGACAACTACACCTGTCAAACCTATCATACCGAACATTGCCATAAGACTGACAGGTTCTCCATGGAAATAAAGAGAGAAAATAACGCCTATTAATCCGAAAGGTATTGATACCATTATGATAAGCGGTTGTATAAATGAACGGAACTGTGTTGCAAGTATCATATATATAAGCATAAATGCAACGGCAAATGCCTTAAACATTGATTCTATGGATTCCTGTGTGTCTTCCCATTCTCCGCCGCTTATTATTTGATATCCCGGATATTCTTTTGAAGCATCTTTAAATTTTTCTATTAATTTTTTATTGGCTTCAACTGATGTTATTTTGTCTTCATCCACATTTGCAGTAACGGTTATCGTTCTTTTTCCTTCTTCATGGTTTAATGTTTGTATACCCTGATATTTATTAAAATAAGCAACCCTGTTCAATTTAATTAGCCGTTCCATGTTATTGGGTATCGTTAAATTTTTCAATACCTCTATATTGTTTCTGTATTGTTCTGGCAGTCTTACTATTACATCGATGTCCTCATCTCCTTTTCTCATTGTTGTTGCAACCCCGCCTTCAAATGCATAACGGATTGTACTTGCAATCTGCCTTACATTCAGTCCTAGCCGAGCAGCTTCCTTTTTATTTATTGTTATTTGTATTTCTTCTTTATCCAGTTCATAATCACTTTTGATATCTTCTACCCCGTCAACGGTTTTGAGAAAGTTTACTATCTTTTCTGATATTTCCAGAAGAGTTTTATAATCATCTCCGCGTATCTGTACCGATACTGGTTTTCCTACGGGTGGACCGTCTCTTAATTTTTCAAATTCCAGATTCACTACATCGGAAGGCAGATCTTCTTTTTTTATTGTATTTCTTAATTCAGCAATAATAGTGTCCGCCTTGCGTTTTCTGCTGTTCTCGGGTGTCAGATACACTACACACTGTGCATATTTACTCCCATGTTTATCGAATGGCCCGCCTCCGATTTCTCCGGAGAATCCTACGGTTGTAGTAACATTTTCCATTTCGTCTTTTGAGAGTTTTAGAATTCCCTGTTCAACTATGGATATCGCCTTATTAGTTTCTTCCAGAGAAGTACCCTCCTCTGTTTCCATTCTTACATAAAATATTTCTACGATTGTCGGAAATAGTTTAAACGGCATCACCTTTATTGAAAATATTATAGCACCGATAAGAACCAAGAATGCAAAGAAACACATTCTGTAACGTCTCTCTATGCTGTAATTGAGAATTTTTTTATAGGTGTTGAGCAGCTTCTGAAACCATCTGGATTCACTGCCCTTCCTGTCCGATGCGGAGAAATAATACTTGAGCGAAGTGAATACTTTAATTGGGAAAAAAAATATTCTTACCAGTAATGATTTGGTTTCTGTTTTAATTGCAGGTTGCTGTGATATTCCCTGAGGATGTTTACTTTTTAACGGTTTTGACCACTCAGCCAAATGTGCCGGAAGTATTATCAGTGCTTCGAAAAGTGATGCGGTAAGGCAGAATATGACCGCCATAGGGAAAACACGCAGGAATTTACCCATTATTCCTGATACAAACATCAGCGGCAAAAATGCCGCTGTAGTAGTAAGTATTGTTGTCGTAACCGGTGCTGCAACCTCAGAGGCACCTGTTATTGTAGCATCCTTAACAGACATACCTTCTTCCATATAGCGGTATACATTTTCAGAAACCACAATAGCATCATCAACTATCATACCGACGACCAGTATAAGACCGAACATAGTGACCAGGTTTAGACTTACTCCGAAGAATGACATAAAAAGCATAGCTGTCAGTCCGGCAAACGGAATACCGATTGCAGTAACAAGTGCTATACGGATATTAAGGAAAACAAGCAATGTTAACATCAGTAATCCTAATCCCAGTACTCCGTTTGAAATAAGAACATTCAAACGCCGTTTTACATAAAATGCAATATCATTGATAAAATCTATGGATACATTTTTGGGAAGGGTTTCTTTATAAATTGCAGCTTGTTTTCTTATTTCATCTACAATCTTTATCGTATCTCCGCTCTTTTTTCTTTTAGGTGTTATGTTTATGGATATTTTTCCATTGGTCTTATATATTCTTTCCTGTTCCTCAAATGTTTCTTGTACCTGTGCAACATCTTTTACACGAAGGTATTTACCATCGCTGTTTGTACGGATTATTATATCCTTGAATTCATCTGCGGTCTGAAGTTCGCCGACAGTCCTTAAAATAAGTTCCTTTGTTCCCGATTTAAGTTTTCCACCCGGAAGGTTTAGGTGTTGATTTTGTATGCTCCTTATAACCTGAGCCAGTGAGATATAATATTTTTCAAGATTTGACGGGTCAACCTCAATAGATATTTCTTTATCACGCCATCCTACTTTGTCGGTTGAACCTACTCCTTTTATGTTTTTTAAAATATCTTCAAAATTATCAACATATCCTCTGAGTTCTTTTTCAGGTATTCCTTCTCCTGTAAATGATATTTCTATAAGAGGATGCATAATGGATAATTCTTCTACATCAGGGTCCTCTGCATCCTCAGGGATTTCTACTTTGTCTACATCACGGGTTATATCATTTATAACTTTATTACGGTTGCTTAAATCCGGATCCAATTCTATGAATATAAAAGACACACCCTCACGCGAAACCGAACTGTAGTTATCTATCCCATCTATATTTTTCAATGCATCCTCTATAGGAATAGTAACAAGCTTTTCTACTTCCTGCGGGGATGCACCCGGATAAATAGTTCTTGCAAATACCCAATCAAGCTCTACTTCAGGAAAATCTTCACGCTGCATTTGAATGGTGACTACGGTTCCTACAATAATTGCTATAACAGTAAGCAGATCAACAAGCACCCTCTGTTTGATTGAAAATTTAGCTAAGTTCATCTAATAACTCCAGTAATCAGTTTTAAATCTACAATTGCTTTATAATATTCTGTCAGTGCTTTAAGCGAATCAATCTCAGCGCGGTTCAGATCGTCGTGATAGGTTAATATCCATTGAATTGAAGAGCGTCCCTGATTGAATTTTAATTCTTCAAGCTGTAATTTCTTTTTCTGTAATTCTAATGCTTTAAAAGTTGCTTTTACATACAATGCCTGTGTATTTATACTGCGGGTAATACCTTTACATTCCGTTATAATAGAAAGTTTCTTATCTTCCCGTTCATCGAGGTTTTTTTTGTATTCATATTCGCTTTGTTTTAATATACTGCTGTTAAGTTTTCTGAAAGGGAAAATGCTTAAGTTTAGTCCAATATACCATGTCGGGTTATCTATGGATGCGATAGCACTGTAATTGTCACCCCAGCTTTTGTCTGAGTTGCTTGATCCGTACCGGGTTGCCAGATCAAGTGATGGGAGGCGTTCGTTTCTTTTTACCTCGGTATCGAATAAACTCATTTCTATACTATTTTCTATTATTTTTAAATCCGGTCTTTGTTTTAGTGCCTTTTGGATAGTTTCATCTTCGTGCAATTCATGATGTTCGAATTTTTCGGGCAACTCCATCACAAAAAAACAGTTTTTATCTCCAGGCAGACCTATTATTTTCTTCAGATTATCCTTTGCGTCTTTTACGGAGTTTTCTGCCAGTAAAATGGATGCTTCACGTACGGTTACTGCAGCTTCGGTAGCTATGATATCCACTTCTTCAACCAATCCGTCTTTCAGCTTTTCCTTGTTGATTGCAAGGAGTTTTTTAGACCGTTCCAGAAATATTTTTTGGATTCTGAGGTTTTCCTCGGCAAAGTTTAGGGAAAGAAGAGCTTTTTCTATATTGTTTGCAAGAATATTTTTCTGCAAAGTTAAAGCCAGGTCTGCAGTATCGCTGCCTATTTTTGATATATGTATGGATTTCTTATCATTGTTGCCTGCGAAATTTTTTATAAGCGGCTGGGTATAAGACAAAGTTATATCCGAATCATATGTCGGATTAAAGGACTGGAATATGGAATCGCTGTCGGTTTTTTCGTTTGACCAGTCCAGTCCTAAGCTTCCTCCTGTGTAATGAAACTTTTTATTGAGACCTATACTTATACTGTCTTTTTTAGTTTTTGTTCCGTATAACGGGTTTGTACCTGAAGTTTCAATATCGGTTTTTCCTACACTGGCGGTTATCATCGGTTCGTATTGGGATTTAATTTGTTCAGTTGCTTCCTTTGAGGAAAGTATATCATAATTGGATTTTTTGATTCCAAAGTTATTTTTAAATCCAAGTTCTATACATTTTTCCAATGAAAGAGTAATTTGTTCTTCCTGCCCCGCTGAGGCAGGGCGAAGCTCGCCTTCGGCGGCCCCTTTAATGGGAAAAATCAGAGTTAATAATAAAATAACAATTAACAATTTAGGTTTTATCATAATTCTGTATTCTGCATTTTTAATTGTCTTTTTAATGTTGTTTTAATACCGTTTCCCATGCTTTGATTGTTTTAACCTTTGAAATCAAGTACTGTGTTTCATTTACCGCTGTTTGTATGCGTTTAAGACAGGAATCTATAATATAAAACCAATTGAATGGTACAAATTTTTTGTGTAAATGGTATATTTCGTTAACCATAGCCAAATGAGCTTCCAACTGCTCCTTTCTTTTAATTAAAGCTTCCAGAGCTTTTTTCGGGGGGATATTGGTTATAAATCCCACAGACAACAGGAATACAACATTACTATGTGGTACTATTTTTATTAGGCCATCTTCAACAAGGGCAGCCAATTCCTTAATGCCTTTGGATGTAATATGATATACTTTTCGCTCCGGCATATTGCCGACTTTCTCTTTTTTTACGGTAACTAGTCCTTTTTTTTCATAAGCGGTAAGGGTATTGTAAACTGAGGCAATTGCTATGTTTGCCCATTTATCCATGGACCTCTTTTTTATTTCCTGGTCTATCTGGTAGCCGTGTCTAGGATGTTCTCTTAGAAGTCCGAGTACAGCTAATCTGTTTCTTGTCATATATTTCTCCCGGTCTGTAGAAATATTAGCAATTGTACTATTCTAACTTAGATTAATATAAATTATAATATATTACTGAAATACTTGTCAAGAAGAAAATGTATATTGTAAAGATTTTATTCGCCGTGTATATAAGGTTTACAGTTTTTTAATCTTAAATCCGCCGTGGCGGAAACCATGAACATTGAGTAGCTTTAAGGGGTTTACAAAATCAGTTTATTTTGGTATAATGGAAAAAATGCGAATAGCACAAATGATAACGAATATCGCGAATGTGTTTTCGTGTTATTCGGGTGTTTTATTTGTGTAATTCGATATAAAATGGGGTGAAAAATGTTTAGACCACAGATTAAAGTAGTTGATTGTACTATCAGAGACGGCGGTTTGATGAATAAATCGAATTTTTCGCTTGAGCTTGTCAGGGATGTTTATAAAGCTGTTTGTGATGCCGGTGTAGATATTATTGAGCTTGGTTACCGGAACAGTAAAAAAATGTTTTCAGTTGACGAATACGGTCCATGGCGTTTTTGCGATGAGGATAATCTAAGAAAAGTAGTAGACGGTATAAAATCAGACAAAACCAAAATCGCGGTTATGCAGGATGCCCATAAAGCAATTGCAGAAGATATCCTGCCTAAAGAAAAAAGCGTTGTGGATATGATACGTATTGCTACATATGTTAAGGATATTGATAAAGCGATAAGACTTGCAAACAACGCCACAGATAAGGGGTATGAAGCAACAATAAATGTTATGTCCATATCGGTTGCACTTGAACGTGAACTTGATGAAGCTCTCCAGCAGATACAGGAGGAAACAAAAATAATAGCATGTTATGTGGTAGACAGTTTCGGTGCTCTTTATAGTGAGGACATTGATTTTTTTGTTGATAAATATAAGAAGTATCTTAAGAATAAAGAAGTCGGGGTCCACTGTCATAACCACCAGCAGCTCGGATTTGCCAATACGATTGCCGGTATTATTCGCGGTGCGAATTATCTTGACGGTACACTTTATGGTCTTGGCCGTGCTGCCGGTAATTGTCCCCTTGAACTTTTAATAAGTTTTCTAAAAAATCCCAAATTTGATATTCGTCCTCTTCTGGATATTATAGGGAAAAAAATACTTCCGCTCAATAAAGAGATTTATTGGGGATATGCTGTACCATATATGCTTACCGGTGTTTTAAATCGTCATCCTGATGTGGCGATGAAACAGCTTGAAATGCCTGACGAATCACCGGAAAAAAATGATTTTCTTAAATTCTACGAAAAACTCACCGAAGAACAAACTGAAGATTAAGAAATGAAAATTATTGGCAGTAAAAAAGAAAACCAGAAAACCAGAAAATATGTTTTTCCTTATCTGGTCATTTCCTTGTTATATTACTTCCTTATTTCTTTATTCCATTGTTCTCTTTTTGCCGAGCTGCATGAAGAACCTCTGATAAAAATACCCACATTTTTAGGAAACTGGAGAAGAAATTTCTACGGATTCAGCAGCGTTCCTAAAAAACTGGATATCATATGGAAAAAACATATCGGAGGAGCTGAATCTGGTTACGGCAAAGGAAAGAGAAAGTGGTATGGTACCGGATGGACAGGTCAGCCGCTTATTGTTGAGGAAAACGGTAAAGAATATCTGATAATCGGGACTTTTAATCATCACTTGTATAAACTTGATGCCCGAACCGGAGAAGAAATATGGAAATATAGATTTGATGATATTATAAAGGCTACACCGACTATTTTTTTTAATCCGGACGCAGACAATAAAGAAAATGAAATTGTGATTCTTTGCGGGTCGAGAAGAGGGGTTGGAAAACCGCTTAATACGGAAAGTGTTGAGAGTTTTCGTGCGGTATCCTATTTCACCGGAAGGAAATTATGGGGTATAAAAATTCCAAAGACAGAAAGTAATAGCCGGGATGTTGATGCTTCCGCATTGGTTTATAAAGGAACTATATATATTCCTGCGGAAAACGGATATCTTTATATTCTTGATTTAAACGGAGATCTGATAAAACAGGTAAAGCTTTATACCTCAGACGACGTAAAAAAACACAGGAATAATGTTATTGCTGAAGCGTCACCTGCTCTTTATAATGGAATACTGTATATTGCTTCCGGTTCCGGACATATTTACGGTATAGATACTAATTCTCATGAGATTGTATGGGATTTCTATTGCGGAGCTGACATGGAGTCAACACCTGTTATCAATAATTATGGGTGTATGTTTGTTGGGATTGAAAAGGAATATATTAAAGGGAACGGAGGGGTTTTTAAAATTGATTTAAATAATCCGATTGGTGAGCAGGTAGTATGGTTTTTTCCTACGGAAAATAAAAAGTTTGCCGGATGGTTAGGCGGTGTTGTCGGTTCGGTGGCCATATCATCATATCCCGAACCCATCGTGGCGTTTACAGCAATTGACGGTCATGTTTACATTGTATCGCAGGATGAATTTGAGAAGGATCTTGTATTGGGCCCAAATAAGAAAAATAAATATAAAACACCGAAACTTTTATGGAAAGAAAATATCGGGAGTTCAATCTCTACACCGGTTTTTATAGATAATCATTTAATTGTTGCCGGTTACGATAAAAAACTACACATATTTGATATTGAAATGACGGATGAAGAGGAAATTTGTGTTACCGAAAGTGACAGTTTTTCAACAACGGGGTCATTTGAGTCAACTCCGGTGGTTTCGGATATGAAAATCTACATAGGATCGAGAAACGGTTGGTTTTATTGTTTAGGGGAAAACGGAGATAGAAAGTGAGATATCTGCCATCCGATGTTATTCCATATATTTTTAACAATTTTAAAGAATTTATAGTTTTTGAAACAATGAAGTTCGATAAAAAGAATTTTCATTCATATATTTTTGTCGATCCGGTTGAAACTATAAAGTTATATGATATTAGGAATGTTGGTTCGGTTTTTGGAAAAATCGAGAAGTTTATCTGCGATAAACAATATTATATAGCCGGATTTTTTTCTTATGAATTCGGCTACGGATTGGATTTTGTTTCAAAAAACGGGGTGGATAATAAATATAATTTTCCATTAGTGTATTTAAATGTTTTTAAAGATCCGATTATATATAACCACAAAACAGGCAGGTTTTCTCCGCACTTATGCATAAATACAGGTTTTAGATCCGCAGGAAGTGATTATAAAATAACAAATGTTTGTTTTAATAATACGGAAAAGGAATATAATAAATCCATAGCAAAAATAAAGAAATATATTTCTAACGGTGATACCTACCAGGTAAACTACACAATGAAATGCAAGTTTAACTTTAACGGTTCCGTTATAGGATTATATAACAATCTTAAAAAGATGCAGAAAGTATCATATTCTGCCTTTATGAAAACCACGGATTTCACCCTGTTGTCTTTTTCTCCCGAATTATTTTTTAGTAAAACCGGCAATGCAATAGTAGTAAAACCTATGAAGGGAACAATTTCACGCGGAGCGGACTCCAATAGAGATAAAAAACAAAGTTGTAAACTTTTTAATAGTATAAAAGACAGAAGCGAAAATGTGATGATAGTTGATCTTCTGAGAAATGATTTAGGAAGGATTTCCCAAATAGGGCATGTTAATGTGAAGAAACTTTTTGAAATAGAAAAATATAAAACCCTGTTCCAGATGACTTCTACAATTGTATCGAAACTTTCCCGCAGAATAACTTTTTATGATCTATTTAATGCGATTTTTCCCTCCGGTTCCGTTACCGGTGCTCCGAAAATACGTACCATGCAGATTATCAGAGAGTTGGAGAAGGAGCCCCGTGGTGTCTATACCGGTGCAATTGGGTTTTTTACTCCTCATAGAAATGCAATGTTTAATATTGCAATACGTACTGCTGTTATAAAAGATAAGAAGGGGGAATTGGGTATAGGCAGCGGTATTGTCTGGGATTCGGGAGCAAAGAAAGAGTTTGAAGAATGTAAACTTAAGGCATTGTTTTTACTTACATGTTTTAAACAGTTTATGCTTATAGAGACGATGCTATGGTCTGGAAAGCAGGGATATGTTTTACTTAAATATCACCTGAATAGATTGAAGAAATCTGCGGGATATTTCGGATTTGCATATGATGAAGGAGAAATAAAAAAGAAATTAAATTTGCTTAAAAAAGATTTTTCTATACATGGGGAATATAAAGTACGTTTATTATTATCTGTCGATGGAAAAATTTTTATAAGTTTTAAAAAAATAGAGAAGACAAGTAAGAGAAAATTTTTAAAAATTGCACTATCAAAACTTAGGATAGACAGCGAAAATAAGTTTCTATATCATAAAACTACGTTGAGAAAAATATATGATGTAGAATATAAAAAACACTGCAAATCAGGATATTTTGATGTGTTGTTCAGGAATAATCTGGGTGAAATAACAGAAGCAAGCAGGGGTAATATATTTATCAAAACCAATGGTAAATATATAACTCCTCCTGTGAAGTGCGGATTGCTGCCGGGAGTGTTTAGACAGAATTTTATTGAGATAAACAGAGAAAATGTTGAGGAAAAAGTTATAACCATTAATGATGTTAAAAATGCCGATAAGATTTTTTTTACAAATTCTGTGGTAGGAATGAAGGAAGTCAAAATTGTTACTATGGATTACAGCGATGAAAAGAAGATGACAGCGGTAAAAAAGACATAAAGACGTATCGCCGAAATCGTAATTTTATCGTTGCTGTCAGTGATTCATCGTTGGTATCGGTAGTTTATCACCGTAATCACAGCCGCTTTAGCGGTCTGCTCCACCAATTGTTTTGAAATGAAATTTTTTTCTTTCTCTCCAAAAGCCATAATTCTTTTAAGATATCTTTCCTGTTAATACCTATAATTGCTTTTATATCCCTGAGTCTCATCGGTCTTCTGTAAAGTATTTTTAAAATTTTTTCAGATATATTCAATTTTTTTATGTCTGTTTCGATATGTTTTTTGTCGAGGATTATCTCTGAGGGGCCGCCGAGGATTTTTTTTATTTTTAGGAGTTCGTTATATTTAAGTGGTTTTATACAAAACTCCGCAGGGGGTCTGTGTATCGTATTTAAGTGGATTTTATCAGGTTTAATTTTCTGTACTACTTTTTTTAATGCAATAACTTCTTTAAATGAATTATTGATGTTTTTTACAAATAAGATTTCAAGCCAGATTTTTCCAGGGTATATTTTACTGAATGATAATAAGCCATTAATAATTTTTTTAATGTTGAGTTTTTTATGCGGTTTGTTAATCCTTTTGAAATTTAAAATTGCATCCAGCGAAGGTGCAACTATATCCGCTTTCATAAGGTCATTTCTTACATCTTTTCTGTAAAGAAGGGTTCCGTTTGTCAGAACAACAATAGGAATTTCTGTTATTTTCTTAATTTTAGAGATTATTTTTCCGAGATTTGAATTTAAAGTGGGTTCTCCGCTCCCGGAAAATGTAAGATAGTCTATTTTAACTTTCTCCGTCACAGGCGGATCCGCCTTCGGAGGAGATCCTAGGATTTTTTTTAATTCTTTTAAAACCGGATTTACTGCAATATAGGGTTTTCTCTGGATGGTCAGATCGGTTGTTTTACCGATCTGACAGTATATACAGTTAAGTGTGCATTTTTTTCGGGGGATTATATCAATCCCGAGTGATTTCCCGAATCTTCTAGATGGAACCGGCCCAAAAATATATCTCATATTAACTACCGAATAACGCGAAAATAAGACCCGAATTCCACGAATAAACTATTTGTGTAATTCGTTATCATTAGTGTAATTCGAATCCATTTTACAAAAACCTTGACAATTGTCAAGAAAATTTGTATAAATAAATAATATGGATGATACAATAGAGAGGCGAAAACATAAAAGATTTATCGTTATTGAGAAAATGGCAGAGCCGGTTGAGATCCATTTTATCTCACCCGTATCCAGCGAGCCGATTATGGGACAGATCACCGATATTTCGGCTGGAGGAATGGGGCTTATTGTAGATGAACCACTGCCTGAATCCTCTGTTTTTTCACTTTATATCAGATTACGCGGAATTAAACCTTTTGAAGCTAAAGGAAAAACTGTCTGGCTTAAAAAGAATAACGGTAATCATATAGCAGGCATCTCTTTTACTGAGATTGAAGTTGCAGATGTAAGAATGTTAAACCAGATTGCAGAGGATTATGACAATTGTTCAAAAACAAGAAGAGCCGGTGATAAAAATTTTTGTTTTGACAAGTGTTTATATAGTATATTATGTGATAAAAAACCTGAATCCGTACAAATACAGGATACAGAGAAAAAAGTATCAAAGATAGATGTAAAAGATGTAAAAAAGGAGATCCCTTCTAAACCAGCCGACCAGACGGCAAATATAGCATCTGATGAAATAAATGCAGCTCTGAAAGCTGTATTGCCGTCAGGCTCATCTGATGATAAAAAATCTGAATCATCTCCTCAGTTTAAAGCTTCCTCTCTTGATGAGACAATAAAATTAGATAAGCCGCCGCAGGCCGCGCCCAGTAGTATTGGCGGGTCGCAGACCTCGCCGTCGTCTGGCGGGCAGGTATTCAAATCGTCACTTGACGAGACTGTGAAGATGGATGCGCCTATAAAGCCGGTTATGCCGACAGGGAAACCGTCAGCACCTCCGCCTTCGGCACTCAAGCCGGCAGAACCTGTTAAACCTCCTGAGAAGCCGGCACAAGTATTCAAATCGTCGCTTGACGAGACTGTAAAGATGGATGCACCGATAAAGCCGGTGGCACCG
>JAFGLF010000046.1 GCA_016928195.1 Elusimicrobiota bacterium
AAAAAACAATCAGGGTAAAAGATTTTTTAATCTTCATTTTTAATGTAATTTTTTAAAAATTTTGTTTTAAAATCAATAAAATTCCCTGATAATATAGAATCTCTTGACTGATTGATCAGGTTAAAAATAAAATGAAGATTATGAATTGTAAGTAAAATACTGGAAAGTATCTCATTACTCTTGAATAAATGCCTCAAGTAAGATCTTGAGTAATTTTTACAGGTATAGCAATTACATGTTTCATCCAGCGGAGTATAGTCATAAGTATACTTTTTATTTTTTATATTGACTCTTCCTTCTGCTGTAAAAGCGCTGCCATTTCTGGAGATCCTCGTAGGCATGGCACAGTCAAACATATCCACCCCGTTTTCTATGGCTTCAATTACTCCTGCAGGGTCCCCCAATCCCATAAAATAAAGCGGCTTCTTATTATCCAGAAACCCTGCTGTATAATTAAGAATCTCAATTGTCTGCTCTTTTTTTTCACCAACGCTTAACCCGCCGATTGCTACACCGTCAAAATCCATTTGAGATACTGATTGCGCGCAGAATTTCCTTAAACTTTTTATAAAGCCTCCCTGCACTATGCCAAATACTTTTAAATCTCCACCAGGGTTTATTTTATTTTTTGTCTTTATTGATATTTCAGCCCATTCCATAGTCCTTTTTGCTGCATCAAGAGTATAATTATAATCCTCATTAAAGGGTATGCATTCATCAAGGACCATAATTATATCCGAGCCTATCCTGTACTGCATTTTTATTACATTCCCAGGAGAAAAGAAATGACTTGAGCCGTCTATTATTGATTTAAATTCAACACCGCTGTCGGTGATTTTTCTTATTCTGCTTAAACTGAATACCTGAAAACCGCCACTATCGGTTAATATGCTCCTTTTCCAGTTCATAAACTTATGGAGGCCACCTGCTTTTTCAATAACGTCAATTCCCGGCTGCAGATACAGGTGGTATAGATTGCCCAGTATGATTTCGCATCCTTCTTCATAAAGCTGTTCATTTGTTATGGCTTTAACTGTTGCCTTTGTCCCTACAGGCATAAAAACAGGTGTTTTAACAATCCCGCTTTTTGTGGTTATTACCCCTGCTCTGGCAGAAGATTTAGTGTCCTTCTTTAAAATTTTAAAAAAAGCCATATTGTTTACTTTATTTATTAGATCGTCTATTTTACCATTGATTTAGCCGGAACCGATTTATCAAGTTTCTCTTCAGACTTCAACCTTTTTTCGGCTTCTTTCAAAATAGTAAGAAGCATGTCTGTATAAGATATATTTTTTATTGCAGCCATTTTTGCTAGATGCCCATCCCAGCACCATCCAGGATTTGGGTTGACCTCCAATAATCTTGGTTCACCTTTTGACGTAAGCCTCCAGTCAAGTCTGGCATAATCTTTACATCCAAGTCTTTCATACAACCTCAATGAGCAATCGATAATAAACCTTTCGGTATCTGCAGGTAAATCGGCTGCTATGGATTTTATTTTCCAGTAAGGTGAATCCTGAAGCCATTTTGCCTCATACCCGCAAATTTTTGGAAGTCCGGGAGGCAATTCAGAGTAATCCTCTTCAATTATCGGTAAAACCGTATAAGAGCCAGGGAAATTTCCTATTATTCCCACACTTAAATCTTTTCCTGAAAGAAACTCCTCAATCAAAATAGGTTTATCATAACCAAGTTTATCCCTTATTTCAGAAATCACATTAATTGTCTTTTCAATGCTGTAAACTACATTTCTACTGGTTATCCCGAAACTGGAATCGCCAAAATTTGGCTTAATAAACATTGGGAATTCAAAAGGAACCTCAAATGACGTATCCCCTGATTTTATAAAAAAAGCCCGGGGAGTCGGTATTTCCATTTCCTCTGCGACACCCCTTATAAGTGACTTATCATAGCAATGCGCCAGGCACTGCGGCTCAGAACCGGTATACGGAATCCCGAGAATATCAAGCAGCGCGGGTACATGAAGTTCTTTACGCGCATCATTAAAATATCCTTCATCACATAGATTGAATACAAAATCAACCTTCACTTTTTCCTGCCTTTTAATAAGTTCCTTTATCATAGTTTCATGGTTATCAAGGTAATGGAATTTATAATCACAGTTTTTTTCAATTTCCCTTAAAGAATTTTTTAACATATCAATGGTGTATAAGTCATCTTCGTCAAATACATACAGGGGTTTTAAAATATCAACTTTATTGGGATCACCTAATAAAACAACTATATTTCTTAAATGATGTTTTTTAGTTTTAACAGACGACCACTCTTTTTTAGCTATTGCTGATATGATTATTCTTCTTTCAATCATACCAAGATCCTGGTTTCTTCTTGAATCCGTAGTCATTGTCCCATGAGAAACGATATTCTTAAAACCGGCCTGTTTTAAGAATTCAATTATTTCTTCCTGTGTATAAAGCCTCTCAGCATAAAATTGGTCGGCTACTACTCCCTTATCAACATTATTAATTATTTCTCTGGAAATCAGGCGTGTTTTATCAAGGGATAATGACCGCTCTCTGCAGACAAAATATTTTTTATCTATCCATTCCCATGATCGAGCTTTAATGTTTTCCTTTAAATACTCTCCGTCAGATAAATCAATTAAAAATCGCCCCCACGGTTTAAGGACTCTTAAAACTTCTTTAAGCACTGTCATGTCTTCTTTGGCAGTTTCAAAATATCCGAAGCTGTTTCCAAGAATCATTACTGTATCAAAAGTATCAGAGGCATAAGGCAGTTTCCTCGCATCACCTTCTCTGAATTTAATAGATGAACTTTCTTTTTTCGCTTTCTGAATCAAGTAATGAGA
>JAFGLF010000004.1 GCA_016928195.1 Elusimicrobiota bacterium
ACAAAATGTTAAAAATTCTTTATAAATTATAATATATACTAAAAAAATGATTACAGCGATAAAAAGCGAGATATTAGCGATATTGGTTTATCGTTGTTATCTAGTTGTTAATCACCGTAATCAGTAGTTACACGATAAAGGCAAACCCGGAACGGCGGTTCAATAGTTCAATGGTTCTAATGTTCTCAAGAACTTAAGAACCCAAGAACATATGAACTGACTTTCGGGGACGCAAAGCTACAACCCAGAACGGCGGTTCAGGAGTTCAATGGTTCAAATGTTCTCAAGAATTAATGAACATACGAACAAATTAACTGACCTTCGGGGTGCCGGGTTACCGAAAAGAGAAGCAATTAAAAGATTGAAAGATTAAGAAAGATTTTAATCTTTGGGATTTTTCTAATCTTTGTAATCTTTTTAATTGTATTTAATCCGAATTTCGGTTTTACCGGGTGTTCGGATTTTTCATTTTCAGAGATTGTTTGGTTTTTAAATAATCTCAGAAAATAGTTGACAAAATCGCAGAAAAAGTATATAATTATAAAAGGGATTTTATCACCCTAAAATGAGTGGAATTCAAAAGTTCCACGGGAGGCCTAAAATGTCACGAAAAAAGAAAAGTTTTATGACAATTGTTTCTTTTGCATTTGGCATGATAACTTTGCTTTTTATCTTCACCAGGATTGCAGATCTTTTGGCAACATCAGACACTTATTCTGTCAAATGTACGGATAAAAGAGCGGGAGATAAAAGTATATCCCTGAAAGCACAGAATATTAAAGGGAAGTATTATCTGTCTTTAAGGGATGTATGTCTTTTTTATAGGGTTGAATTTTCGTATAATCCCGTCAAAAAGACCGCAGTATTGAGAAAAGACATACGAACGGTTACCGTCAAAGCCAAGAGCAGGAAATTTATTATCGGAGATAAAAAGGTAAAGATTAAAGACCGTGTTATTGTTTCGGATAACAAATTAATGTTCCCTGCATATGCTCTCGGGCCGTTTCTTACCGAGTTGCTCGTCAATTATGCGGACTGGGATGAAAGCACAAAATCGCTTGTTGTGAGCGGTTCCGGAACCGGTACGGACTTCTGGGGTAATGAAATAAATGTTGGTTCGGAAGAAAAGAAGATAATTAACGCGGGGGATACCTTGTCCATCAGCGTTTGGCAGAAAGGTTCGTTTGAGCTTCCCGAACTGCAAAGGGACAGGGATGTGGAACAGGACGGAGCAATAAAGTTCCCGTTTATCGGAAGAACAATGGCAGCCGGGTTATCACCCGAACAGCTGGAAGCAAAGCTTGCGAAACAGCTGGAGCCATATGTCAGAACTCCCGATGTCACGGTGACAATATCGAATAAAACGACTTATAAGGTTCAGATTTACGGCGAGGTCAGGAATCCCGGATTATACTCGTTTACCGATAAGGCAACGCTGATGGAAGCGATTAACAGGGCGGGCGGTTTTGGCGACGATGCAAAATTAGCTTCAGTCAGAGTGACGAGGTTTGTTCATCATAGTCCTTATGTAACAGAAACCGTCAACTGCAAAAAGATTCTTTATGACGGTGAAAGACAGTATGACCTTCCTGTTTTTGATAATGATATAGTTTTTGTACCTAAAAGGAAATCACTGCTTACAAACCTGATAAGTTTCATGGGACGGATTCTTGATTTTGTTATTATGAGAAGGATAGACGGCTCTTCTTTGGTAAATGGATAAATGACTGAAAGAATTCATAACGAACTGACTTTATACGATTACTGGCAAATCATTAAGAAAAGGAGAATAATCGCCATAGGCGTGTTTCTCCTTATTGTATTTTCCGTTTTAGTATTCACTTTTCTGTCAACAGAGATATACAGGGCTTCTACGACGGTAGAATTGAGGATAGAAGGTCCCAGTTTCTGGGCAATGGGAACCATGGGCCAGGAAATAAGCTGGATGATAGATGTTGATACTGAAATGCGGAAAGTGGAAAGCTATCCTGTTCTTTTGCACACAGCTAAACTTCTGGGCCAGGTTGATGAAAATACATCCGATGCAAGAAAAGAACAGATCGTAAATGTTTTAAGAGGTAAGGTTTCGGTATCAAAGGTTGCAAATACGACACTTATGAATATAATCGCAACTGATACCGATCCCAAAAAGACGGTAGAAATAGCAAATGCCGCCGGCAAGGCGTATGTTGACGAGACAATCGAGGGGCGGAATGAGCGGGCCAGAAAAACGAGGGAATTTATTGAGAAGCAGGTTACCGTGCTTTCGGATGAGCTTAAGGAGAAGGAGCAGCAGATACGGCAGTACGTGGCAAGCGGTTTAATTACAGAAAAAGTACAAAGTATGGGAGGCAGTTTAACCGATTTGCTTGTTGAGAGGTCAAATCTTCTGACCCAATACGGGAATAAACATCCCGAGGTTATTAAGATAAACAGTAAAATCAATGTTTTGAAAAGCAAGTTGGGAAAAATGAGCGGGTCGGAATTGGAATATGTAATACTTTTACGTGATGTTAAAATAGACGAGGGACTTTACGAAATGCTTATAAGAAAGCATAAAGAAGCACTTATTACTGAAGCGGATAAAGTAATACCAGTGGCAATCGTCGAACCGGCAAATAATGCTGTTCTGGTAAAACCGAACAAACAGTTAAATGTACTTATGGGAATTATAGCCGGTTTGATATTTGCCGTTATCGGAGTCGTTCTTGCAGAGAATCTTGATACTTCATTGAGGACCGCGGAGGAAATAGAGATATATCTGAAACTTCCTGCACTTGCCGAGATACCACATATAAAAGAAGAAAAAACATCACCGGTTCCGTTTTCATTGCTTCATGATATAAACTCGCCGTATATTGAAGCGTATAATGAGTTCCTTGTGAATTTTTCTGATGACCGCGAGAAAAAGGTTCAAACCATTCTTTTCACAAGTGTAATGCCGTCGGAAGGGAAAACGGAAGTTACTTCCAATTTTGCTATTACCCAGAGTCAGCATGACAATAAAACTCTTATAGTGGATGCGGATTTCAGGCAGGCGGCTATACATAAATTATTTAAAATTCCCCGGAAACCCGGATTGATGGATGTTTTAAAAGATAAACTGAACTGGAGAAGCGTTCTTGCTAAGCCAAAGATAGATAGTGCTTCAAATTTAAGTTTAGATAATGTTCGTATACTTTCCGTAGGACATCTTCCGGCCCATCCTATGAGGGTCCTGAATTCCCCGGAATTTTCAAATTTAATAACAGAGTTAAGGAATGAGTTTGATTATATCCTCTTTGATTCTCCGCCGCTTTATTATTTTGCTGATCCTGCGGTTCTTTCGTCGCTTTCTGACGGCATAATTATAGTGCATACTCCGGGTATGGCAAACAGAAATGAGCTGATGCGGATAAGGAACCGTCTGTCGACAAAAATAATCGGTGTTGTATTGAATAATATGGAAGAAAAGAGAAGAGGATATTACTATTATAAATACTATTCGGGTTCTAAAAAAAAGAAGTTGTCTCTGGCAGAAAAGATATTAAGACGTTTGGGCTAAAATATTTAAACCTTTAGGCTGAAAAGGAGGAAATAAATGGCTGATTTAAGAACTGGCAGTAGTCTTGCAGATTTGAAAAAAACCGTTGAGAAAAACAGGGTGACTTGGAAGCGGCTGTCCTCATCGAATCAAAAACAATGGCAGCAGAAACTGAAAGATAAGGAAGATGCGATAAATGATCTCAAATCGAAATCAGAACAGAGAATTGCCGAGCTGACTGAACGAGTGCGCAGGCTGGATACTGATATTTCTGCATTGGAATTCGAGAAAACCAATCTTTTAACAAAAAAAGAAGAAATGAAAACAAGACTGGCTTTTGAACAGACCGAAAGGAAAAAACAGCAGGAAAAACTTCATGAAGCCACAGTTATTACTATGAAGAGCGAGGTGAGCAGGAAACAGGAAGAAGCAAATAAAAAATTCCGCGACAGAGAAATGAAATGTGAATTAAGCAAACTTCATATTAAAGAGCTGGAAGACCAGATTGCCGAACTTAGTCAAAGGTTAAGCGAGGACCAGAAAAGGTGGCAGGATGTGTTAAAAATGAAGGCGGATGATTTTACGGCGCTTAAGGATGAACTTGTCAGCCGGGTGAAAGAGTCCCAGACAGAATACAGAGAAGGGGAAAAGGAAGTACAGATACTTAAAGGTGCCCGTCAGGATCTGGAAAATAAGGTAAAGCAGAGAGAAAAGCGTATGAGAGAGGAGGAAGCAAAATGGCGGGACCAGCTGACAGGAATGGAGAATGAAGCCAATAAATTGAAACGCGAACTTGAATGGAAAGAAAAAACGCATAAAAAGGAAATTATTTCAAAAGAGAAAGACCTGGAGGCACTTAAGAAAGAAATGGACAGGTTTATTGACGAACTGACATCAGGAGTAAAAATAAAGAGCGGGAAACAGACAGCGGAAGCTGAAAAAACATATGAAACGGAAGATAAAACGGATAGCCGGGAGGCAAAGGAGTTAGAACCGGTAGAGGAAACTGAATTGCCGGGTAAGGTGGAAATGGCTGATGAGGGGCCCGGTATGGAGCTTGACGAGGGATCCGAAGAGCCGAAGGCAAAGAAATCATTCTGGGGAAGATTATTCGGCGAATAATAATAGTTATATAATTAAATAAATATTGGAGGAACAATGGCTGATGTAAAATTTGACGAGAAACTTGCAGAGTTTAGGAAAAGCATAATGGCAAATAAGTCGGCATGGCAGTCCGTGATGGAAGCCAATGACCAGAAATATCAAAAACAATTAAAAGAAAAAAACGACCGGTTTTCTGAAATTAAGACAGCTTTTGGACAGAAAGAAATGGATTTGACGGCTGAGATCCAGAAAAAAGAAAAGATACTGGATATAGTTAGTACCGAGGTAAAAAGTCTTTCTGCCGAAATAGAATCCCTGAATCAAAAGGTGCTTGAAGAGGAAAGGGCTCGTAAAGAAGAAGTAAAGATACGGGAAGAAGAAATCAGAGCTATAGAGAAAGAGATAGAACAGGTGGGTGTCGATGCGCGTAAAAGGAGCCGTACCCGCGAAGAAGAATGGGAGATGGTGGATTCAAAAGAGAAACGGCTTATAGACCAGATGAGAGTATTACAGAGCCGTCTCAGAGAAGAGCAGAACCACTGGGAAGAGGTCTTAAAAATAAAGGAACAGGATTTTACCGCTCTTAAGACCGAACTCGAACAGAGAATAAAGGAATGGCGCGCTGAATATCAAAAGAAGGAATCCGAGGTACAGTTATTTAAAAAAGCCGGAGACGGTCTGGATGACCGGTTGGCACAGCTGGATGAAGCTCTGGGTGCGCAGGAAATAAAATGGAGAGAACAGATAATGATAAAACAGGATGAAATAAATACATATAAAAGAGATCTTGCTGCAATGGAAACTGCTCATACAGAGGAGATTAGTGAAAAGGAAGAGGCAATCGAATCCCTGAAGCTTGAAATGGAGAAGTTTTTGGGAGAACTGTCCGGTACCGCTGAAAGCGAAGCGTAAAACGGGAATAAATATTTTGTTTTGATAGAATGATGGAATATAAAATTTTAGTTGTTGACGATGAAGAAGAAATAAGAGAGATGCTGTCTGTCGAATTAGGACGGCAGGGATACACAGTTAAAACTGCGGTTAGCGGGAATGATTGTCTTGAGAAAATACAGCAGGAAAAGTTTGATCTGGTTTTTCTTGATTTAAAAATGCCCAAGCTCGACGGAATTGCTACGTTGGAGAAGATAAAGAATATAGATTCCGATATAGATGTTATTATAATTACAGCTTATGCCTCGGTTGCTACCGGATTGGAGAGTATAAAAAAAGGTGCTTATGATTATATAAGCAAACCGTTTAATTTTGAAGAATTAAGAAGCAGGGTTAAAGAATGTTTTGAGAAAAAACGGTTGGCACTGGAAGAAAACAGGATGAGGATTCTTGTGATTGACAGCGACCGGAAAACAGTGGATACGCTTAACGATGTTCTGGTAAAAGAAAATTTTATTGTTTATTCGGTTAATGAAGGGAATACAGGAATTAAAAAAGCAAAGGAGCTTTTGCCGGATATGGTTATAACGGATGTTATGCTTCCCGGTATAAGCGGCTGGGATGTCTGCGAGACATTAAAGAAGGATGAAAAAACAAAGGATATCCCTATCGTTATATTGACGGGAATGATGATAAAGACCAGGGATGAAATTAAATCGTTTGAACTTGGTGTGGATGATTTTATCATAAAACCTTTTGATTCGACTGCGCTTGTTAAACGAATAAAAAAGATTCTTTATAAAAGCAATGAGATTAAAATATTGAAGGATGAAACAAGTTTATTCAAGGTTGCAGAGGCCATAAGTTCCCTTATGAAACTTGATGAACTGTTACAGCTTATTCTGAAGCTGGCTGTAGATATAAGCAAATCAGACGGCGGATCGATATTGCTTTATGATGCTAAAACCAAGGAATTTGAAATAAAAACAACTTACGGGAATTTTAAGGAAAGTATCGTCGGACAGCGTACAAAACTCGGAGAACGAATTGTCGGTGCTGCTGCCGAGGAAGGGAAACCGATAATAATACACGGAAGTTTAAAAAACAATCCCCGTTTCCGTCAGCTTAAAGAATATAACGGTGTAGCATCCGGCATGGTTATTCCTATGATGGTTAAAGAAAAACTTATCGGCTGTATAACATTAAAAAGAACAAAACAGGAGAGGAGATTTTCCCAGCATGAATCAAATCTTTTGTCGATTTTTGCTTCACAGTCTGCACTGTCTATAGAAAATGCTTTTTTGCACGAACAATTAAAAAAGCATGTTAAAGAATTGGAATCCAGGTCAAAGAAATAAGAGGTGATTTATGGATAATCAATATGATAAATGGGCAGATGAAATTTTCAGTAATGCACTTAATGAGGCACAGGGCAGGGGTTTTAAACTACCCGGCGAGGGATCCATTGAGGCAGA
The DNA here is from genome assembly GCA_016928195.1 of Elusimicrobiota bacterium. GTDB lineage: Bacteria > Elusimicrobiota > UBA8919 > UBA8919 > UBA8919 > JAFGLF01. The sequence continues at coordinate 6,994 of JAFGLF010000004.1, forward strand.
GATAAAAAGCAGGGAAGAAGAAATCTCCAGGCATGCAGCAGCTATGGAGGAACTCCAGTCGACGCTCAGAAAAGAATTGAATGATGTAAAGAAGAAACTTGTTGAACGCGATATTAAAGAAAAACCAAAGGAGATAAAGGATTTACAAACAACCAGAGTAAGGTTAGAGACAGCAGTAAAGCATTTGAAGAATAAGCTGGAAGTAAAGCAGGTTGAGCTTGAAGAGAAGGAAAAAAGATTCACTGATTTGTTAAAAGAGAAACTGGAAGAAAAAGCAGACGATTTTAAGAAATGGCAGGAAATGGAGAACTTTAATCTGACGGAAAAAATAAGGATTCAGAACGAGGAAATAAAAAGTTTTCAGGACAAACTCAGGCAATCGCAGGCAGAAGCAAGAGGGAAAGAGAGTGAGCTTGTTTCTGTAAGAGACTTGCTGAAAAAAGAAAGGGAACACTGGATGGAAACGGTTACAATAAAAGAGAAAGAAATTAAAGATTTAAGAGCATCTATATCCGGTAAAGAAGGAGAACTTGAAGAAAAGAAAAAATATATTCTGGATCTGGAAACTCAGAGGGCAAAGCAGCTGGGGGAAGCAAAGGAAAAAGAACTGCGTTTGATTGCTACGGCAGAACATCTCGAAAAAGAAGTTGAGTTTTTAAGTAAACTTCTTGACGACGAAAAGAGCGCAATAATTAAAGCAGGTATGATAAAAAGAGAAGCACGTCTTAAAGCAGAACAGTATGCAAAAGAAGCGGAACTGAAGACGGTCAGGCTGCAGCTTGATAACTTTGCGAAGAAGGTAAACGAAGAAAAAGTGCTCTGGCAGGAAAAGCTGGAAAACAGGGAGCATGAGATAAAGCATCTGCGTTCCGAAATAGAGAATAAAGAAAGGAAACTGACTTTTGTAGAAGAATCCCTCGACCAGGAAATGCGCGTAAGAAGAAGCAGGGAAGAGGAAAAACTTATGATAAAATCACAGCTTATCCTCGGTGAAGCGGGATTAAAGGCAAAACATACAGCCAGGCAGCGTGATTTATTTGCAATAAAGGTTGCTCTGGAGCGGGAGCGGGAGTCATTGAAGAAGAGGCTTGAAGAAGAAAGAAAATATCTGCAGAGCCGTATGGAACAGGTCGTATCCAATGAATCCGAAATGAAGAAAAAAGTATCTGCGGTACAGAAAGAATATGAAGAACTTGAGCACAAGCTTATCGATTATGAAAAAGAAATGGTTCTTAAACAAGAACAGCATAAGACATGGGAAGAAATCAGAGAAAACCAGATAAAAGAAGAATATCAGAAAAAACTGCAGCAGCTGGATAAACAGGATTTGGAATGGAAAGAAGAAAGGATAGATGTATTAAAAAAGGAAATAGAATTGGAAAACGAGGAGCTTGAGAAAAAGATTTGTAAGGAGTAATAGAAACCTAAATCAATAGATTCAGTCCGTGGTGAATGCTATTGGGCTGTTTTTTTATTTTTGCCGAATATCCCGTACAATCCTACGGGGAATAGCAATGGAATATAAAATTTTAGCCGTTGACGATGAGCGTGAAATAAGAGAGCTTCTTTCTGCTGAACTGGAGCAGCAGGGGTATGTTATTTCAACTGCCAAAGACGGTAAGGAATGCCTGGAAAAGATAAAGGATGAAAAATTTGACCTGATTCTTCTTGACCTGCAGATGCCCAAGCTCAGCGGATTGCAGACGCTTATAGAGATAAAAAAAATAGAGCCCAATGTTGATGTAATTATAATGACTGCTCATGCTACAGTCAGCACGGCAGTTGAAAGTTTGAAAACAAACGCGTATGATTATGTTACCAAGCCGTTCAACTTTGACGAATTAAAGCATAAGATTAAAAAATGTTTGGAAAAAGATTTTATAGAAAAGCCGAAAATTTTAATTGTTGATGACGACCTTATTGCAGCAGATACTCTGAGAGATATATTAACCAGGGAGAATTTTCAGGTTACTCTGGCAAAGAACGGAAAAACTGCGGTTGAAATAACAAAAAAATCTCCTCCCGACCTTGTTTTAATGGATATTATGCTGCCGGATATAAGCGGATGGGAAACATGTAAAATTATAAAAAGCAACGTGAAAACCAGCCATATCCCCATAATATTTTTGACTGCCAGGATGGTAAAAATAGAGGACGAGATTGCATCCCTTAAACTGGGGGCTGATGATTATATCTCCAGACCCTGTGATATAGATATCCTGGTTAATAGAATAAGGAATACACTTAATAAAACAGAAAGAATAAGAAATTTAAAAGAAACGGTTGCGATGTATGAAATTACTAATGCAATTAGTTCTTTGATGGAAGTGGATGAACTTCTGAACCTGGTTTTAAAATTGGCCGTTGAAATAAGTGATTCCGACGGCGGTTCTTTAATGTTTTATAAACCCGAAACGGAAGAACTGGAAATAAAGACGACTTACGGTGATTTTAAAGAGAATATTGTCGGGCAGAGGATTAGGTTCGGCGAGAGGATTGTCGGAACAGCCATTGAGAAAAAACGGCCGATACTTATACATGGTTCTTTGAAAAATGATCCGAGATTTAATCATTTGGAAAGATATAACGGGGTAAAGTCCGCGATTATTGTACCCATGTTGGTAAAGGAAAAACTTATAGGGTGTATAAACCTTAAAAGAACAAAAAGAGATAAAAGATTCAGTACAAGGGAATCCAATCTGCTGGCGCTTTTTGCTTCGCAGGCAGCACTGGCTGTTGAAAACGTTTCCCTGCACGACGAGATAAAAAAACATGCTGAGATGCTGGATATTAAAGTAAAGGAGAGAACACAGCAGTTAGAGAAGGCATATGAAGAGTTAAAGACAAGTCAGGATAACCTTGTCCGCAGCGAGAAACTGCGTACACTCGGACAGGTGGCAACAAATATTGCACATGAGTTTAAAAACTATTTATCGATTATTAAAATGAGTGCGGAATACTCTTTGTTAAAACTGCCTATGGATAATAAGGTGAAAGATCAGTTAAAAACTATTATTGAGAATGAGGAACTGGCGTTCCAGGCGGTTAAGAATTTTTCTGCATTTGCAAAGCCCTCTGATATTACTATGCAGTCGTGTAATATAAATGATATATTGGACGGTACGTGTCATTTTCTGGATATTAGATTTAAACAGCAGAAGGTGGAGCTTGTTAAAAAATACGGCAAGGATATCCCCGGTTTAATGCTTGACCGGACATATATTCAGTCCGTATTTATAAATTTGATTATAAATGCCCTTCAGGCTATGGGTCTGGGGGGAAAGGTTTTGATTGAGACGGCGTATGATCCCGTAAGTAAAAATGTTGTTATAAGTATTACGGATACAGGCGGCGGTATTCCTCAGGATAAGATTGAAAGTATATTCGAGCCGTTTTTTACAACAAGATTGGACGGCACCGGGTTGGGACTTGCGATTGCAAAACGGATAATTGATTATCACCACGGCAGAATTGATATAAAAAGCCAGCCGGGGAAAGGCACGGTTGTCAGCGTGTATTTTCCGGTAGAGAGTGAAAAAAAACAGGAAGTAAAAAATTAAATAATATATCAGTTTTTCAGGGAGGTATGTAAAATGGCGCAAAAGATTTTATTGGTTGATGATGAACCTGCGATATTAAAAATACTGGGCAATGTTTTTAGTGATGAAGGCTATAGTATTGCTGCTACAAGTACCGGCGAAGCAGGGATTGAAAAAGCAAAAGAATTTAATCCTGATCTGGTTATCCTGGATGTAATGCTTCCCGGTATGAACGGTTTTGAGGTTTGTAGGGTTTTAAAAGAAGACGATAAGACTAAACATATTGCCATACTTATGCTGACCGGCATATCAATACTTGCGGAACATAAAAAGAAGGCGCTGGACCTGGGAGCTGATGACTATATGACAAAACCTTTTGATATGGAAGATTTAATAAACAGAGCGAAGGTTCTTCTCGGCCGGCAGGAAAAAAATGAGAAAGATAATTAAAACCGTATCTTTAGTTTTTTTGGTTTCCGGCTGTCTTTATTGCCGGGAATCAATTAATCTGAATACGGCTATGCTGAATAATTTGACCTTTTTACCCGGAATTAATGAAAAAAGAGCAAGAGAAATAATCCAGTACAGGGATAAGAATAAAGAATTTAAAAGTGTAGATGAACTTAAGGATATAATCGGTTCGGGAAAACTGAAACGGTTAAGAAAAGAAGTTGATGTTTATGCTGTTTCGAAACAGGTATGGGAATCGGGTATTGCATCGAGTTCCGATAGCTTACAGAGCAGTCAGTTGAAAATCGAAACTCTTCCGTTAACCGGTAATTCCATGCTGGTTACCTTTCCCGACGACAAAATAATGCTTGTGGATACGGGTTCCGAAAAAGATTCGGAAAAAGTTCTTTCACTGCTGGGAAAAGACAGGAAAATGGTTGATTGGGTTGTTGTTACCAGTTTATCGGAACGCTGTACAGGCGGTTTAAAAAGCATATTGGGCAATTATACTGTAAAAGAACTTATAACCGGGCTTACAATTAAACAACTGCAGAAAGACACTGAACTTAATAATATTCTGGATTCGAATCTTGCCAGGAAAGTGATTCATACGAATTTTACGGCTTATTCCGAGAGGGAAGTCCCTCCTGTAAGGCTGGTGTTTGTCGGGCCGGAGTATAGTCAAGAAGACCCGTCAATATGTCTGAAGATTATATATGATTCCGTGTCGTTTCTGTATATGTCTGATATTGATAATAATACACAGAAAAGGATTTTGGGTGAATATAAGAATACGGTAAAAAACACTGTTTTATTCTCAGGGGAAAATTTAACCGGCGAATTTAAAAACGCTGTCGATGCTAAGATTGTTTCGCAGCCGAATAAGGGTAATGTATTTATAACCGACGGCAGGCTTGCTTATGTCTCGGAAAACAGCGGAGTTTCTATAGCACCTGCACCGCTTACCGAAGGCCAGCTGGAGATGCAGAGACTTAAAGAAGAACTGGATCTTGCGAAGAAAAAGGCTGAGGAGTTAAGAAGAGAGGCGGAACGGAAGAAAAGAGAGGAAGAGGAGTTGAAAAGAAAACAGCAGGCAGAATCGGCGAAGAAACTGGCAGAAGAAGAAAAGAAAAAAGCAGCCAAGAAGAAATCGGCCGGTAAAAAAGAAGAAAAATCCGAAGAAAAGCAAAAAATAATACCAAAAAGCTATACGGTTCTGGCAGGTGATACATTGCCTATAATATCGGAAAAGGTTTACGGCGATTCAGGCCAATGGGCAAAGATTTACGAGGCAAATAAAGATAAAATTATGCAAGGTCAGGTAGAGGTAGGCCAGGTATTGACGATACCTTAAGGGCAATTGAAATATTGGAAAAATTGAAAAAATTAGAAAGATTTAAAACCTTTGTAATCTTTTAATCTTTCAATATTTTAATTGATTTTTGCTATGGGCATGACAAGTTTTGACGAGAAAATAATAGGACTTAAATCTGCTCTTGATGCCAGTAAGGTTTTACTTGAAAAACAGCTTAGGGCAAAAGAGGAAGAGATAGAAAATCTGAAGAGGGAACTGGAAATTAAATCCATTTCTTCTCCTGATATGGATTCCCATATAAGCAAGTTAAAAGAGAATATGGCAAGGGTAAGGGAGGAAAATCAGGAGCTGGAACTTGCAATCGCAGATGTAAAAAGAAAGCTTGCGCTTGCAGAACAGGAAGTAAAAACACTGGATAATAAACTGGCAAAAGAACAGTTGAGAATGGGTGAAATTATCAAGACAAAGGAAAATAATTTTATAGATGAATTAAAGAAAGAATTGCAGTATAGAATCGAAGAATGGGATGATGACGGTTATTCTAGTGAAGATGTAAAAAAGGAAAGGCAGAAATGGCTGCATCAGCTGCAGTGTATGGGCGAGAAACTGGAAGACACAATGGATGTTCTCGGATGCAGACAGAAAAAGGTTTCTAAAACAAGTAATCTTTTAATCCGGGTTGTTATTGCAGGAGCGGTAATAAGCGCACTGATAGCTGCAGGAATGATGTTTAGAAGATACTCAGGAAAGGATATAGCATATTCCGCACCCTATTCGAATCCTTCTGCGGTTGCCTGGGACGGCCAGAATCTGTGGACAAGCGATTGGTTTTCCATGAAGCTTATAAGGCATGATATGGATGGTTCGCTTTCTGTTGCAAGGATATTTCAGCTGAAAATCACTCCGTTCGGCCTTGCCTGGGACGGCGAAAATATGTGGACTTGCGACAGCTGGACTAAAAAAATTAACAGACATGCAAATGATTCGACGCTTTCCGTCATAGCATCGTATGATAGCCCCGGTCCTAACCCTGTGGGGTTATGCTGGGACGGCAGAAACCTATGGTCACTGGATTCAAATACGAGAAAAATCTATAAACATAAAATGGATTCGTCACTTTCTGTAATAGCTTCATATAATACTCCCGGGCATTCTCCGTCCGGAATTTTTTATGACGGTAAGAATTTATGGTCGAGCGATTCCGGATTGAACCGGATATATAAACATAACATGGACGACACGCTTTCTGTTAAAAATGTTTATATTCCTAAATCATATAGAGACGGAAAGGCAAGGCTGCTCGGAATAGCAACTGATGGTAAGCATATATGGTCTGCCGCTGGAGGAGTAAATAAGATATATAAACATAAAATAAGTTCAATGATAAAATTAAAATAGGTCGGTAGGAATAGATGCCTATAAATAACCGCACAGTATTGTTAATTGCCTTATGCTCTTTCTTACTGATTTATTTCGGCAGGTTTATAACAACCTCTCCCCCCCAAATAACACTCGTCATAATAATAGGAATATTTATATCAGTTGTAACGCTTATCAACCCTCAGTTCGGACTCGTTATCCTTGTATTTTCCATGCTTCTTTCTCCCGAGATAAAAATCGCCGAAGTGCCTAAACGCGACGTCGTTATCCGTATAGATGATATTCTGCTTATTGTTATCTTTTTTACCTGGGTTGTAAAAACAGCAGTCCGCAAAGAGCTTGCATTTTTGGTACGCACGCCTCTTAATACTCCTATACTTGTTTATCTTACGGTATGCACCCTTGTTACCATTAAAGGAATTGTTGCCGGTAATGTCAGCCCTCTCGGGTCTATGTTCTATATATTGAAATTTACAGAATATTTTATGGTATATTTTCTGGTAGTTAATAATCTTAAGGATATCGAACAGGTTAAGCAGTTTCTTAAAGCAGCTCTTATTACCTGTATTATCGTGTGTATTTATGCATACTTTTTAGGTGAAGGCCGTGCCTCGGCTCCTTTTGAAACACCTCTGGATAGCCCTTACGAAGAGCGTGAGCCTGCTTCTCTGGGCGGATATTTACTTATAGTTTACTCCGTAATATTTGCTTTAATGATACATTGCTCTTCAATGAAAACCAGGATAGGGCTTGGAGCGGTGGCACTGTTTATTACACCGCCTTTTTTCAATAGTCTTTCACGTGCTTCATTTATGGCATTTCCGGCGATTCCCGTTAGCTTCCTTCTTCTTACGACTAAAAGGAAATTTTTAGTCTGGACGGTTATAGTATTGGCGGTTTTATTGTCACCGTTTTATATACCTAAAAAAGTCGTTGAGCGTGTGAAATATACATTTACCGGCAAAGAAGCCCAGAAGGTTGCATTCTGGAACTTAAAACTTGAGGGATCAGCCGAATTACGTCTATATTCGTGGAAAAAGGTATTGTACGAATGGCTGCCCCAAAAACCCTTTTTCGGCTGGGGAATAACAGGAAGAGGGTTTATAGACAGCCAGTACTTCAGGTCCTTAGTGGAACTCGGGATTCTAGGGTTCAGTGTATTTATATGGCTGCTTGTAAGTATATTCATGAATGCAAAGCGTATATACCAGAACAGCGAAAATGATTTGGCGCGCGGACTTGCTTTGGGCTTCATAGGAGGATTTGTTGCCTTGCTTATACAGGCGATTACAACCAATACTTTTATAATTGTCCGTATAATGGAGCCTTTTTGGTTCCTCTGTGCTATAGTAATGATGCTGCCGAAGATTACTAAACCCCAGCATGCGCAGGCAACACAGATAGAAGCACAGATGTAAACAGATGAAAAGCGCGGATGCAGACAGATAGAGGTGCGGATGCAGACAGATAGTTTATCAGATGAAAAAATAACTCCCCATACAACTCCAGGTGTAAATGAAAAGGCGATATCTTTGCTTTTAACTGAACCGCGGGGGAAAATTCTGGATGCTCCTGCGGCAGAAGGATATGGTTCCCAAAAACTGAAAGAGCTGAATTTTGAAGTATATGCCTGTGATATTAATGAAAAAGATTTTAAACTTAAGGGAGTAAATTTTAAAAAAGCGGATCTTAACCGGGAATTTCCATACCCAAAGGATTTTTTTGATTATGTTTACTGTATAGAGGGTATAGAGCATTTGGAAAATCCTTTTCACCTGCTTAGGGAATTTTCGCGCGTCACAAAACCGGGCGGTAAAATAATTATTTCCACTCCTAATATTCTCAGCGTATACGGCAGGCTGCGTTATCTTTTTTTGGGTTATCCCGACTATGCACAGACCAAGCTTAATATGCCATGGGAAGGGTCGCCTTTGGAACAGCATATCCATTGTGTTCCTTTCCCTGAATTAAATTATATACTTAATTCTCAGGGCTTTGTGTTGGAGACGGTTTCTACCAATACAAGTGTGTTTAAATATTATTGGAGCGGTTTTTTTAAAAGAATAGCCGCATCTTTGGTTATGTTCTTTTTTGGAATAATAATAAAGCTGGTAGGTACTGTGCTGAAAAAAAGGATTCCGTTAAGTGAAATACTGCTTAGTAAAGCGCTGCTTTTTGGCGAAGTGCTAATCATTAAAGCAAGGAAGAAATAAACCCGGTTACGTACACCGTCGATGTGTCAGGTAAATTTCGGGACAGGCGGATGTTCGCCCGAAGAAAACAGGGCATTACCCGCCTGTGTTTTTTATGAATAAAATAAAAGCTTTTTACTCTTATTATTCCCGCCGGATAAAGCTGGATTATCCGCCGCCGGTAGTATTTATAGAACCTACAAATAATTGTAATTTTAAGTGCCGTTTTTGTCCGCAGAGTTCAGGGCTGAAGACACCTAAGGGGTATATGAGTTTAGAGCTTTATGAGAAGATTTTAGGACAGGTTAAACATTTTGCCCGTCGTATAGTTTTTCATCTTTTCGGAGAACCATTGCTCCATCCGCATTTGCCGCAGATGATTAGTATGGCTAAAAAATATAATATAAAGACAAGTTTACATACAAATGCCAGTGTGCTTACGGAAGAAAAATCCGAAGATATCCTTAATTCGGGATTGGATGTACTGGTGTTCAGTTTTAACGGCGGCGAATTTCAGGAGGAATATGAAAAAATATCTCCGAAAAACGTATACCCGAAAGTAATCAAAAATATTAAATATTTTCTTGAATTAAAGAAAAAACGCGGTTTAAATAAACCCTTTACGGCATTTGAAATTATCAAAATATTTCAGCCCGGAAAGGAGTTTTCGATATCCCGGGAATTTAAAAATATTTTTTCCGGCCTTCCGGTTGACAGATTCAGCGGAGGATGGGCGCATCATTGGGCGGAGAATTTTAAAGAAAATATGGGTATGGAATTTGACCGTCCGGCATCGTATTATGCACCCTGCCAGCATTTATGGAACGAACTGGCTATATGCTGGGATGGAACGGTTGTTGCCTGCTGTAATGATATGCAGAGAACATTTCCCTTGGGGAATGTCACCCATGAATCGATTCGGGCTATATGGAATGGTGCTAAAATGTGCGGTATCCGGGAAAAACTGGTAAAAAAACAATATGAACAGGTCGAACTGTGCAGGAACTGCGACCGTTTATGGGCCGACAAAAGCGAGCCAAATCCGGTAAAACGGATTATAAAGAAAGCTATTTTCCGGTTTGCACAAAGTATGCGTAATGAAAAAATTTACTAATATTTTACACGAAAAGGAATTTTTATATAATGTCTACAGCAAGACGGCTGGCTAAAAATATTTTTTCTCTTTTCACTGGGTCATTTATTTCCAACGTATTAAGGATGACCGTTACGGTTTATATTGCCAGGAGATTCGGTGCGGATACTTTCGGAATGCTTATGTTTGCTTCGGCTTTGATAGGCTATTTCGGATTTTTTACACAGTTCGGTATTCCTTATTTAGGGATGCGAGAGATTGCACGTGATAAGGGATTGACGCAGGAATATGCCGGAAGTATTATAGTGATAAGGATGTTATTTTCTTTAATATGTTTTTTGATACTGATAGGTATAATTTTTTTCATCCCTATGTCTGTTACCAAGGCATGGATTGTTGTTCTTTACGGGCTGGCACTTTTTCCTATAGCAGCAGATGTAGTCTGGGTATTCCAGGCACATGAAAAAATGGAATACCGTACACTTCTTGAGACAATCAGTTCCGGATTATATGTAGTACTGGTATTTGTTATTATCGGTTTCTGGAAAAATATAATACTTATACCTATACTTCATTTTATCTCCATGTTAGCGGCTACTCTGACAGGATTTTATATTTTTTACCGGTTTTTCGGTAAATTAAAGATAAGGCCTGATTTTAAATATTGGAGAGCTTTTTCTATTTCCGCTTTGCCAATGGGTTTGTCCGGTTTTATGTATATGCTTTATATGAGGTTTGATACGATTTTGCTTTCAGTAATTAAAGGCGATACTGCCGTAGGTTTTTATAATGCACCATATAAGATTATACTGTTTCTAATTTCCTTTTCCGGGTTCTATGTGACTGCAATTTTTCCTATTTTGTCACGTGAATATAAACAGTCCCTCCAGAGGTTACAATCTTTAGCGCAGCGCTCAGTAAGGCTGATGGCCACCGTAAGTGTACCCGCGGCAGTCGGCGGTATATTTCTTGCTAAGCCAATAATGGATTTGGTTTTTGGGGTGGACTATGCGGAAGGGATCCTGGCTTTTCAGATTTTGAGTTTGACTGCATCAGTAATATTTTTATATAATGTATTTAGCAATATTTTACTGGCCTGCGACCGACAGACAATTCATTTAAAAATAGTTATTATTATGGCCGTGGTGGGTTTATCGTTGGATTTTCTTCTTATCCCGCGCTTTAGTCTTTATGGTGCTGCTGCAGCTACAGTAATTGCACAGATATGCGGACTTTATTTTAGTTATAAAGAAGTACGAAAGTTCATATCGGTATCAGTTCTTACATCTATATGGAAACCGCTGATAGCTTCTCTTGTAATGGGAATAGTTCTGTATTTTCTGAGCGGCTTATCGGTTTTGATGCTGATCCCTGCAGGGGCAGCGGCATATTTCATATTTCTTATTATTATTAAAGGAATTAACAGGGAAGATATTGTTACCATGAAGTCATTATTTGTGAAAAACGGATAGAGGCGCAGATGCATACAGATAAGGGCGCGGATTCAAACAGATGAAAATCCGTCTACATCCGCAATAATCCGTATGCATCCGTATATGTATGAGAGAAGCGAGGACAATCCTATGAAAGTTATCTATTCAATATTGCCAAAGTTTGCAGGCGGAGGTACCGGTAATATCGCTTACCATACGGTAAGGGAGATATATAAGCGCGGTTATTTGAAAAAATTAATTACAGCTTCCTACCGCGAAACGGAAATAGATTCAAGTTTGATTACTACCGTTCCCGTAAGGGATATCCCGGTTGTCTGGAGGACCTCATGGGGCAGCGGACTGAATTATGTAATAAGGGATAATATTTTTGATTTTCTGAGTTCTTTTAAAATTGAAGAGTGTGATATATACCACTGCTGGAGCCATCCTTCCCTTTTTTCGTTAAGGAAGGCGCGTTCAAAGGGAGCTAAAATTATACTGCAGTATGCCTCAACCCATATACTTGCCGCCGAGCAGATATTAAGCAAAGAATATGATAAGTACGGGTTTAAATATAAACCTTTCCATCCCTTGCATGTCAGGAAGGTACTCAGGGAAATCGAAGAAACCGATTATATTCTGGTTCCGTCCCGCTGGGTTTACGATACCTTCCTGAAACATGGTGTGCCGGAAAAAAAGCTTCTGCTGGTACCTTTCAGTGTCGATTTGGACAGGTTTAAACCGGGCAGGAAAAAAGACGATATTTTCCGTGTACTTTTTTCCGGTCAGCTCAGTTTAAGAAAAGGTGCACAGTATGTTTTACAGGCATGGTCGGAGCTTAACCTGAAAAATTCCGAGCTGGTGCTGATGGGCAACGTTCAGGAACAGGTAAAACCCATAATTAAAAAATATCAGGGAAAGATGAATTTTAAAATAACCGGTGCGGTTTCCGATCCTGTTCCGTATTACCAGCAGGCATCCGTTTTTGTTTTCCCTTCTATTGAGGAAGGAAGTGCGCTGGTAAATTATGAGGCTTTGGCATGCGGGTTGCCGTCAATCACCACTCCTAATTCAGGGGCACAGGGGATAGTACGCGACGGCCAGGAAGGATTTATAGTTCCCATGCGGAATGTGGAAGCATTAAAAGAAAAAATCCGGTTTTTACATGAACATCCCGGAGAAAGGGAGAAAATGAGTAAGTCGGCTCTGGAACATATCAAAAACTACTCTCAGGATGTGCTGGGCAGCAATATTGAACGTATTTATCGGGAGGTTTTAAAATCATGAAGACGGTAAAAGAAATTGCTACATTTATAAAAAATAAGTTAAAGTTACTGGAATCTCTTATTTATCGAAGGGCATATATCAGTTCTAAATTAGAAAAAAACATTAAAGAGCAGTTTCACAGACTTTACTATAATGCCTGTCTGTACGGAGAAACCTGGGGTGATACGTTCTGGATGGGTGTTCCGATAAAAAAGTGTCCGTTTGACCTTTGGGTTTATCAGGAAATTATTTTTAAAGAAAAGCCGGACCTTATAATTGAATCCGGAACGGCATACGGAGCAAGCGCATTATTTTTAGCTTCCATTTGTGATTTAATAAATAACGGGGAGGTTGTAACCATAGATATACAGCATAGAACAGACAGACCTCAGCATAAAAGAATAAAATATATACTTGGCTCCTCCACGGCGGAAGAAATAGTGGAACAGGTTAAAAAACTCATGATTAATAAAAATAAGATAATGGTTATTCTGGATTCTGACCATAGTAAGGAACATGTACTTAACGAGATGAGAATTTACGGTAAGTTTGTTACCAAAGGGAATTATATGATAGTGGAGGATTCGAATGTAGGGGGGCATCCCGTAGCTCCTGAGTTTGGTCTGGGGCCAATGGAAGCAATCGATGAATTCATGAAAGAAAATAAGGATTTCAGCATAGACAGGAGCAAGGAGAAATTTTATTTGTCATTTAATCCGAGAGGTTATCTGAAAAAGATAAAATAAGATTAATGCTTAAATTTGTTAAAGGAAAAGGATATAAAACAAAATTACTAAGAATGCTGGGATTAATTGACCCTGTAAAAGAAGCCAGGGAACAGCTTGAAAGGGATATGAAGCATCCTGAACGTTTGGCATTACTTCCCTATTGCAGTACCGGCAAGGGGATTGATGTCGGCTGCGGACACCGTAAAACTCATGATAACTGCATCGGCATAGACATAATACCGGAAGGAGAAAAGGGAAAATACGGGTGTGTTACCGGAAAAGCCAGTACTGCGGATGTATGTACGTCCGGAGACGATTTGCATATGTTTAGCGACGGCGAATTGGATTTTGTGGTTTCAAGGCATAATCTGGAGCATTACGTCGATGTTATAAAAACACTGCTTGAATGGAAACGGGTTCTTAAACCCGGCGGGATCATGGCTGTGATAGTACCGGATGAGAGAAAATTAGACACAATTGTACTTGACCCTACACATAAGCATGTTTTTACACCTGAAAGTTTTTCAAGATATATAGAACTAATAGGCGGTTTTGAAATAATAAAAACAGAAGAGATAGTGCCGGACTGGTCTTTTATGTGCGTCTGTAGGAAAACTAAATAGTGAACATGGGAAAATTAAAAAAATTTTTTTCCGGAATACCATATCTGAAGAAAATTTACAATACTATATATAATCCTGCAACAGGCAACACAATACGTTTTATTGCCGAAAAACCGGTTATACTTAATTTTTTAGATAAAAACTTGGGTAAGGTTCTGGAAAACGGCTGCGGAGAGGGCAGTTTGTTTACACGGTATTTAGCTGACAATTCCGAGCATGTAACAGCTTCGGATGTGCTTGAGGAGAGAATAGAACAGGCAAAGAAAATAACATACGGAAGAGAAAACATTTCTTTTACTGTGGCAGATGCACAAAAACTGCCTTTTGATGATGCCTGCTTTGATACCGTAGTATGTACACAGGTTTTGGAACATATAAAAAATGACCGGCTTGCAGTTTCGGAAATAGGCAGAGTGCTGAAGGAAAACGGCCGTTTGATATTAAGCGTGCCGGTACCACCTGAACCTTTTGATGATAGTGACTTAAACCCTGAATCCGCTGATACACACAAGAGAGAAGGATATACCTACAAACAAATCAGAGAGTTGCTGTATGATAATTCTCTGGAAGTACTGGAGTACAGGTATTCTTTTCTTATATTTTCGAGATTCGCCTTCAAGCTGATTAATTGGTTTAACAGAAAATTTAGTATAAGTCCGCCGGCTGTAATAATTGCCCTGCTTACCCGGCTGGATAAGTTGGTTCCCCAGAATGAAGAGTTTAATCCTTATGTTTTAGTATTAAAAGCAAGAAAGAGGGATAATCTTAAAAAATATCCTCTTCGGAGCGTAATAGCGGAAAAATGGGAGCATGTATTTGATAAACTGAGCGACCCGTATAGTCCTGTCGGAGTGACCAAACGTCTTTTTCTCCGGGTGCAGAAGACGAAACCCGTTAAAACAATATTGAACTATTGTAAATCGGACAGGGATAAAAAAATCATTGAAGCAGGCAGCGGCAGTGCAAGGATAATAGTAACTCTGGCTACAATGGGTTTTGATGCAACTGCTTTGGATGTTTCAGAGCAGATGTTAGAAAATGCGAGTAAACTTGCATCTGAAGCTGAAAAATATTTCGGTAAACTACAGTTTCATACTACAAAACAGGACTTAGAAAAGTTAGATATACCCGACGAAAGCTATGATGTGGTATTAAGCGACGGTGTAATAGAACATTGGCTTGATGATAATGAAAGGCTTCAGGTTATAAGTGAGATGATAAGGATTATGAAGAAAGGGGGAACAATGCTTATTCTTGTTCCCAACGGACGCCATCCTTTTTACTGGTGGTGGGTTTTGACCCGTTATTCCGGATACTGGGCTTCTCCTCCGACATGCAGGTATGGTTTTGAAAAGTTGAAAAAGGAGCTGGAATCAGCCGGTTTAAAAAATGTTGAAGTGGAAGGGTCAAATCCATATGAATCGATCAGTTTATGGCCCAGAAATTTTATGTTGACTCACATAGGGGGTATATTAAGAAGAATACTGCCTTTACCTAAATGGGTGAAAAACAGGTTCGGGGTAACATTAACAGCAGTCGGCAGAAAAATATGATAATAATGCAGAAAAGCAATCCCTTAATAGTCGGTGGTATCAGAAAATGCGTATTATTTTAGTCGGTACGGAATTTGAAGGTATGTTTATGTCTTTTTACTGCAGACAGGCACTGGAAAAGCTTGGTCATGAGGTTTACACTTTTGATTACCGTAAAAGTACTTTTCTCAGTGAAGGTAAAAATGAAAAAATAAAAAAAGAAATAAAATCCAGGATTAGAATATCTCCGCAGAAGTTTATACCTTTTCTTAGAATATTGGAAACAAAAAGAATGAACCGGAGATTGGTTGAAATTTGCAAAAAACATAACCCGGATGTTGTCATAGTTCTTAAGGGTGAAAAAATTTCTCCGTCGGCATTACGGAAAATCAAGGCCCTGAATATTCCGCTTATAAACTGGGATTGCGATAATCCGTTTTTGGATATTCGGGATAAAGTATATACTTATTACGACCATTTCTTTATTTTTGATTCTTATTATATCCCAAAACTATATGAAAAAAAGGCAAGAAGTGTTAATTTTTTACCATGTGCCTGCAGTGCGGAATTTCACCGCCCGGTGATATTAACAGGCGAAGAAAAGAGCAAATATTCCTGTGATATCTGTTTTGTCGGGGCATACCACCCGTATCGTGAGGATTTTTTTGAACAGCTTGCTGATTTTAAGTTGTTTATATGGGGCTGGGGATGGGACAAGGCAAAGAATCCCCGCTTAAGAGAATGTCAGCGCGGTACTAAATTAGCAGCAGAGGAATGGGTTAAACTTTACAGTGCGGCAAAGATTGTTGTCAATATACATCAGCCTCAGCAGTCGGTCTGGGGTGCGAATATGCGTGATTTTGAGGTACTGGGCTGCCGTGCTTTTTTACTTACCGATTATATGAAGGATATATCCGGTTTGTTTGAGATAGGTAAAGAAATAGTCTGTTTTAAGGATAAAGATGAATTGAAACGTTTGGCAAAATATTATCTTGATAATGAAAAAGAAAGGGTGCAGATTGCACAGAAGGGATACGAACGCGTATGTAAAGAGCATACATACGTGCACAGATTTAAAAAGCTTTTATCTTTTTTGACTTGATGTATAACGCGAATATGCGCGAATAAGAAAAGCAACGCGAATACACGCGAATGAAAGATGTTATTCGCGACCATTTGCGTTACCCCGTACAAAAGCGAAGCTTTATACGGGGCAGGGATTAGCGATAATTCGCGTTCCTGAATGAAATGAGGGTTAATCTGTTATGGCTATAGTAAGGCATGATATAATAAATCTTATTCCGAAAAATGCAAAACGGGTTTTGTCGGTGGGATGCGGTACCGGTATTACGGAAGGTGCATTAAAAGATAGGGGTGTAGCCGAAGTAACAGGTATAGAAATAAATGAGAATGCTGCTGATGAAGCCAAACTTAAACTTGATAAGGTTATTGTAGGTGATGTTGAGCAGATGACATTGCCTTTTGAAGAGAAATATTTCGACTGTATAATTTATGCCGATTTACTTGAACATTTGAAAGACCCGTTCGGAATTTTAGTTAAACACAGGAGGTATCTGTCGGATAATGGGTCGGTTGTTACCAGTATCCCCAATGTAAGATACTATTACGTTGTTCTTGGTCTGATACTGGGGAATTGGAATTATCAGGCAAGAGGTGTACTTGACCGGACACATCTGCATTTTTTTACTTTAAAAAATATCAGGAATATGTTCAGTAATACGGGATATGAAATAAATAAAATGAAAAGGAATTACCGTTTGATTGAACAGCCGGTAGGTTTTATCAATGATTCTTTACCGGCTAAATTACTTGCGAAGATAAATTATTTTTATATATTGCGTGAATTTTTTACCTTCCAATATCTGATAGTGGCAAATAAAAAGACAAATTCTAAATCCTAATTTCGAATTCGGTGTTTTTTATGAGGATATGTTATTTCGGAAGTTATGACCCTGATTACCCCAGAAACCGGCTTATCCGCCGGGGACTTGAAAAGAACGGAGTGGAAGTGACGGAGTGCCGGGTTAAATATTCCTCTTTATGGAAAGTTTATATTCAGTTGTTGAGAAAATATCTTAGCCGGACCGGTGGTTATGACGCTGTTATTATAGGCGAAACGGGTTACTTATATGTCCCTTTAGTAAAAATTTTAACCTTGCTGAGTAAAAAACCGGTAATACTTGATGCCTTTTTTTCCGAATATGATAACCATATAGACAGAAAGGTGCTGAAGGAAAATTCTTTTAAGGCGAAGAAACTGTTTTATGAAGATAAATTGGGATGCCGGCTGGCTGATATGGTTCTTCTGGATACCGATGAGCATATACGGTATTTCCGGCAGTTGTTTGGTCTTAATAAAGTAAGATTTAAAAGGATATTTATAGGAGCAGATGATACCATTTTTTATCCGCGTGAAAATCATGCTGATAGCGATAGTTTTTTAGTTTTTTTTCATGGTACGTATATCCCATTACACGGAATAGAATATATTATCAGAGCAGCTAAATTGCTCGAGAAATATAAGGATATAAAATTTTTGCTTATTGGCGATGGCCAGACTATGCCTGAAAGTAAAGCCTTATGTTCACAATTGGCTTTACGGAATATATCCTTGTTGCCTTTGGTGAAAGAAGGAGAACTTCCGGAATATATTATAAAAGCTAATGTATGTCTTGGTGTATTTGGTGATACGCCTAAAACAAAACGGGTTATTCCTCATAAAGTATATCAGATTCTGGCAATGAAAAAGCCCTTAATAACAGGTGATTCACCGGCAATTCGTGAAGTAATTGTAGATAAAAAACATGCAATACTGTGTGAAACGGCAAATCCGCATGCTTTAGCCGAAGCTATATTGCTCTTGAAAAATGATATTTTTTTGTCCAGACAAATTGCAGAAAATGGCTATAAACTGTTCAGGGAGCAATTTACACCTGAAATCATTGGAAAACAAGTAAAGGAATTGCTACAATTAAACTTATGAAAGAATCTATAGATCTGGAAAAACCTGTAACTTATACAGCACCATATAACTGGTGGAAGAAAAGCCGGGCTATATTTCAGCTGGTGGGAAAAGAACTAATCAAAAAGCTGGGGCCGGTTAGAATTCTCGATTTGGGTTGCGGTAAGGGGAATGATATATTTGCGCTGAATTCTCTTTACGGGAAAAAGTATAAAATTGAATTTACGGGGCTTGACCTATCGCCTAAGTTTATTGAAACTGCGAATGAGTACAAATCCCTGCATAATCTTTCCAATTTTAATTTTCTGGCGGATAATGTGGAAAAGGCTGGACTGAAAGGCGAATCATTCGATATAATTATTTGTTCCGAGCTTCTGGAGCATTTAACACAGCCGGAAATATGTATTAAAAGAGCATATGATTTGGTAAAAAAAGGGGGAGCAGTAATATTTACTACTCCCAACAAAGGAAATATGTTTGCCAGAGTAGGCAGAGTTTTCTGGCAGTTTTTAAGAAAGGGTAAAGTTAATGAAACGGATTTTGTCCCTCAGCAGTTTGTCCCGGAGTTCGGGCTGGGGCATGTCTCGGTAAAGGACTACAGGGAGTGGATTGGAATGTTCAGGAAAGCCGGCTTTAAAATTGAGAAAGTCAGAAGAGGTGCTGCGGTCTGCGGAGGAACAAACTTTGATTCCCATCCTCTGTTGTTTGGACTGCTTCTGGTAACAGATGTTATTATGGACTATCTTCCTTTTACCGCAGGCTGGGCGGAACAGAATATCTTTTTATTGAGAAAGTTATGAGTGACAGATATGACAGTTTTTACAGGGATTATTGGAAGACAACCGGATGGAATCCGGCTGTAGGCAGGATTTCTAAAACCATAGCCGATGTTTTCAATCAGTACATAGATAAAAGTAAAAAAATAATAGATCTCGGATGCGGAGACGGAACCCACTATGGCAGGTTCGTCAGCCAATTGGCAGGAAGCTATATCGGGCTTGATGTTTCCGGCGAGGCGGTTAAAAAAGCAAAAGAGAACGGATTGGAAGCACGTAAACATAATTTTAACGACAGGATGCCTTTTGACAATAATTCTTTCGATGTTATTATCTGCCTGGAGGTAATAGAACACCTCTTTGACCCTGAATTTTTTCTTAAGGAATGCGGGCGTATATTAAAACCAGCAGGATTTTTAATTTTGAGCCTGCCGAATAGTTTTTATTTACGGCAGAGGATAAAGTTTTTATCCGGCAGTTTTTCTTCTATGACCGGTTCTCCTCTGGCGGCAGACAAAGAATGGTCTGCTCCGCATATCAGGTTTTTTTCCAAAGATTCTATCTGTAGATTGCTGAGTATTTCAGGATTCACTATAAGTAAATTTTTACCGGAAGGATTTTATTTTCTGGAAGCCCTGCCTTTTATGGGAAAACTTCACAGGATAACGCTGCTGAACAGAGTTCTGTTTCCTTTCAGCAGGTATATATCTTCACTTTTCCCATCGCTTTTCAGCAGCGGTTTTTTGATTGTTGCCGGTAAAACCCAAAAGAGCGATAATGATTAAGAATACAATTGTTTTTCTTGTAACTATAATTTTGCCCTGTTCCGTTAAGGCTTTTTATAATAATCAATCCGCGGAAATTGTTCTAGGTCAGAGCAATTTTTTGGATTCTCTGAGTAATCAGGGAGGGTCTCAGGCATCCACAGATACTTTTAATCATTCTTACGGTATTTATTGTGACGGTACAAAGCTTTTTATTGCCGATACCGATAATCACCGGGTTCTTATTTATAACCAGATTCCCGCTGATAGCAATACTCCCGCGGATGTCGTTGTGGGGCAGACGAATTTTTATTCTCAGGATGCCAATCAGAACGGTTCGGTCGGTGCCAATACATTGAAACAGCCTATGAATGTTTATAGTGATGGTACACGTTTGTTTATTGCGGATTATGGTAATCACCGGGTGTTGATATATAATACCATTCCCAATACCAATAATGCCAGTGCGGATATTGTTGTCGGACAGGTAACTCTCAGCAGTGGTAGTATAAACCAGGGAGCAGGATTATATAATTGCCAGGCAAATACATTGTCTTATCCATGGGGGGTTCTTGTAGTCGGCAGTAAACTTATTATCGCCGATTCGCAAAATAGCCGCGTGCTGGTTTATAATGCGATACCTGCTGTAGATAATGCATCGGCAGATGTAGCTATCGGTCAGGTAACTTTATCCAGCGGTTCGTTTAACCGCGGGGAAGCCAGTCCTACTGCAAAGAGTTTAAAACTTCCGTATTGTATAAGCAGTGACGGCACTAAGCTTTTCGTGGCAGACCAATCCAACAGCAGGGTTTTAATTTATAATACTATACCGGCAGCACAGGATGCCGATTTCAGTGCGGATGTTGTAATCGGACAGACAGGTTTTAGTAATTCCGCTCCTAACCAGGGAGGAAATGCAAATGTCAATACCTTACGGTATCCTATGGGTGTTTACTGGGACAACTCCAGATTATATATTACCGATGCGGGTAACAACAGGGTGTTAATTTTCAATTCAATACCGTCTGAAAATAATACATCAGCCGATGTTGTTATAGGTCAAAGTGATTTTATCAGCAGCAGTGCCAATCAGGGTGTGGACCCTTCCACAAATACTCTTTCTGCGCCTGCACAGGTGGCACGCTGGACAGGAAAAATGGCTGTTATCGAAAGGGACAATAATCGTGCGCTTGTTTTCCCCGATATATTCGGTATTTATACCATTTCTCCTGATAATGCACAAAACACGGGAACCGTAAATGTCACAATTACAGGTGATGATTTTCTTACAGGTTCCAGTGTGAAACTTGCAAAGACCGGACAGGGCGATATAACAGCAACCAATGTTTCCGTTACTACAAAAACAATCACATGTACATTCGATATCAGCGGGCAGTCGTCGGGCAGGTGGGGTGTTATTGTAACATCGGATTCTGTATCTGCTGCGTTGTCCGAAGGGTTTGAGGTAAAATCCTTTGCTATAACCGAAATTATACCTAACTTTGCATATAACAGAGGCATAGCAAGTATATATATTAAAGGTTCTAATTTTCTTGACGGTTCAACCGCAAAACTGACGCGTTCCGGCGAATCGGATATAGATGCCGAAGAAGTGGATGTAAGCAGCAGTCTTGTAATATGCTCATTCAATCTGCGCAATAAAAAAGTCGGTCTGTGGAATGTTGTTATAAGTTCCGGAGATGTATCCGATACGTTCACCGATAGTTTCCTTATTGCTTCGCGTGTACCGAGCGGTGTAACCACTGAAGTTGAATCATCCGGTTTGATAGATTCTTCAGGCGGTACGATAGTAGTTGACCTCAGCGGAAGCATACTTAACGGGACAAAAATAATTATTCCTGCCGGTGCTGTTTCGGCAAATATCAGTATTAATATCAGTATAAGCGCGGTAATAAACCCGCCTGCTATGCCCGACGGGTTTACGTCATTCGGCAGGATAATACATTTCGGACCGAGCGGTCTGGAATTTAATGATGATGTAACACTGCAGATACCGTATTCCGAGACAGATCTCGGGAATCTCGGTATCAACAATGAGTCACTTTTGTGTGTTTATAACTACGATACGGAGAACTCAATATGGCAGAAGATTGATGCTGAAGATATTACGGTTGACAGTGATAACTATACGGTTGATGTTAAAAGGCGGCATTTTTCACTCTATGTTCTCGGGGCATCTGTTGTTACCAATTTTTCCAATACAAAGGTTTACCCGAATCCTTTTAGGTTTGACCGTGGACATACTGTGGTAACCTTTTCAAATATTATATCGGGAAGTAAAATTGAAATTTATACCATATCAGGTGAATTTGTATGTGAGATTAATGATACCGATAATGATGGTCAGATTGAATGGGATATCCGTAATTCTTCAGGAAAGAGGGTTGCAAGCGGTGTATATATGTGTCTGATATCCCATGGTTCTTCAAAGGTTACCAAGAAGGTAGCGGTGGTAAAATAGAGAATTAGAGAGTAAGAAAAGGTAAGAAATATGGCGGATAAAATACGTATTCTATATATTGCAGCTTCGGGCAACATAACCGGCGGCGGTCAGGTAAGTTTGCTTAATTTGATTAAACGCTTGAATCCCAGGAGGTTTATTCCGATGGTGCTGTGTCCCGAAATAGGTTCATTGGTGGATGAACTTAGATATCTGGATATTTCGGTGGAAGTTGTTAAAATAAAATCGCTTAGGAGTTTGAATTTAATTTCTTTTGTAAAAACATTGGTGAAGATATGCGGATTAATCAAAGAACGAAAGATAGGTATTTTGCATTCTAATGCCGGTTCTTCAAGGGAAACTATCTGTTCTGCTTTATCTGCAAGGATATGCGGAGTACCGTTTATATGGCATGCCAGGGTTACCGTCCAGCAGAGAAGTTTAATACTGGACCGTATATGTGCCGCACTTTCCACCAGGATTATTGCAATTTCCGGCGCTGTACGTAAACGTTTCAGCTGGCTGCCTGATAATAAAGTCGATGTCATATATAACGGTGTGGATTTGAACAGATTTACTGTTCAAAAGAGCGTAAAAATTATACGCAGGGAATATAAAATATCCGGCTCGACCGTAGTGGCCGGAACTATAGGGAGATTGGATTATTGGAAAGGCCATCGTTATTTTATAGAGTCGGCAGCCGAGGTTTTAAGACATGTACCCGAAGCAGTTTTTTTTATTGTTGGTCAGGACGGTGATACCAATAGAAGTAAGCTTGGTGAATTAGCCGGCCGGTTAGGTATAAGGGATAAGATTATTTTTACAGGATATTATGAGGATATACCGCTGATAATTTCTGTTTTTGATGTTTTTGTTTTAGCATCGGAAAATGAGCCATTCGGACGTGTTTTGATCGAAGCTATGGCTTGCGGCAAACCGGTGGTTGCTACCAATGCCGGAGGTGTGCCGGAAATCGTCAAAGATAACGGAACAGGCCTTCTGGTGCCTCCGAAAGATTCGGCAGCTATGTCTGAGGCGATTGTTGCTATATTGAAAGACAGGGAGAAAGCTGTTAAGATGGGCAGGGCAGGGCGCAGACGCGCAGAGGAATTATTTGATATTGATATTAATGTAAAAAAGACCGAACATGTATATGAGAAATTAATAAGGAGTTATAAAAATGAATAAATTATCGGCGGTATTGATAGTGCGCAACGAAGAGGAAAATATAAAGCAGTGTCTTGAAAGTATAAAGTGGGCGGATGATATTATACTGATAGACCAGAAAAGCACCGACCGGACCGTAGAACTTGCACGGGCTTATACGGATAAAATATTTATCACGGAACCGAAGGGTATATGTAATCCTGACCGTGTATTCGGAATACAAAAAGCTAAAAACGATTGGATACTGATCCTGGAAGCCGATGAACGGGTTGCACCGGAATTAAAAAACGAAATACAATCTGTTATTACAGAAAATAATTCTGCCGAAGCAGGTTATTATTTACCTGTAAAATCTTTCTTTTGCGGCAGATGGATAAAACACTGCGGCTGGTATCCGGGGTATATATTGAGACTGTTCAGAAAGGGGAAGGTGTCTTTTCCTGCAGGATTACATACATTCGGACAGGCGGAAGGGAAATGCGGATATTTGAAAAATGCTCTGCTGCATTATTCATACCCGACTATTTCGCATTATTTTCCGAAATTTAACCGCTACACTACGCAGTGGGCCCGGGAAGAATATAAAAAAGGTATACGTATAAGCGGCAAAAATTTTATTTTCAACTTTTTAATCAGACCGCTATACTGGTTTTTTCGTAAATATTTTCTTCTTCAGGGATATCGTGACGGTTTTCGCGGGTTTTTTATAAGTTTTTCGTCCGCTCTGACGGTATTTGTGTCATACGCTAAATTATGGGAACTGCAAAACAAGGAATCAAAGGTATTATAAAGAATATTTATTTATTTTTCCGGCAATGTCTGTTTTTTCCGTTAAGATTTATTTTGCCTGTAAGGTCTGTCCCTGATTTATTCCGGATAAAAAACATTCTGGTGGTTCGTATAGACAGGCTCGGGGATTTGGTATTAACGATGCCTCTGGTATATTCCCTGAAGAAGTATATACCGGGATGCCGGATTACCGTTTTAGGTAACAGGAAGTTTATTTCTCTTTTAGAAGATGATAATGCCGTGGATGAAATAATCCCGTATGATTCGTTTTTTTCTGTATTGAGGCATCTGAGTAAAAGAGAGTTTGATTTGGTCATTGATCCGTTGTTTGATTATGTATTGAAAACAGCATTGCTGAGTTTTTTATTAAAATCAAAATGGCGTATCGGGTTTGATATAGCCGGCCGGGGCAGTTTTTTTAATCTGAGAGCAGCTTATTCTTTGGATAGGAAACATTTTATTGATGAAACACTTGAACTGCTTGAACCGTTGGGAATATATTCCGATATTAAACAGCCTAAGTTGAAGATTGGTTTAGACAGACGGAATGAAGTATTAAAGAAATACGGAATCCAATCAGACGATTTTATTATCGTGCTTCACCCCGGAGGTCATTATCCGTCACAATGCTGGCCTGCTGAAAATTTTGCCAAACTGGCTGACCGGATAGTGTCCGGACATACTAATGTTAGTATAATTTTCACTTTAGGTTCCGGAGAAGAAAGAATATATAATCAGATTAAAGAAAAATTCGCGGGAGTTAATAATATATATCTGTTGAAAGACCTGAATATTAAAGAGCTGGCGGCTGTTTTATCTAATGCTAAACTTTTTATAGGTAACAATTCAGGCCCCCTGCATCTGGCATGTGCTTTAGGTATACCGACGGTTTCTACTATGGGCCCTACCGTGCCCTGGCGCTGGTGGCCGCACGGCGAAGGGCATATTGTTTTAAGAAAGAATTTGTCCTGCAGTCCGTGCAATAAGGGGGTCTGTACGGGCCATGAATGTATGAATATGATAACTGCGGATGATGTATTGGATGCAGTTGAACGTCAACTGAAAAACAGAGGATTATGTACCAGCTGATTTCCAGATATCTATATTTTGCTGCACAAAAGCTGCGTCGGGAAAATGTTCTCGGTTATCTGACTGAACTGGAAGAAAGTCAGTGGTATTCACCGCAGAAAGTCAGGGAATTACAATGGGAAAGATTAAAGAAGATACTTACCCATGCGTATGAGAATGTGCCTTATTATCGTTCGAAATTCGATAACTGCGGGATAAAACCTGAGGATATAACCTCTTATGAGAAGTTTTCCGGGATACCTTTTTTGACTAAGGTGGAGGTAAGGAATAATTTTAAAGATTTCCTTGCCCGGGATTGTAAACGGTCCGTAGAATACAGTTCTACAAGCGGTACAACAGGAGAACTGTTAAAATATGTCCGGGACCGTGCATCCATGGGATATACCAGAGCAGCACAGTACAGGGGGCGTCGCTGGTTAGGGGCAGATATCGGTACAAAAGAGATGCTGATGTTTACGACTGCGGTTGACCCGGTGAAACTCGCAAAAGAAAAAATCAAAGATTTGATAAAGAACAGAATGAGGTTGTCGGCTTTTGATATGTCCGAAAAATCCATGAGAAGATTTTTCGATAGATGCCGGAGGTTTCAGCCCAAGTTTCTTTATGGAGTACCTTCGCAGATTTATAGATTGGCTCAGTTTATAAATGAGAAAAATCTTGATGTGCAGGGGTTAGGGTTGAAACTTATAATTACTACAACAGAGGTATTGTACGAACATCACCGGAGAATGATTGAATCTACTTTTAAGTGTCCTATATTTAAAGAATATGGTGCTTCCGAGGTTGGTATTCTTGCGTTTGAATGCCCTCAGGGGAATATGCATATTACTTCCGAAAATGTATATTTGGAGTTTGTAGACGACAAGGGAAACCCGGTATCTTCCGGGAGCGGGGAGATTATCGTTACCGAACTGCATAACTATGCCATGCCTTTCATAAGATATAAAATAGGTGACGTAGGGTATCCTTCCGGTAAAATATGCGGCTGCGGAAGAGGACTGCCGTGTATAGACAGGGTTGAGGGCAGAATGCTTGAAATGGTCCTTTTGAAAAATGGCAAGTCCGTACATGGCAGGATTTTCGATTATATAAACCGTGAACTGCTGGATGAAAAAAAAGAGATAAGAGAATACCAGGTGGTTCAGGAATCAGAGGATGAATTGCTTGTTAAAGTAGTAAAGGAACCTCATTTCGGAGAAGAAACACTGAATTACTGGAAAAAAAGAATACATGAACTTCTTGGTCCGGAAGTAAGAATTACTTATGAATTTGTAAAGGGAATACCTCCGGAAAAATCGGGTAAACGAAGGTATTTTGTTTCTAAAATTCGGCATCGTTGAAAAAGTCATCAAATGATAACGCAGATTACGCGGAAGATCCGCAGATTACACAGAAACTTCGCAGAGGGCGCAGAGATTTTACTCTGCGTAATCCGCGGTATTTTTGCGGTCTCAGCGGGAATTACTGTGATTTATTTCAAATGAAACAGATTGATTTGACCAATATCAGAAAAATACTTGTTGTATTTGTTGCCGGTATAGGAGATTTTGTTGAATTTCTGCCGGCATTAAAAGCTCTGCGTAACCGTTTCCCGGAAGCCCGTTTAGTATTACTTACATCTTCACGCACCTGTTCTTATGCATCTTCCTATCCGTTTATTGACCATGTTTTTGGTTTTGACGGTAGGTTGCGGAAGCTTTTGCCTTTAATTTTGAACCTTCGGAAACAGCGGTTTGATTTAATGATAAATTTCTATGATTTGGACAACTGGCGAGGAGCGCTGCGCATGGCTGCTCTTTTTTGGAGCATAGGAGCCATGTATAGAATGGGCAGAGATACCGACGGCAGGGGATTTTTCCTGAATATTAAAATACCGGAAGATTCTAATGAACAGGTTAAGTATGCGGTTTATTTCAATAAATTTGTAGAATTTTTTGGTGCACAGATAGTTGACCCTAATCCCTGCCTGCAGTTTTCCGAGGATGATAGAAGGTTTGTCAAAGAACTGCTTACGCAGAATAATATTCATCCTCAGGATTTTATTATTGGACTCAACCCGGGGTCAGACCGTTTTACAAGAAGGTGGTATAACGAGCGTTTTGCTAAAGCGGCAGATGAACTTATTAATAAACACGGCGGTAAAGTTGTTATTATCGGAAGTCCGAAAGATATAAAATTAGCGGAAGAAATATCCGGTCTTATGCTGCACAAACCGGTCATTCTTGCGGGAAAAACAACCGTAAGTCAGTTAGCAGTGTTAATCAGTAGGTTTAATCTTTTTATTACTACCAATAGTGCTGCGATGCATATTGCAGGCATATCGGGAGTTCCTTTGGTTGGTTTAATCGGGCCGGGGAATAGTTTTAAGGATTGTCCGCAGGGAGACGAAAGAAAAATGGCTCTGATAACAAAAAATGTAGGATGCAGCCCTTGCTATAAATGGAAATGCAGTAAGATGGTCTGCATGAAAGAAATAAATGTAGAAGATGTTTTGCGGGAAGCAGAAAAGTTGATAAGTCAAGGTTAAAACATGGAAAAATTTGGATTTTTGAAGGATATTTTTTTTAAGTGCTGTATTGCGGGCGTATCTTTTATTTTGTGCCTGATTTTTTTAGAAATCGGGATTCGTATATTTACGGACCAGCCGTATTACGGATATCCAAAAGATCTTTTTAGAAATGATAAAGAACTCGGTTATTCTTTGACTCCGAACTTTGAAGGAATGCATATCCAGCCCGAATTTAAAGTCAAATATCATATCAACTCCCAGGGATTCAGAGATGAGGAAGTATCGGAGCAGAAATTTTATTCTTCTAAACGGATTCTGCTTCTGGGTGATTCGGTTGCATTCGGACTATGTGTTCGTATGAATCAGAGCTGGGCGTATTTACTGGAAAAAAAGATAAATGAAAAAACAAAAAACCGGTACATTATTATTAATACGGGTGTTCCGGGATATGGACAGGAGGAGGAAATAAAGTTTTTTAAAACCAGAGGGAAAAAGTTGAATCCCGATATTGTGCTTACTCAGTTTTGCTGGAATGATCTCGGCCATAACATTTTATACAGTGTTCAGAACGGATATTTGTCGGCATTTAGGGAAGGAACGGTTTCGAAAGTTAAAATTTTTCTGAATTTACATTCAAGATTATATACATTTATTGTTTTAAGAATCAAATCCAGTAAATGGTGGCAAAGAAAAAGAAGAGACCGGAGGTTGTTGTTAGCACCTCAATTCGTAACAGATTCCAGAATAGAAGAAAGATTTAAAATTACGGAAAATTATCTTATTGAACTCGATAAGGAAATAAAGAGTACCGGCGCCAAGCATTACATAGTTCTTATTCCCGATAAAGATTTTATTAATTTGAAAAGAATGGAATATTTGACCGCTGCTTTTTTGGAACTTTGTAAAAAACTGGATATATCGGTTATTAATTTGTACCCTGAGTTTAAGTCGCATTTTGAAAAAGGGGAAAACCTGTACTTTAAAATCGACCCGCATTGGAATGAAGAAGGAAACAGAGTCGCAGCGGATGTCATATACAGAAAATTGATAAATAAACTAAAGATATGAATAATCTTGAGCATATTAAATGCAATTTATGCGGTGCAGAGGATGAAAAACTTCTGTTTAATACTGCTACGGTCCGGGTGGTAAGATGCCGCCGGTGCGGACTGACTTATATCAACCCCCGTCCGCCGATGGAAAACATATTAACGACTTTTGTTTATAGCGGTATCGGCAGTGAGCAGAATTATGATAAAATAAATATTTCAAAAGATAAAATTTACCGCTCCGCCCTTAAAAAAATATCCTCCCGATTACCGATTGCCGATTACCGATTACCGAGATTACTTGACATCGGTTGTTCCAACGGGTATTTCCTTCAACTTGCACGCAGTAGAGGGTTTGATGTATACGGTGTAGAACCGTCAAAATTAGCTGTCAGTCTTGCAAGAAAGAGTTTGGGAACACAGAATGATAGCTTGGGTCGTGACAGGGTTTTTGAGGGCACGCTCAAGCAGGCGAATTTTCCTTCCGAATATTTCGATGTTATTACTCTATGGGATATGTTCGAACAGGTTTCCGATCCCTCAGGTGAGATTGACGAAATAAAAAGAATATTGAAACCCGGAGGTTTGATACTTATACGTGTTCGCAATATGTCATTTCACTTAATTGTGTATAGATTCCAGAAATACATAGGATTCCTGGTTACCAGTCCGGCTATAATGCATCTGTACGGGTTTACGCCGGTAACCTTAAAAAAAATGCTTATTAAAGCCGGATTTCGCGGTATATGTATGCGTGATTCGCCGTTAACAAAAGGGGATCCGTATATGCAGTCGAAAACAACTGTGTGGCTGATGGATATACTAAAAAAGATGCTGTTTGTTTTATGTAAAATAGTTTATCTGGTTACATTGCGTCGTATAATCCTTACGCCTTCACTTTTTGCTTATGCAAGAAAAAAATAAACATCTTCATATTATTACGCGTCTTGATAAAGGCGGTTCAACGGAAAATGTGCTTCTTACATGTATCGGCATTCAAAGTGAACGGCAAACCTGTTCTGTATTGTACGGCCATACCGTTAATCCGGCCCAGGGATTAATAGATAAGGCGCAAGAGAAAGGTGTGAGATTTATTTATCTGCCTTCACTCGTACGCTCAATTAATCCCGTCAAAGATATTATTGCTTTTATCAGGATTTTTTTATTTCTGCGTAAAGAAAAACCTTATATTGTCCATACACATTCCTCAAAAGCCGGTATTCTCGGCCGATGGGCAGCATTTTGTTACAACTTGAAAATCCGAAATCCTCGCCTCGTCTCCGACGAGTCGGAGCGGGCGAAATCCGAAATCCGAATTAAAATTGTTCATTCTTCGCATGGGCATGTTTTTTATGGGTATTACGGCAGGTTGAAAAGCCGGTTGTTTGTTCTTGCCGAAAGAATCACTGCAAAATTTACCGATATGATTGTAGCGCTTACAGAGGGCGAGAAGGAAGAATCCCTTGCTTTAAGTATAGGGCAACCTGATAAATGGGTGGTTATACATAGCGGTATAAGTAATATAAGTTCAGAAGCCGGAATTAGTCCGCCTCGGCTGGCAGAATTAAGAAGAAAGCTGGGTATACCGGGTGATGCGGTAGTAGTAGGAACTTTGGCACGCCTTGACCCTGTAAAAGGTGTTAAGTATTTCATCGAATCAATTCCACTGATTGTTTCCTCTCTCACTCTCTCACTTTCTCACTCTCTCGCTTTTCTCATCGTAGGCGACGGCTCGGAACGTAAGAATCTGGAATACATGGTTGATGGTTTAGAATTGAACGATGAGGTTATCTTTACCGGCTGGAGGAATGATACTTCAGAGTTAACTTCAATTATGGATATATATGTACAGCCGTCGCTTAACGAAGGTATGGGCAAGACCATTGTTGCGGCAAGTTTGCTCGGCAAGCCTGTCGTGGCATCACGGGTCCAGGGTATACCGGATGTAGTTATTAACGGTAAAACAGGTATTTTGGTTCCTCCGGAAGATCCGGAGAAACTTGCATCTGCCATTTTAACACTAATAAAGGATAAACCTCTTAGAAAACTAATGGGCGAGGAGGGGAGAAAGTGGGTTGGCGGAAATGTGGACGGATACCCGCGTTTTAGTGTTGAACTTATGATAAAAAAGCTGAACCATATATACCGTAATTTGTTAATGTCCTAATTTTAATAAGACAAACGCAAGTTAACGTCTGCCGCGGCGGCGGATTAGATTCGCGACCATTTGCGTTATAGCCGCGGACGGGCCAGGTATCACGTTACGGGCCCTGTACCAGAGTAAACTCGGTACAGGGCGGGATGTGGGCTTGCCCCGTACCGAACTTGTTCTGGTACGGGGGTTGAAATAAGTAGGTTTTTTGCTATAATGAAATCATTGCAAAACCCAATAATTTCTGATTACACAGATTAGACGGCAAGATTACACAGATTATCTTCCAGTTGGCGGATTGATGTTAAATCCGTGTAATCGTCTTTTGAAATCTGTGTAATCAAGACCGTTGGAAGGTCTTAATATGGTAATTTCTGTCCATCAGCCGCAATATCTTCCCTGGCTCGGATATCTTCATAAGATTTCGAAGTCGGATGCATTTGTTTATCTGGATAATGTACAATATAAAAAAAGAGAATTTCAGAATAGAAACAGAATAAGGACAAAGGAAGGATGGATCTGGCTTACGGTTCCCGTTATAACAAAAGGTAAATACCATCAGAAGATTTTTGAAGTCGGGATAGATAACGATGATTTATGGTGTAATAGCCATTGGGAGAGCATTAAGTTAAATTACAGTAAGGCGGAACATTTTTCGGAACATAGGGATTTTTTTGAGAATATTTATTCAAACAAGTGGGAAAAACTTATCGATTTAAATATTAAGATAATCGGATATCTCCTTAAGGTTTTTGAGATAAAGACTCCGGTTTATTATGAGTCGAAACTGGGCACAACAGAGACCTCAACTGACAGAATAATCCAGATTTGTAAAAAACTGAATGCAGATGAATATCTTTCCGGCCGGGGCGGTAAAGATTATATGGAAGAAAATAAATTTGAAGAATCCGGGATAAAGTTGATATGGCAGGAATTTAAACACCCTGAATATAAGCAGGTATATGACGGATTTCAGCCGTATATGTCGGCGGTGGATCTTTTATTCAATCACGGACCAGAGAGCATAGGAATCTTAAAAAATTCTGATTAATCGGGTATAACGAAGTTATACCAGGAGGGATAATAATGAATATCTTGGCTATTGGTGCCCATCCTGATGATATTGAATTCGGATGCGGCGGAAGTTTAATTAAATTTGCCCGTCAGGGAAACAAAATTAGTTTATTTACTTTCACAAAAGGAGAACATGGCGGGAATACGGGTACGCGTGAAAAGGAACAGAATGCGGTAGCTAAAAAACTTAAAGCAAAGCAGTACTGGGGAAATTACCAGGATACTCATATACCTACGGACCGTCATGCAATTGCAACCTTGGAAAAAATATTAAAAAAGGTAAAGCCAAACTTAATTTTTGTTCACTGGAAAAACGATACCCATCAGGACCATCGCGCTGTAGCGGATATTACCATTTCCGCAACACGTTATATAAGAAATGTTCTTTTTTACGAAGTACCTACGAGTATAGAATTTGATCCGGGTGTTTTTATGGATATTGGCGATGTTTTAAAGGAAAAAATGGGACTCTTAGAGACACATGCTTCACAGGTTTTTGCAACCCGTATCGCCGGTTTGAGTATACGTGAAAGTGCTACTTCTTGTGCAAATTTCAGGGGTTTTCAGGGAAGAGTGAAATATGCTGAAGGATTCCACCCTTTAAGATTATCTCTTCTATTCCGGGGAAAATAGATGGAACAATCACAGCCGTTACTGAAAACATTGATGTTGATACTGATAGTAGTCCTGCTGATTTTGATCAGCCCGAAAGGAGGGACATATTTTTATGTTCATAATATCCGCTGGATCTACGTGTTTATCATGGCGACCGGCTTCTCTCTTTTCCTTATTCCTATTGTAAAATATTTAGCCGTTAAATTTAGGATTATGGACTTTCCTGCAGAAAGAAAGATCCACCGGAAACCCATACCGCTTCTTGGCGGTTTAGCCATTTATATAGCTTTAGTCCTTACAATTATACGTAATTTAAATTTTAATCCGGAACTAAAAGGTATTGTTATCGGAGGGGCAATTATTTTTATTCTGGGTCTTGTTGACGACATATGGGGCCTTTCCGCCCGCTATAAACTTGTCGGACAGATAGCGGCTACACTGGTGATAATTAGATACGGGGTAGTAATCACCGTAATCCCGCACTGGCCCGGGGAACATATTATTGAAATATTGCTTACGATTATCGGAGTAGTTGGGGTTATTAATGCATTTAATTATTTTGACGGAATGGACGGATTGGCTGCAGGTCTGGGAATAATCAGTTCTTTTTGTTTCTTTATTTTTGCCTTACAGACCGGACAGAGATATTTGGCATGGTTAGCAATCGCACTTTTGGGTGCATGTATGGGGTTTTTACCTTATAACTGGAAACCTGCCCAGCTTTTTTTAGGTGATTCCGGATCAAACTTTATCGGTTTTAATCTGGCTGCATTAGCAATTATGGGAAGCTGGAAAGTGGAAAATCCGCTTGTGGCATGCGTTGTTCCCGTACTTATATTAAGTGTTTATATTTTTGATATGATCTATACTACTGTTTCGCGTATAAAAAATAAAAGAGTGCATAATGTAAAGGAATGGCTGGAATATACGGGTAAAGACCACCTTCATCACCGTTTGGTAAAACTTGGGATGAGTGAAGTCGGAACGGTACTGATCATATGTGCTCTTAGTTTGACTCTCGGTATAGGTGCAATTGTTTTGCGGGGGGCGGGCGCATTTGAGTCCGTCTTTCTTTTTATTCAGGCGGTACTGATTTTTTTAATTATTGTGGTTTTAATGTTAACCGGGCGGGAAATCAGGTAAAAAAATGAATATATCATATTACTCGCAGATTATTAAGAAAAGAAGATATATGATAATATCCTGTTTGTTATCGGGTATAATTATTGCGTTTATTGTTAATGTCGCTAAAAAGCCGGTATATAAAAGTAGATCTACTATAGAAATTAAGATACGCAGTTTAGAGCAGGAGCAGAGCGAAGGACAATACAATGTGACTATAAATGAGATTATTTCTACAGAATGCAGAAAGATAGTCACGTATCCTATAATTAGAAAGACAGCAGAATCCTTGAATATAATTTCTGAAAATTTTTCGGCTGAGGAAAACAACGGAATATTGGAATATATACAGGAAAATACTTTTGCCGAGAGGATTAAAGGGACTAATATTATACAGGTTACTTCTGTTTATAATAATCCGAAAAAGGTTGCATCAATAGTAAATAAGATAATTCAGATTTATATTGATAAGAGGATGGAAGAGAGAGACAGCCATTTTTATAAAATAATAGACCCTGTTGAAAGGCAGTTGAATGAAGTAAGAAAAACACTTGACGAAGATAAGGAAATGCTTAGAATTTTTTCCGAAAAATACGGTTATGCCGAAGATAGCGAGGTTCTAAAAGCAAAACTGGTAGATCTGGAGTTGGAACTAACAAAACTTTTAAGAAAATATAATTACCAGCATCCGGATGTAATTGATCTGAAAAGTCAGATTAAAGAGACAAAGAAAAAACTTGATTTGTCGTCCAGGAGAATACAGCTTATTGCAAAGGTTAAGAGTAATGAAGAATTGTATGACAGCCTTGACAGGAAATTTAAAAAATATCTGTCCATGGGTGCTGATAGGATAGAAAGGTTGAGTATAATATCTCCTGCCAGTGTGCCTATTAGACCGGTAAAGCAGGGCAAGGGATTGAATTTGCTTATAGGAGTAGGTGCGGGTATTTTATTCGGCCTCTTTCTTGTGCTTATTAAAGAAAGCAGAGAGTTTTCTGTGAAAGATATTGAAAAAATTGAAACCGCTTTAAAAATTCCTATAATAGGAGTAATCCCTTATATAGAAAGGATGGATAAGATAGCTGAGCTTCAGAATCGCCTGCTGTTGTATCAGTCCGCAAAATCACCAATTACGGAATCTTATTATAATTTTTGGACAAATATCAGGCTTGCACTTTCTGAAAAAAAAGGAAAGGTTTTGCTGTTTACAAGTGCTGATTCAAAGGAAGGAAAGACCCTGACCGTAATAAATTGTGCCATAGCAAGTGCTATGGCCGGAATAAAAACCCTCTTAATTGAAACGGATTCAAAAGCATTGTCGGTACAAAGAGTATTTAATTTATCTCAAAGGCCCGGTTTAAACGAGATAATCTCGAAAGGACTGAATTGGAGGGAAGTATTACAGGGCACAACAGATTTTTTTAAAACCAAATACTTAAAATCACATGATGTGGATAATCTGAAGGTTATAACATACGGCGAAGAACCGTCAGATCCTATGGGTGTTTTGGATTCCGGAGAAATGGATTTGTTTATAGGGGAAGCTAAAAGAGAGTTTGAACTGGTGTTGTTTGATTCTTCTCCGCTGCTTTTGTCTGCCGAACCGGTTATCCTATCCACAAAAACGGACAATGTGGTTTTGGTTCATCAAATAGGAAAAGTACCGCTTGAGCTCCTTAGAAGGGCGAAAATGCAGTTGGAAGATGCCAATGTTTCTATTTTAGGGATAGTCATAAATAATGTAAGAGCACTGGAAAAATATCCTCATTATGCATATTATCCGGGAAAATACTTTAAACAAAAAAGAATAAAACATGAGAGAGAAATTGTAAAATTACCAGGGAGCGGGGAAATTAAAAAGGTGCTTGTTGTTGATGATGAATATACGGTAGCCAATGTTATTACCAAAATGCTGTTAAAAAAATCAAAATATGAATACAAGACAAGCATGTCAAGTAACGGAGTTGATGCTCTTAATAAGATAGATACCTTTAAGCCGGATTTAATTATACTGGATTTAAATCTTCCGGGTATAGATGGTTTTGAAATATGCAAGAAAATACGCAGTGATCCGCAAAAAAAGAATATAAAGATTCTGGCAATATCCGGCTATGACGAACCGGGCAAAAGAGAACGAATTCTTTCCTGCGGCGCAAACGAATATTTAACAAAACCTTTTGATTTTGCAAAGTTTGTAGATTATATAGATAAACTGCCGCAGTGATAAAAATGCAGGGATAAGAAAAAATGGCAACCGTCGGTAACAGGCCAGCGGGAACAGTCCGGATAAGACAGCTGGTCGGACTTAAACATAAAATAAAACTGGCCAATCTGATAAGTGTTTCGGATGCCGAATTTAACAGGTTTATTAACGAACTGGAAAATGATCCGTTATTTAAATGTTTTAGGTATGATAAGAAAATTATATCCCGTAGAAGATTTTTTGCCAGCGACTTGTCATCCAGTTTTTATGAACTTAAAGAAGCAGTAACTAAAGATGAAACCCCGGTTGATGTTGAGTCGGTTATTGAACAGAAAAAAGAGGTTGTAGAGTTAATTAAAAAACTGGGTATAGATAAATTTAAAAAATATTTTCTGTACAATGATGATATATTATCTCCGGAAGAAATAGCGTGTGAATGCGGTCTGCCTGTTTCTGATGTGATAAAAATTAGCGGGCTTATAAACAAAATAGCCGTTAGGACGGAATTATCCGGCCAGACAGGAACCAGCGGACAGAAGCATTATTCTAATGTTGCATCCATTGAAGATAACAGCTCTGGTGATTTTATTATAGGATATCTGTCTCCGAACCTTGCACGCGGAAAGTATATAATAGATTATAAAAGTTTGGGAATTATGAAAAAAGACGGCATTATCCCTGAAAAAGATATGCCGAAGCTGAAGAGGTTAATAGAAAATCTGGAACTGGTTAATTCCCGTATGACAACCCTGTACCAGGTACTCCATTCGATAATAAAACTGCAGTGCGATTATCTAAAGTCCGGTGATATAACCGATATGAAGCCGCTTACGGAAAAGGAAGTGGCAAAAAGAATAAACATAAATCCAAGCTTGATATGCAGGGCCATAGCCAATAGAAGTGTTAATACACCATGGAAGGAAGAAAAGCCCATAAGGGAGTTTTTTTCGACTAAGAAGCAGCTGCAGAAAATATTCGTCAGGGAAATCATCGCCGATGAAAGACAGCCCTGCAGCGATGAGAATTTAAAAATTAAACTATATAAAAAATATAATATTAATATTTCGCGCCGTTCGATAAATGTATATCGCAGGGAGATGAAGATTGCTTCTTCGCGGCAGCGCAAAAAAAATTGAAATTTTTTATATTTTGTGGTAAGATATAACACATCATAATCATAAGAGGAGAACCATGATGGGTGATAATGACGGCAAAGAAAGAAAATTTTTAAGAAGAATAGATGATAGACATAATTATAGCACTATAGAACACTCGCTTGATGCTATTATAGGTATTGATCTTAACGGTATTATAAAGACCTGGAACAGAAGAGCAGAAGAGATTTTCGGTTATAGTAAGGACGAGATGATAAGTACAAGTGTCTATAAGCTGTTTTCTAATCTGAAGGATGAACATTCACAGTTGGAAAAAGAGATGAAAGAAAAAAATGTTATACATAAACATATTGATACAATCGGTCTGTCAAAAAACGGGGAAAAGATACCTGTTATTATGAGAATGATTGCCATAAACGGTGAAGGTAAAGTGCTGAGGTTTTCATTGGTGATAAGGAATCAGACGGAGAAAATAAGAATCGAAGAAGACCTGAAAAGAGCACATAGCGAACTCGTGCAGACGGAAAAGTTGTCAGCTGTCGGACAGCTTGCTGCAGGTATGGCGCACGAGCTGAGAAATCCTTTAAGCATTATACGGTCTGCTGCACAGTTCTGCCTTTCTAAATTTCCGCTTCAGAAAGAAGTTAAAGAGAGTTTTGAGGTTATATACAGAAATACAGAAGATGCTTTCAGGGTTATCAGCGACCTTCTGGAGTTTGCTAAACCGTCCGAATTTAGGTTCAGGGAGGAATCGATAAGCAGTGTTTTGGATGAGGCAATCAGTTTGAGCAAAAATAAATGTGCCAGCCAAAAAATAGAGGTGGTAAGGAAGTATATCCCGTCTTTAGAGCCGTTAATAGTAATAGACAAAAGGCGTATGCAGTCTGTGTTTATAAATCTGATACTGAATGCTGTCAATGCTATGACAAAGGGCGGTACGATAACCATAAACGCATTTTTTGATGAAAACAAGGAAAATCTTATTATTACATTTTCTGATACCGGATGCGGTATTTCTAAAGAAAACCTTGGAAAGTTATTCGAGCCGTTTTTCAGTACTACCAAAGGCGGGACAGGGCTCGGACTTGCTATAGTACAGCGTGTTATAACGGAACATAGAGGCAGTATAAATGCCGAGAGTGAACCTGGCAGGGGTACAACAATTACCGTGAAATTACCGGCAGCACGCAAGTAAATGACATATTAAGCGTTTAAGGGTAACGAAACTACGGACATTGAGATGAAAACCATACTTATTGTCGACGACGAACACGACATCTGCTGGGCAATAGCGAACATTGCCGAGACAGGCGGATATTCAGCATTAATGGCACATACCGGTAAATCTGCTTTAAGCAATATGGAAAGACATGACCCTGACCTCGTGATACTGGATATGCGTCTGCCGGATATGGACGGCATGGAAGTTTTAAAAAAGATGAAAAAAATAAACAGCGATGTACCTGTAATAATTCTTACCGGTTACGGCGATGTAACATCTGCGGTCAATGCAATGAAACTCGGTGCATACGATTATCTTCAGAAACCTTTTGATAATGACGAGATGCTTATGGTAATGAACAGGGCATTGGAAGTATGTAATTTAAACTATGAGGTTGAGAAATTACGGCAGCGGCTCAGTAAGAAAATGGAACTTGGTGATGTTGTTGCTGAAAGTGCCGAAATGAAAAAAATACTTGAACAGATAAAAAAAGTTGCGCCTACGGATATGACAGTAGTCCTTCAGGGTAAAAGCGGTACGGGCAAGGAAATTGCGGCACGGCTTATACATAGTAACAGCTTGAGGTGCGACAATCCTTTTATTGCGATTGATTGCGGTGTAATACCTGAAACACTCATTGAAAGCGAGCTTTTCGGTTATGAAAAAGGTGCATTTACCGGTGCCGATAAACGTAAACTCGGTCAGTTTGAATTAGCGGACGGCGGCACAATATTTCTTGACGAAATAACAAATCTTGCACCGTCTGTTCAGGCCAAGCTTCTCCGTGTAATACAGGAGAGGGAAGTACAGCATCTCGGAGGTAAAAAGTCCGTAAAAATCGATGTACGTATTATCGTAGCAAGCAATATATTAATTGAAGATGCGGTAAAGCAGAAAATGTTTCGTGAAGATCTTTTTCATAGGGTTAACCAGTTTGCCATACACCTTCCGCTGTTGTGCGATAAGAAGGATGATATTATTCCTTTGGCACAGTATTTTCTAGCTGAAGCAAACAAGGAGCTGCATAAAAAAGTGAAGCAGTTTTCACAGGATGTTAAGGATATATTCTGTGATTATTCATGGCCCGGCAATGTGCGCGAGCTGAAAAATGTTGTTACACGTGCTGCGCTTATGGCTGATGAAACCATTCTCCCGGAACATCTTCCGGAGAATTTGCGGAAAAAAACAGACAATAAAATTCTTTCGGGAAAATCAATAAAAAGTGCGTTTGAAAAAGTAGGCGCCAGCCAGGAAAAATTACTGATAAACGAGGCGCTTAAAAAAACCAGCGGCAATAAAACGGAAGCAGCGGAACTCCTCGGCATAAGCCGGAAAACATTATATAATAAAATAGAAGAACTGGGTATTAAGTGAGGTGTTTATGGCAAAGGAAAGAATATTGGTAATAGACGATGAAAAACCCATTCTGGAATTCTGCCGGAAGATTCTAAGAAAGAATGGTTATGATGTGGAAATTGCTGAAGGCGGCGAGGAGGGGCTGAAGAAAGTTAAAGATGATACTTTTGACCTTATTATTCTTGACTGGCATATGCCGAACGTTAACGGAATAGAAGTATTAAGGAATGTGAAAAAGGACTACCCTAAGGTTGAAGTCATTATGATGACTGCATACGGGACTATTGCATCTGCAGTGGAAGCCATGAAGGCAGGAGCATATGATTATCTGGTTAAACCTTTTGAGATAACAGATTTGATATCTGTTGTACAGCGGTGTCTGGAAAAGCGGAGATTGAAAGAGGAAGTTGAAAAGTTAAAAGAAATGGTTTCTGTACATACAACCATTAGAAATATGATTGTAACCCTTAATCATGAAATGAATCAGCCGCTTACCGTTCTCCAGTCAACCATTCAGCTTATGATGGAAAGAACGATAAAAGGAGAAAGGCCGAACCAGGAAGCAATGAAAAAGGCGGAAAAACAGTGTAAAAGATTGTCTGAAATACTGCAGAAAATATCCAAAATAAAACAGATTAAAACGAAAGAATATATAAAAGGCACAGATATGGTGGATTTAGACGAATCTTCCACGGAATAGATGTATAAAAAATTACACGCCTGTGTAAAAATATACACACGATTTCCCTTCTAATTATCCAATAATCTAATTATATATATATTTATCCAATTGGCATAAGAATTGCCCACCTTATAGTTGGAAGGTAATAACAATGAACCAAAAAACCTACCAACTACTAAAAACAAAAATAAACCCCTTAAAAAGCGGTTTAAGCTATATAATCAATATAATCTGCAGTTTGTTTATTTTTTTTACGCGCGTACGTGCGTTCGTAGCTCCGACGGTAAAATCCTCAATCTCCATCCTCCTCATATCTGTCATCTGTCATCTGTCATCTGTCATCTGCCTTCATGCCGATTTTGAAGATGTAGGCACAGGTGCACGCCCAATAGGCATGGGAAATGCATTTACAGCTCTTGCTGACGACGTACATGCTGTTTATTACAATCCTGCCGGATTAGGCAAAATAACACGTGCTGAGGTTACAAGCGGTTATGGCAGGATGTACTGGGGACTGGATGACGGAAGTAATTTAGGCGGTGCTTTTTTAGGTTATGTTCAGCCCGTAAGCAACGTTGGTACATTAGGGCTTGGTTATTTGAATTTCAGCCTGGTCGGCCATTATTCTGAGAATTCATTTCTGCTTTCCTACGGTAAAAGTGTAGCGGAAAATGTTTCTTTTGGAATGAACTTAAAAATGCTTCAGAAAAAAGTCGGGCAGGATGTATATACGGCAATAGATCCGGTATTTGATTACGGGGAAAGGGATTCCAAGACGGGATACAGTTTGGATTTCGGTTCCTTGTTTAATGTTACCCAAAAATTGTCTTTTGCTTTTTCTATGACAGATATTAACCAGCCGGATATGATTTTTCATCCGACCCCGCTTATGGAGCAGAACAGAGTTCCGTACGGAATCAAAACAGGTGTTGCTTATCAGGAAGATACGCTTAATGTTGCAGTTGATGCTGCTTTTAAGGAAAACGATGTCAAAGTATATACCGGTGCCGAGAAATGGTTTTCCAACTACACTTTCGCTTTAAGGGGCGGACTTGGTATCGGTACCCGTGAATACAAAAATATGGCGGTAGGGGCAAGTTACAGTGTAAGTTTGTTTAATTTTGATTATGCTTTTATATATCCGTTATCCGGAATTCAGGAAACATACGGTTCTCACCGTTTTTCTCTGACATTGATGTTCGGAGCCACAAAGGAAGAAATTAAAAAGAGAGCCGCAGTCGAGAGCTTGGAAAAAAGAGTGGAATCTGCTATGATATCTCTAGAGAAGTCAAGGCAGGAAGCTGAAGATGCAAGATTAGAAGCTGAGAAAGCAAAACAGGAAGCCGAGAAAGCGAGACAGGAAGCTGAAAAACTTCGTGAAGATGCCGAGAAACTTGAAGCTGCAAAAATCAGTGCAGAAAAAGTTGCAGCAGCAAAGAAAGTACATGAGGACGCTGTCAGAAGGGAAAAAGAAAGACAGTATAACTACTGGTATCTCAAAGGCGAACAGAACATTGAATACGGGTATCTGGATAAAGCGCTGGATGCATTCAATAAAGCATTGAGTTATAAATCGGGGGACAGCAAAGCTATTAACGAAATCGAATATGTGAAAAAACAGCTGAAGAAACAGGCAGAACCGGAACATAAAGCAATACCAAAATACTATACGGTAAAGGAAGGGGATACGCTGCCGTTGGTTGCCGACAAAATATACGGCGATTCTTCCCGTTGGCCCGAGATTTACGAAATCAATAAAGATAAAATAAGGGAAGGTAAAATAAAACCCGGCCAGGTATTGATAATACACAGTAACGGATATATGAACGGATATAAAAAATAATATGGTAAAGTTTAAATCTTATCCGCCAGCTGGCGGAATAAATTTCATAAAAGGACGTGCCGGTAAAGCCACGAGGGCCGCCGGCCTTTTCTTGGGTTCACTTACTCGCTTACTCGCTTACTCACTTGCTCTCCTGTTTCTGGTTTCTGCTCCCTGCTATTCGGTTGATGTTATTACCAACGGCAGCCTTGATACCGACAACACGGGCTGGTCCCACACCGACACCCTTGAAACAAATACGGTATCCTCGGATGCCACGGATTACACAGTAGAATCCCCTGCTCATAACAGCCCTAACTCTATGAAGATAACTTCAGTTCTTGGTAAGGGAGTGGCTGCGGGATGGTATGATTACCAGAGTGTGGGGACAATCAGTTCTGCAGATACGGTTAAACTGGGCCTCTGGTGGAGAAAACTATCCGGCGTAAGCGCGGCAAACGATAAGGCAGATATCTATGTTACTATAAAAAAGCCGGACGAAAGCACGACTGACATATGGTCGGATACTTCACTTCCGGCCGGAGCAGGTACTCCTATTTATGGGAATGTAAGCAATCTTGATGTATCGAGTTATTTCGACCAGAACGGTACATACGAGATAAGGTTGAGAGCGGATGTTACTACCGGCAACGGTACCGGAGCTTACATTGAGATAAACTGGGACGACGTTGTCCTTGATGTAGGTGATGAGGTTGCGCCGTCAGCAATAACAACACTTTCTGCTTTAGAATATGGTTTTGGTATAGGAGAAATAGATTTGTCCTGGATAGCACCGGGTGATAATGATATGGAAGGAACATTGTCGGCAGGAAGCGAATTTAAAATAGAGTATTCCTCCTGGACCGATGTTGTATGGAGTACAAATACCGATACAGGGGATGGTTATTATATAACAATAACCACAGAAAGTATTAATCCGGGAGATACCTGCTTCAGAACAGTAACAGGTTTTGTACAGAGTGCAACATATTATTTCAGAATCTGGACAAAGGATGAGGCAGATAACTGGTCTGGTATATCAGATTCGGCGACCGTATGGTTATATGTAGATTTAACAGCGCCTTCGGCTATAACAAACATTTCTGCATTCACACAGGGGACTGAATACTCTAACATAAGTTTGACATGGTCAGCTCCGGGTAATAATGATGATACCGGAATACTTGATTCCGGCTGTTCTTATTATATACAGTATTCAAAGGATGAATTTGAAACATGGAATTATTCCAGTGCTCAGGTTGTTATTTCCACTTCAGGAGTAAATCCCGGTGATTTCCAGTCATATGTATTGGAATATATGAAACCGAATAAGGACTATTATATACGGATATGGACTATTGATGCAGCCGGAAATTTAAGTGAACTTTCAAACGGTACAACAAGATACAAGGTTCTTAAAAGAGATGCAGACGGCGATCCTGAGGACTGGCCTGACCCTTCACCTTCTATGGTTGTGAACAGTGCGACAACAAACGACTGGGTGTGGAAGGATACTGAAGGTGATGAGCGTACAGATGCTCCTGACCCGGATGACCAGTATGATATAAAACGTGTCCAGATTACAGCAGATACTGATTATATTTACTTTTTAGTTGAAATGTCCACTATATCAAATGTTAATGTCCCTCACATCGCCATATCTCTGGATACCGACCAGAACTCATCTGATACAGACCTTACATGGTTTGGAGACAACACCGATCTGACCTATGATGACGAATATAATGATTTGGCAGAGACACGCTATCCGGAATACAACATTATATTCCATTCGACACAGACGGATATACCGGCCATTGAGATTTCTGCCCTTACGGACACCGATTGGTATGAACCCACAGGTTTTCATAGTATCGGCATATCCACAAATACCCATGTTATTGAAGCAACCATTGCCCGCACGGATTTAGGTATTTCCGGCGACTCAAGAATCCGTATATCCGTTGCATCCTTCCGTAACAGTGTCGGACTTGCCAATTCCGTTGATACAACTGCTGAATATGCAGGCAATGATGCACTTGATGTTATGACAATTGTAAGATTATCAACAGGCAGTGAAGCAGGGCAGTACTATAACGACCCTCAGAATAGTATGTCCGTATTTGACAAAGAGCTTTCCGATAATGACCTTGACTTCTGGGCAGATATACCTCTTGCAGCTGACGGCTCTATAGGAAATACACCTCCAGGAATAGCAACATCGCCGGAACCTGTTTCAGGAGTAAGTACGGAGGATAAAACACCTTCACTCAGCTGGACAGCAGCAACAGATT
The DNA here is from genome assembly GCA_016928195.1 of Elusimicrobiota bacterium. GTDB lineage: Bacteria > Elusimicrobiota > UBA8919 > UBA8919 > UBA8919 > JAFGLF01. The sequence continues at coordinate 51,789 of JAFGLF010000004.1, forward strand.
CTGATTCAGGAGACAGGGTAACAAGCTATAAAATAGAGTTAGCAACACATAGTGATTTAAATGGCAATGTGACATACAGGGTAAATGTATCCAGCAATTCCGGCTGGACTGTTCCTCAGTCCTTATCCAAGATGACTACCTATTATTGGCGGGTCTTGGCGCGTGATACGCTTGGAGTACTCACCAGCACAAATAGTGCTGAGGTTTGGACATTCTATATACTTAGCGATGGAAGTTATGATTTTGATGTAGCCGCCAGCAGTGCTAATGAAAAATTTAACAATGGCAGTGCCCAACGGCCGCCGACTAGTGGGCCTGAGATTACCGGTGAAGTTGGTTTTGTTTCAACTACGGAAATTGAAGCAAGCGATGATATTTACTATTACTCCACTGGTACCGTTGCCAATCAGTATGCCTCCCAGCGTTTCAGATTCACAATAGAAGAGGATACCGATACAATAACCGGTATCTATGTGGAGTGGGAAGGGTGGGGGAACCATGAAAACGGTGATGGAAATTACTCGGCGGATCTTTGTATATGGGATTTTAATTCATTAACATGGATTACAATCGGAAATCATACTAATGGTTCGGACACTGTAATAAGTTCCACAATAGTATCCGGTATTAGCAACTATATTGATGTGGATGGCTACCTCCATCTTTTAGCATACGGGCCCATTGCACCTGGCGGAGCCCCGCCCAACTGGGGGGATATCAGGACGGATTTTATAAAAGTAGAAATTTCTACTGCTGTTCCTGACGGCACAGCGCCTGACGCAATTTCCGACCTTACAGCATTGACCGGAGATAACAACGGGGAAATACTCCTGCAATGGACATCGCCCGGGGACGACG
>JAFGLF010000047.1 GCA_016928195.1 Elusimicrobiota bacterium
AATTATAAATAAATAATTATAATCAGGGCAATAATTTAAATTCCTGTTTTTTAAAATGCCTGTCAAAGATAAAAACTTTTATATTCTATTATAAAAATCTATATTTTATATTATTTTTATATTATTATACTTAACAATTAATTAATTTTTCACCGGTTAAAAATATAATGGATTCAATCATCATAAAAGATGTTGTTAAAAAATACGGCAATCAAACAGTAATAGATAATTTAAACCTGAATATAAGAGAAGGTGAATTTTACTGCCTTATGGGCCCAAACGGCTCAGGAAAAACTACTCTGTCTTTAATCATTGCTTCGGTAAGGGCGCAGAATAGCGGAACAGTAGAAATATATGGCAAAAAACCTTCCAGGGTAAAAGATATAATAGGCTATCTGCCCCAGGAAAATTTTTCGGATTCAAGCCTTACCGGGAAAGAAAACCTGATGTATTTTGCTGGAATGCTTGGATATAAAAGAAAAGAAGCATTATCTGTCGTCAATGATCTTATTAATAAAATCGGCCTTACAGAAGATGCAGGTAAAAGGGTAAGCAAATATTCGGGAGGCATGAGGAAAAAACTGGAACTTGCCACGATTCTCTTCCCCGGAAAGAAAGTATTAATCCTGGATGAACCGACTACCGGTCTTGATCCTTCAGCAAGGCGAAACTTTTTTGGTCTCATTGATTTAATAAAGGATGAAACAACTACTATTATACTTATCACTCATATTGGTTCTGATGCGGAACATGCATCCAGAGTCGGCCTTATGAGTAAAGGTAAAATTATTGCGGATGGCGCACCCGAAGAACTGAAAAATAACAGCAATCTTAAAAACATAATAAATGTAGAGACCTCCATTAAAAATGAGAAGATAAGAGAAATACTGGAGGGGTTTAACAAGGAAGAAAAACTTCAGGAAACTGATAACGGGTATAAGATTTACACTAATGAGACTACGGAAGTCATCCCAAAAATAGTCAGGGCTGTTGAAGGAAACGGCTATAAAATAATCCAGATAGGCTCAGTAATACCCTCGCTGGAAGATGTATTTTTTAAGTTGACCGGAAAACCTGTCAGGAAGGTGAAAGAGTGAATCAGATTTCCGCTACTTTTATTAAAGGGATTAAAGACAACCTTATGAGCATATCTGCGCTTTTTTGGGTAATCGCCTGGCCCATACTCTGGTTATTTCTTGGAGTTTTTGTCTTCCTGAGAGAAGTCCCTGAAGCATATGCAGGACTTGCCAGAGGCCAGATTACCATATCAATGATTACTTTTTCCTTTATGATTTCAGGTATGACAAGTCTTGCTGCGAGTATTTCTGAAGACAGGCATAAAGGTCTTTTTTTAAAATTAAAATCAATGCCTGTACAGCCCTGGAAAGACTCAATAGGAAGAATACTTGCAGTTCTGTCTTTTTCTATTATAAGCATAATCATCATATTGATAGTGGGATTGGCTTTAGGAGCTAAATTTTCTTTTAGTATGACTGATCTGCTTAAATCAATCGGCTTTTTAATTCTTGGTATTCTTGCATCAGCAGGAGTGGGACTTATCTGCGGTTCGCTTATTAAAAGTGTCCAGGGTGCCATAATGACCGCAGTGAGTATAGCTGTTATTACTTCGGCGATATCCGGCGTATTTTTTGATTACAGCATGCTGCCCGGGGTACTTCAGACTTTTGCAAGATTCTGGCCCATGTCATCAGTTAATACTATTATTGCATATTACCTTACGGGAAATGCGGGATTTGACGCTACCTCTGCTTTAAATCTTTCTCTTACTGTCATAATATCTCTTATATTCTTTTCAGCAGGTTTGATTATTTATACAAAATACTGCTGGAAAAATGAATAACGATTAAAAAAGCATATCCAAATAATTGTATTGAGATTTAAATAAAATATGTTAACAAAGCATAAAATTAAAAAATCAATACTGGAAATAAAAACCGGTGACATAACAGAAGAAGAAGCAGGTGCAATAGTAAATGCTGCAAACAGGGAGCTCTCTCCCGGCGGGGGTGTATCCGGCGCGATTCACGAGGCATCCGGACCAGAGCTATGGAAAGAGTGTAAAAAACTTGGAGGTTGCGATACAGGCGAAGCAAAATTAACCGGCGGATATAAACTCAAAGCTAAACATGTAATCCATACCGTTGGCCCCATTTACAGCGGTAAAACCAGTGATGGTACGGATTTAAAAAACAGTTACTATAATAGCCTTCTTCTGGCTTCCCGCAATAATATTAAGAGCATTGCTTTCCCATCAATAAGTACGGGGGTTTTTAGTTATCCTGCCGGAGAAGCTTCACTTATTGCTCTTAAAACTATAATAAGCTTTCTGGAAGAGCACCCTGAAATTGAACTTGTAAAAATGGTCCTTTTTACGGAAAGAGACTACCACACCTATAAATCATCGCTTGAAATGATTTTAAAAGAATAAAAATAATAATCCAGCAGGATTAAGAGCATTTAGAGAAACCGCAGGTTCTGCATATATAGCAGCCGCCTTCAGGCTCCATTATGCCACCGCACCCTTCCTCGGGGCATATCATAACAGACCTCGGCCCGCTGGTTGTGCTTAAGTCAAATTTATTTGAGCCGTTCAGATAATAACCTATTGCTTTTGCCATTGCATCGGGACAGGAAAGAACATGGGTTTCAGG
>JAFGLF010000048.1 GCA_016928195.1 Elusimicrobiota bacterium
GCTAAGTTTCAAGAAATCGGTGAAATGTTAAATAAATTAAGAAAATATTATGGTAAAATAATAAAATATGGAATATTGAAAAAATTGTTAAAATTCTATAAATATGATGAAAATAAAATATATCTATTAATTAGATATTTATATGACAAAAAATATTTAATAGGCTATGATTGTGAGGAAAAAAAAGTAATTCCTGATGTTAATCTTTTTTTGTCTGAATTAAAGAAAAAAAAGTTTTTTATTCTTAATAATAATCCTTATATAATTATAAACGTTAAATGTTATGAGGTTAAAGAAAGACAACTAATAAATTATTAAACCGGAGACTACTTCATATTTCTCCATAGAAGACTTTCAATCTTAGGGGACGATTCCTTTCGACTCCGCTCAGGACAGACCACTCACCACAAGTCGCTACGGCTCTCCTTGACTTTTCACGGAAAAAAGATAAAATAAAAAAACAGTGTCATCAGACAAGAGTTTTGTACAATTTATAGTAGACCAAATAGAGAATGCAGGTGTAATTACATACAGGCAAATGTTTGGAGGGTACACAATTTATTGTGACGGTAAGGTTGTAGCTCTCGTATGCAATAATCAGCTTTTTATAAAACCGACCGTAAGCGGGAGGGCTTTCGTTGGAAAGGTCGTTGAATCGCCTCCATATCCGGGGGCAAAGCTATATTTTTTTATTGAAGATAAATTTGAAGACAGAAAGTGGATCAGTGATTTAATAAGGATTACGGCTAAAGAACTTTCTGTTCCTGCGGCAAAAATAAAGTCCAAGGATCCGCTTCACGGCATAACGCTCGAGATGATTCTTAACATGCTGGTTGACCGCTATGGCTGGGATGGTTTGGGAAGAACTATTAAAATCAATTGTTTCAATCATGACCCGAGCATCAAGTCCAGTTTAAAGTTTTTACGGAAAACTCCCTGGGCACGAAAGAAAGTTGAAACATTGTATCTGAAATATAAGAAAAATAAATAAATGGGGACGTTTCTAATAATTTATCCGCCACTGAGGCGCCGGCGGATCTCCGTCCCGATGAATCGGGACTACGAGGGGATATATGCTGAGAACAATTATCTTGTTGCCGGGCACTGTGCTTGTCTTTATCCCTGCAATTATTCTGATAACTACGCGTGACCCAATATTCCCGCTTGAATTAATATCTCCTTTCAATGTCTGGTTCTGGATTGCTCTTTTGTCTGCAGTCGCTGGTCTTGTACTGAGTGTCTGGACATCTACTCTTTTCCTGAAGTTCGGCGAAGGAACTCCTGCTCCATGGGACCCGCCGAAAAAGATGGTTATCAGGGGACCTTACCGCTATGTCAGAAACCCGATGATTACCGGGGTACTGCTGATACTGCTTGCTGAGTCAATACTGCTGAAATCATGGCAGATAGCAGTATGGACGGCGGTATTCTTTATTGGTAATTCAATTTATTTTCCGCTTTCTGAGGAAAAAGACCTTGAAAAAAGATTCGGCGATGAATACAGGAACTATAAGAAGAATGTTCCGCGCTGGATACCGAGGTTAAGGGCGTGGAAATAATGGAGACAGTTGATAGGTTAATACGTTGATAGGTTGATATAGAAATATGGGGATGGGGTCGGGCCTGGAAAATTGCAATAAGTCCGGTGGTGTAATTGATACTGGTATGAAGAAAAAGAATAAATTTTTCATCATTTTTTTATACTGCATAATTATTTCATGCAATCAATTAAGAGCAAACTGGTCTTTATATATAGAAGGAGCTTATGCATATCCATCGTACAGCGATATCTCTATTCCTAGATCTACTATTAACGAATTTTCATTAACTGATAATCTGGATGCAGACGGGCAAATAGCATATCGTACTGAATTAAGGTATGCTTTTAATAAAAATCACAGACTTGAACTTCTGATAGCTCCTTTGAGTATAACAGCAAAAGGCGTACTTCCCAAAAACATATTGTTTAAAACCACTCAATTTAGTAAAGGAGATATAGTTGATGGACTATTTCGTTTTGACTCTTATAGAATCAGGTACAGGTACTTTTTCAAAACAAGAAATAAATATTTCAAATCAATAGGTTTTACAGCTAAAATACGTGATGCAGAAATAACACTTGAAACTGATACTGTTAAATCTCAAAAACTCAATACTGGTTTTGTTCCCCTATTAAATTTTATAGTCAACTATCCTTTTAAAGATAACTTAAATTTTGAAATAAATGGAGATGCCTTATTCTCTCAATATGGTAGAGCCGAAGATATATTCCTGGGTCTTAATTATCAATTAAATAATGACCTAAAAATTAATTTTGGTTATAGGGTGGTTGAGGGGGGCTCAGATGTAGAAGAAGTCTATTCTTTTACTTGGATAAACTATATATTATTGGGAATCGAATATAAATTATGATAAATGGGGACGTTTCTAATAAATTATGAATAATACAAGACTTTTAATTTCTATAATTTTAATAACATATCTGTTACCGCACAATCTTATCGGCGAAGCGCCGGATTTTAAAAGTAGAATATCAGAAAAGGATTATCGGTATTTACAAACCTTAGCGGAAAACACCTGGCAATGTATCGAATATTTGGGGAAATCTCCAAGCGGGTTACCGTACGATAGGTCCGACAAATCTCATGTGAATACTTCAGTAAGCAATATCGGCTTATATATGGCGTCCATAGTGGCGGCAGAAAAATTAAAATTCATTAAAAGAGAAAAAGCGATAAGACTTATTTCTAAAATTCTTGACAGTGTTGAAAACCTTCCTCAATGGGAGGGATTCATTCAGAGCTGGCACGATGTCGATACCTTAAAACCTATCCCGGAGGATCCCTGGGTTTCAATACTTGATTCAGGACATTTAGCCGCAGGGTATATAGTAGCCCGGCAAGCTTTTCCTGAACTAAACCGGAGGATTTCTAAACTTTTGGATGCAATGAACTGGGCAGAATTGTATGATGCCGAAAGCAAAAAACTTATCGGCGGTCATAATATGAAAACCGAAGAGCCTGGATGGCAGTTGACCTGGATTGGCAGCGATGCCAGAAGCGCGATCCTTATTGCTGTCGGAAGCGGTAAAGTTCCCGTTGACGCATGGAATACTCTGGTCCGGGATAAAGAAACTAAATATGGTATGTCCTATTATATTCCCGGCTGGAACGGCGGCGGCCTTTTCATGCAGTGTATTGATTTTTCTTTTTTTGACGAAAGATATACCGAGATGTACAAATCAGCGGCGGCATTTGCCTATGCACAGATGCATCATGCCAGAGTAATTGGAGCGCCTGTTTGGGGATGGTCAGCATCGGATTCTCCTCGGCATGGATATATTGGAGTAAACTGTTTGCGCGATGAGGTAGTAACCCCGCATGCTTCATCTTTAGTAATTTCAATTTTTCCGGAAGAAGTTATAAATAATTTAAAAGAACTTGACCGTTTAGGCGCTAGAAAAGATATTACTATTGGTAATAAATCGTATGCTTTCGGGTTCAGGGACGGAATTGATTATGTCACCAGTGAAACGACCAATAGCTATCTTGTACTTGACCAGGGTATGTTATTTATGGCTTTAGCAAACTTTCTTACCGAAGGTTATATTTGGAACTTAACCTCACAAGACCCTATTATTAAAAATACTCATAGAAAAATCGATGAGTTTAAAAAAGCGTCTGTTAAAGATTTTAACAGGTACATAGAGGGGTTATACGTTTCAAAACCGATTATTCGTGTTAATTCTATATTCACGAAAAAGTATTACCGGGAAGGAGATAATATTGAACAAGAAATAGTATTTATTAATGATAACCCTAAAATACAGCGTGAACATTTTTCAATACATTGGAGATTGATCAACAAAAATACCCATAAAGTTGTAATGAATGATTCCAAAAATATAGTTGTATCAGGCAAATATAATAGTCTCATTACCTCTGTCAAATTAACTATGGACCGGGCGAATTATTTACTTCAAGCAGTTGTATTAGATAAAAACAAACAAATAGTTTCAGAAGATAGTAAAGAATTCGCATTATTGGACTATATTAATTTTGAAGGTAAATGTTTTTTCAAAACAGGAGACAACATTAACTGGAAAAATGTAGATTATGATGACAAAACCTGGGATAAGATCAGAATACCTGCCCGGTGGGAAGACGAGGGATATGACCATGACGGTTATGCCTGGTACAGAATTCATTTTGACATGCCGGCCGGAATAGAAAAACATAAAGAACTTGCTGTCCAGATTGGCGGGATTGATGATGCAGACCAGATATATATTAACGGTAATTTTATCGGAAAAACGGCGTTCCCTCCTGATTTCAAAGACGGATTCTGGAATAAAGAAAGATTTTATAGTGTTCCGGATAAATACATTTATTTTGGAAAAGAAAATCTTATCGCGATAAGAGTTTTTGATAATGGCGGGGGAGGCGGTATCTGGCTAAATCCAATCCGTTTAGGAACTGAAGATACATTACATGGTACAAAAATCCCTTATAAAGTTCCTCCCTGGAAATTTGCAAAGAAACCTGCGGAATATGGCAATTCAATATCTGAGAATAAAATAAAAGAGAATTCAGAAGCCAAGGCTATCCCTTCAAAAGGGAAAATCATAGATGACTTTTCAGATCCTCGCGCATGGAAAACTGTAAGCGATAATAATATTCCGTTGAAATTAAAATCAGGGGGGAAAAATGAAGGGATTTTTGAATATACTTTGGACAAAGGCATATGGACATCATTTAAAAAAGGTTCAGGTATTCCGGCCGGTCTTAACGGTGCTGACATAAGTTTAGAATTAAAAACTGAAGGACCGGCTAATAATCTCGAATTTAAATTAATAGATAACGATGGGTCTGTATTCGGATGGAGGACTGACAGTGTCCGTTTTGCCGAATATAGTAAAATTACATTCTCCTCTTCTGAACTTGAATATTTATGGGGTGGTGACAAAACCTTAGATGTTGTGTCTTTTATAGAAATAACTATAAGTAAAACAGAAGGCGGCAAAGGTAAGATGTACATAAAAAACCTTATAATGCATAAAGAAAGATAACCAGAAACTTATCAAACTTAGCAAAGGGGACGGTGTTGATTAATGAATAATGAAAGGCCTGTAATTATCGGTTTTGGCCCTGCCGGCATGTTCGCTGCTCTTGAGCTCATCGATTCCGGCATTAAACCTTTAATATTCGAAAGGGGCAAAAAAATAGAGGAACGCTCTGTTGATGTTCAGAGGTTTATTGAAGAAAGGGTGCTGGACCCCGAATCCAATATACAGTTCGGCGAAGGCGGAGCAGGTTCATACTCCGACGGAAAACTGTTTTCCAGAATAAAAAATTCGGAACATGCAGACAAGGTACTGCGCACTTTTATTAAATTCGGCGCACCTGAAAAAATAAGACATACCGGCAAGCCGCATCTGGGAACGGATGTGCTGTGCGGAATAGTCCGTAATATAAGAAACTATATCCTTGAAAGGGGCGGTACAATATATTATGGTTCAAAAATGACGGATCTGCTTATATCCGACGGCAGGGCCTCGGGCGTAGTAATAAACGGGGATAGGGAATACCGTTCTTCGGTTATTTATCTTGCGGTGGGGCATTCTGCGCGGGATACGTTTGAGATGATTCATAAAAAAGGCGTTGTCCTTGAGCAGAAGCAGATTTTAGTCGGTGTGAGGGTGGAACACCCTGCCGAAACAATTAACCTTTTAAGATACGGCAGTAAATACGGGGATCCTGCTGACAGGAAACCTGCTAATTATTCTTTTACATATACGGATAGAAAAATAGGAAGGGGGGCTTATACGTTTTGTATGTGTCCCGGAGGCGAAGTAATAAACGCTTCATCCGAAAACGGCCTGATGGCTGTAAACGGGATGAGCTACTCAGGCAGGTCGTCTGCATTTTCAAATTCGGCAATTGTCGTAACCTGTCATACGGATGATTATAAATCTGACAGTCCTTTAGCCGGAATCGAATTCCAGAGAAACATAGAACAAAAGAGTTTTAATGCAGGCGGAGGGAACTGGAAAGTTCCTGCGCAGAACCTGACGGACTTTCTATGCGGAAGGACTTCCGGAAAATTAAATGAAAATTCATACAAGATGGGCGCAACAGCTGTTAATATGAGCGAACTTTTTCCGGAATTTATAAGCGGGGTGCTTTTAACCGCATTTAATAAGTGGAAAAAAGATTACCCGCTGTTTGTTTCGGACAGCGGGATACTGTTAGGTGCAGAAACAAGAACCTCATGTCCTGTAAAAATTAAACGCAGTGAAACAAACGAATCAATAAATATAAAAAATCTGTACCCGATAGGCGAAGGTTCGGGTTATACAGGCGGTATAATGAGTTCGGCTGTAGACGGAATGAAGACAGTTCGAAAGAAACAGGATTAAGAACTGAGAACTGAGAACTGAGATAAGCAATTTCGAATTCTGAATTGCGGATTTCGAATTTTATGTTAAAACCTGATTTATAAACTGCAGTTAACCTTAAATTCGAAATTCGAAATTCAAAATCGTCTTATTATATGAATCCGAAAACATTGATATTTATCTGTATGGGTATAGGTTCCTACATCGGGGGCTATATACCGAAATTCTTCGGTGCTTCCGTTTTTTCCTTTTACGGGCTTATATGCGGTTTTGTCGGAGGAATCGCCGGCATATATATAGGTTATAAGATATCGAAAAACCTCTGAGTTATAACGGCGTTCTTAAGTTCTCGTGTTCTTATGTTCTTAAGTTCTAGTGTTCTTATGTTCTTAAGTTCTCGTGTTCTTATACTAATGGGGACGGTTCTGATAATTCATCCGCCACTAAGGCGTTGGCGGATCTACGCTTCGCTTCGAGAATTAAGAACTGAGGACTAAGAATTATAACAGCGTTCATTAGCTCATTGGTTCATTTGTTTCTGTACTAAAAAAACATGAAAAATAAGATTATCGCTGTATTTTTGTTTATGGGGTTGTGTCTGCTTACGGCGTGTGCGGAACGGGTGCCTGATTCGCAACCGCGGTCGGAAATCATAACCAAAGACAATGTAATCCTTATAGGTAAATTCGTACCTCCAAAGGAACCCGGAAAGCTTACATTTATTCTTTTACACGGGCTTGCAAGCAGTAAAGAGGAATGGTATGGTTTTGCAGACAAGTTATCCGAAAGGGGGTACGGGTATCTGGCTGTTGACATGCGCGGTCACGAGGAAAGCAATAAAACAAAATCCGGCAAAGAGGTCAATTTTAAATATTTCGGCAGGCCGGTACAGGGTTCCGAATGGTTTAAAATGCCGGAAGATGTTGACTGCATGGTAAAACACTTAACTAAAAAGAGACATATAAAGAAAACCGGGATTGCTCTTGCCGGTGCGAGTGTCGGAGCAAATATAGCTTTAATATATTCTGCAAGCCATAAATCAATACCGCTTACTGTTCTGCTTTCGCCCGGATTGAATTATGTCGGACTGCTTACAGCGCCTGCTCTTCAGCAATACGGCAACCGGCCGGTTGCTATTGCTGCATCCCCGAAAGATGAGTATGCTTACAAGAGTTCTGCCAGATTAATGGATATTGCCGAGGACCAAGATGTGGATGCGGTATTTTTTGAAGGCAAAAAAAACCGGCACGGAGTACAGATGTTTGACGGCAAATTCGAAGATAACCTCCTCGACTGGATAGATAATAAGACAAATAAGTAGGTAGATAGGTAGATAGGTAAATAAAGGCCAGACAAGTAGATACAGAACTAAGAACTGAGAACTAATACAATTAATTTCGGATTCTTTCGCCACGGCGAATAAAGTCCTTGACATGTGTGGAAAAATTCATTATAAATTATAGTAGAAGCGAGAAGGGCAAACCTAGAACGGCGGTTCACAGGTTCAATGGTTCAAAGGTTCTTAAGAACTAACGAACACACGAACAAATGAACTGACTTTTCGGGGGCGCAAAACTGAGGAACCTTTTAAGGTTAGTCTGGTTGCCGTAAGGGGATGATTTCAACGATAAAAAAACGATTACAGCGATAAAGCAGTTTTTGACGTATCACTGTAATCTTGGTTCGAAATCACCGTAATCAGTCTATAAAGGTTAGCCAAGTTACTGGAATACGATTATATTCTGCTTTCAGAAACTTGGTTTTTATTTTTTAAATATAAAAAAATCTGGAGGTAAACTGGAGGATAGTTAGGTATAATATTAGAGTTAGAGCAGAGTTATTAATTCTCAATTCTGAATTCTCAATTTCGGATTTTATGTTAAAACAGAATTTATAAATAACCTTAAATTCAAAATCCGAAATCCGAAATCCGAAATCCGAAATCCGAAATTTGTGTTAATGGGGTGTTTATGGAAATGAATTGTGAAAGCTGCGGAATGCCGATGAAAAAACCTGAGGACCACGGCGCAGGCAATGAAACCTTAAAATACTGCAAGTACTGTGCACCTGACGGCAATCTGAGAAGCAGAGAAGTCATTAGAGAGGGCTGGATCAGCGCTTTAATGAACATGGAAGACATCACAAGGAAAGAAGCAGAAAAGAAAGTGGATGAGGTTATGCCGCAAATGCCGGCATGGAAAGAAAAATAGTTTAAAGTTTAAAGTGAGCTAAAGTGACAAGTGCCTAAAGTTTAGGTTTAACTTTTAATTTGTTGAGGTCCGATTTTTATCGGAACGAAATCCGCCTGTGGCGGATAACTTGTAA
>JAFGLF010000049.1 GCA_016928195.1 Elusimicrobiota bacterium
AAGGCACGGATTGGAGGATGGTCTACGGACTTAATAATAAATTAGGCAAGTGTCGGATACCTATTGACACTATGCCTTCATTGGAGGGAATATGGATACTTTTGCGGTTACCATTAAAGGGCAGATTGTAATACCGTCAAAAATTCGCAGAAAACACGGAATTAAGAAAGGGACAAAAATCTGTTTTGTTGATAAAGGCGACGAAATAATACTTAAACCGCTCACTAAGGACTATTTTGAAAAAATGGCCGGAATCTTAAAAAGCAAAGGAAAGCTGACTCAGGAACTCCTGCAAGACAGAGCACGGGATAAGGAAAGGGAGGATAAGAAATGGCAAAAGTAATAGATGCCCATGCATTGTTGAGTTACCTGAACAAAGAGTCCGGATGGGAAAAGGTTGAAAATATTTTGACCGATACTGCAGCCAAAGATAAAAAGCTTCTGATGAGCGTTATTAACTGGGGAGAAGTTTACTATATTATTCTTCGGGAGAAAGGGACTGAAGAAACGGAAGATATAATGCGGATTATTGATACATTCCCGATAGAGGTCATTGATATTGACAGATTGATTGCAAAGCAGGCGGCAATATATAAGTCAAGAAAAAGGATGTCCTATGCCGATTGTTTTTCCGCCGCTTTGGCGAAACTCAAAAAAGCGGAACTCATAACCGGCGACAAAGAATTTAAGTCAGTAGAAGATGAGATAAAAATATTATGGATAACTTAGTCAGAATTTACAGATATATTTTAACTCCTACCTGAATTATCCTCGGCGGCATAGGCACATAGGGAATTTCCGTATAATCCTTATCAAGCAGGTTGGTTATCTCTATATAATACTCACCGATAGAGAATTTCTTGGTAAATTTTGTATCCAGAACAAAATATTGTTCATTCGAGATTCTTTCCTTATAAATTCCGTTTAATTTTTGCCTGATCCCCCATGGTAACAGATAAGAAACTTCTGTTGTCAGTAAATGGTGTGCATATCTTAAGGCATATTTCGAGATATAATCTGCATCCTTGGATGAGTTTGTATATGAATACTTTACCCCCACCACCAATGCATTGGTGTGGGGGTTTACTCCGGAGGATATCCTGCTAATTTCTTCTTTTATTCCGATTTCATATCCGTAAAACCTTGCTGTTCCTATATTTACAGCCGACCATTTCGTATCAGAATCGCTCCATTTTATCCAGTCAATAATATCCTTTTCGTCGCGCAGAAAAAAGTTAAAGGATAACAAAAAATAATCCAGTCCGGTTTCATAAAGCATTGCCCTTTCGAAGTTAAGTTCCGGATTCCCGGAATTTGCTCCGTCGGAATAGTAGAGTTCAGTGAATGACGGTACTCTGAAGGAACGTCTTATCAGATAATGAGTTTTCAATATTCCGGGAACAGCATAATCCAGAAACAGTGACGGCGAAACAAAAGAATTATCATTAAAATTATCAAGTCCCAGCCCGAAATCCGCATTAAGTTTTTCTGTAAGATTGTAATGGTAACTGCCCAAAAGAGAATAAATCTCTCTTCTATGGTATCCGATATTTGAGCTTTTAATTTTTTCTTCAGATATGCCTGTATCAAGCGAAAAATTGTTTTTAATAAGATTAAGTTTAGCTGTATATGTATCGGCCCTGTGTTTATTGTAATACCAGTCCGGTCTTGCGGAGTCCAGCTCAAACTTATCTCTGTTTTGTTTCCATTGTACTTCGGGTTTTACGGTAAAATCGTAAAGCTCACAGTCAAAATATATTTTTGACAAATATGTGTCGGTCCGTTCATAAGAAGGATAATCGGAATAAAATCCGGAAGCTCCGAAATCCTTTTTTAAATAACCAAACAAAAGACCTGTTTCAAAATTCTGTGCGGTCCAGTCAAAGCGGTTGGAAAAATTTGTTATATCATAGTCGGTGTCGTTACGGTAGCCTGCGGACAGTTTTCTTTCAAAAGAAAAACTGTTGGCTGTATTTTTCCATTTCTTTGCCACCGTTGCCCTGCCCATACTGCTTAGGAAATCTCCGGCTGAGACCTCCAGAAAAATTTTATCCTTAGGTTTTTTGGTAACTATATTCAAAGCACCTGAGAATCCCCTGTCGGATAATACCTCTATCCTCTCGATATCCTCAATAGCAACCGGCAGGTTAAGATTATGATGAGCTGTCTGGGGGTCGTCTATACGTACCCCGTCTATGAATATGGATGTCTGCTGAAATGTAGCGCCTTTGAGTGATATATTCGGGTGTGTTGTATTGCGCTGGATATCAATACCGGAATCAGCAAATGTTTTGTTTAAGGAATTTTTAAAACTTTCGGAAGAAATTACAACAACTTTTTTGTCGACATCCGCAGTCCTTTTTATGGAAATCGTTACAGGCGGGACTGTTTGAGCCCAGATACATGTGGACATAAGTAAGAAGATTATCAGAATCATTTGACAAAGCCCTTTTTTAAAGTATAATAGTTTATAAAATATAACACAATTAGTCAATTTTTCAGTTAATACAAGGAGAATATATGATTACAGCGGTTCTTAATAAAAAAGTTATTGTTGATGCAAATGTCAGAAAAGCAATATATGTTTCATTTTTTGTGCTTGCTACAACTTTCGGAGCATATGTAAGAATTCCTCTGCCTTTTACTCCTGTGCCCATAACCCTGCAGACCTTTTTTGTCCTATTAAGCGGTGCGGTATTGGGTAAGAAACTCGGAGGGGTTTCACAGTTATTGTATTTTCTGATGGGCGGTATCGGACTCCCGTTGTTTACACATACAGGAGCTCTATGGGGCCCGACCGGCGGGTATATCTTCGGTTTTATTCTGGCTTCCTGGCTGGTAGGATATCTTGTCGAAAGAAAATGGAAGATTTTTTATGCTCTTATACTCGGTGACCTGGTTCTTCTTTTTTCCGGCGCACTGATTCTTTCTCTTTTTGTAGGCGGTATTAAAAATGCGGTGGTTTTAGGTATGCTTCCTTTTATTGCCGGTGACTTAATAAAGATCTTAGCCATCCTCCCCATCCTAAGATTATTGAAGAAACCTCAATAATCTCTGATTCCGGTGATAAAACTGCAAGATTACGGAGATAAGTCAGAGTCAGAAATCACTGTAATCGCCTTACAAAATCGCTGTAATCATCCTCAGTATGTGTATGAACTTCCCCCTATAAATTCTCTCAAAAGCGAGTTCTTCGGAACAAGCGGATCATCAAGTTCTTCAAATTCGCTTAGAAGTTTATATACCCGCCGTGCCCTTATATCAGCATCGGTCTTTTTAGCATCATTACCGTATTCTTTTATAATTTTAGGGAACTGCTTAAACATAAATTTTTTATGAATCGGAAGTTCATAAGGCAGTGCCCCGTTGAAAACATGGTCCACTTTTCCTATAAACGGGACAATATATTTCATTTCACTGCGTCTTACGTAGTGCCAGTGCCCCACCGTACGCATAGGGTCATAAGCCCTGTGCCAGGAGTCCCGTACCATTCTCCTCAGCATCCTTAAATCTGACCACCGGACAAACTCACCGCTGTTGTCACGTATCTGGCAGATTGCTTCTATATAAAATTTAAACTTCATTTTATGCGGAATACTTTTTGTCATTTCGTTATAAAGTCCGTGAAGTGAATCAATCAGAAGAATTTGGTTTGATTCAAGTTTAAATTCGGTTTTGTCCAGTGTTCTTCTGCCTGTTTTGAAATCATAGCAGGGCATTTTTATTGTCCTGCCCTTCATTAAATTAAAAAGGTGCTCGTTAATTAACGGCAAATCCAGTGCCTGCGGGGCTTCAAAGTCGTAGTCGCCGTATTCATCTTTGGGATGTTCATTCAGGTCTTTAAAATAGTTGTCAAGATTAAGAAGTACAAAACTGATATTTTTCTTTTTCAGTACCTCGCTTATTTTGGTTGTTGTAGTTGTTTTTCCGCTGGAAGAAGGTCCTGCAACTATTATCAGCCGAATTGCATCCTTATTTTCTATTATTTTTTTTGCTACCTTGTTAATCTCCTCATGATAAACATCCTCTGCTTCAGCAATAAGTTTTTTAATGGAACCGCTTTTAATCTGCTCGTTCAGTTTTTCGATTGTATCGCACTTATGGTCAACATTCCATGCAAGATATTCCCAGAGGATTTTATACGGAATATTATCCCGGACTATAATTTTGGCTTCTTTCCCGTCGCGGATACGCTTATGTTCAGCCCGGTACAGAATATATGCCTTTGCTGTTACAAAATGTCCGTTTTCTACAAGTACTTTTTCGGTTAAATCCTGGATTTCTTCTACAAGGGGTGTTGAATCAGGCGGGTAATTTTCATTTATCATTACGACGACCTTTTTTGCCAGAGAATCTGAAAGTTCCTTATCGGTTCCTCCGACTTCTGCAGCCGCCCTGAATATAGCATCGGTAATCTTGTCCTTATCAAATGCGACAATCCTGCCGTTACGCTTGACTACCTTGTTTATACGGAAACTTACAACATCTTTTTCCGGAAAAAGTTCACCGTTTTCGAACATATATATAATGCCGAATTACACGAATGCCCTGTATATCAGGGAACAAATAACACGAATGTTTTTTAGTGTAATTCGGATGTGGATTTCGTGTTATTCGTAAATATATACTCATTATACAAAAACGGGGTATTTATGTCAATTTTTAGTTGCTTTTTGGCGGCTAATTGTATACAATATAAGAACCTATAAAATATTGATTACGATGATTGACTGATTAGATTACAGCCCGCCTGAATGCTCCGCCGGCTGGCGGAGTCGGGCAGGCGATACGTACTTTAGCCTATTTTTATTTTCGTAATAGAATTTTCTTTGTCACCGGAATCGGTAAGTATGATGGTATTTTTTTTGTTTTTTACAGGGATGGTGTTAATTACTCAAAGTATGGCTTCCGCTGAACTGGAGAAAAATTTAAAAGAGCATGTTTACCATCTTGCCGGTAAGATAGGCGAACGAAACTTCCTTCATTACGAAAAACTTGAAGCTGCTGCAGACTACATATCCAATGAATTTAAAACCTACGGATACCAACCCGAATGTCAATTCTACACAGTTACCCGGAAAAAATACAGAAATATTATTGCAGAAAAAAAAGGGAACAATGATATTATTATTATTGGGGCACACTACGACAGTGTTGTAGGGTCTCCGGGTGCAGATGACAATGCTTCTGCGGTAGCCGGACTGCTGGAACTTTCAAGGATTCTCAAAGACAAAAATACAAAAAAGACCATAAGGTTTGCCGCTTTTACAAATGAAGAACCGCCTTTTTTCTATACGGAAGAAATGGGCAGCCGTGTTTATGCAAAAGAGGTCTCAATAAAAAAGGAAAATGTAAGAGCAATGATTTGCCTTGAGATGATAGGATATTACACAGAAAAGAAGAAAAGCCAGGAGTATCCGTTGGGGATTTTAAAGCTTTTTTATCCGTCAAAAGGTAATTTTATCGGTTTTGTAAGCAATATGGAATCAATAGCACTTCTTAACAAAGCTAAAGCATTGTTCAAAAAACATTCAAAATTCCCTATGGAAACGCTTACAGCCCCGACTGTTCTTTCTGCAATTTCGTTATCAGACCATTCCTCTTTTTGGAAATACGGCTATAAAGCGATTATGGTAACTGATTCATCATATTACAGAAATGCTAATTATCACACAAAGCATGATACACCGGATACACTTGATTATAAAAGTATGACACAGGTTGTTGAAGGATTGGCAAAGGTTATAGAAGACTTCGCCAAAAAGTAATTAGGAGAGAAATATGAAAAGGATTGCGATAGTTACACCCGGTGGTGATGCACCCGGAATGAATGCCTGTACAAGGGCAGTTGTCCGCAGAGCAGTAGCTTCAGGATTAGAAGTTTGCGGTATAGTAGGCGGTTATCAGGGACTTATTGACGGCAATATTATCAGCATGGGCCCGCGTTCAGTCAGCGGAATAATTCACCACGGAGGAACAGTTTTAAAAAGTTCCAGATGTTCGGAAATAAAAACTCCTCAGGGAATGGCAAAAGCGGTAGATGCATTGGAAACGTACATGATTGATTATCTTGTTGTTATAGGCGGGGACGGTTCCATCCGGGCTGCAGAAAAGATTTCAAAATCAGGCATTTATGTTATAGGTGTTCCTGCAAGTATTGACAACGATGTTTTCGGAACTGATGAGACAATAGGATTTGATACCGCAATAGATACAGCGGTTGATGCAATTGACAAGATAAGGGATACCGCAACAAGTTTTGACAGGGTTTTTATTGTTGAAGTAATGGGCAGGGAACACGGTTTTCTGGCTCTGGAGATAGGACTTGCCTCAGGCGCAGAATTTGTTTTTGTTCCGGAAGTAAAATATCCTCCGAAAAAAATCAGAGGAATCTGTGATGAGCTTAAAAAAGACCAGAAAAAACAAAAGACATCGGTTATAATCGTTTTTGCCGAGGGCTGCGGTGATGCCAATGCACTTGCATCCAGAATCCAGAAAGCTACAGGTATAAGTGCCAGGGTGAGCAATTTAGGATATATCCAGCGCGGAGGAAATCCTTCTGCAAGAAGCAGGAACCTTGCAGGGAAATTCGGAAGCTATGCCGTTGATTTGATTTTGAAGAGTGATAAAAACAAAGTCGTAGTTTTGCAGGGGGGCAGAATAAAAGCAATACCGATACACCATGTAACCTCCAGAGAAAAGAAAATAGACAGAACCACCCTGCAGCTAATAGAAAAACTGGCAGTGTAATAGGGACGGTTTCCTCCACTGAGGATTTTCAACTGGTTTTTGCAGCAATAAATAAGAAAAAAAGTTGTAGTTTTTATATCATTTTTGAGGGAATGTTAATGTCAAATTGGTTATCTGGAATATGTATTGCCTTGGTATTTTTAATAATATTTTTTTTAATCCTAAAGAAGAGGAAAATAGTATTGCTGTTAATTGTAATTACTGCGGGATATATAGTTTTCTATCACCGGATAGAGGACTGGATGGGGATATATTCCTTTGAAACGAGTTATCCGGTAGCTTATTGGACAGATGATGGAAAAAAAGTTGTGTATTTAATGACTAAAGAAATTGATAAGGTAAGTTCTACCGGCTGGCGTAATGCTCCCCCAATCAAATCTAAAACTTATCTTTGTATAATGGATGCAGATGGGGAAAATAAAAAGGTCGTTGGAGAAGTGCCGCCTATTAATACAATATATGAGTCATATGAAGTTCTTTGCGAAAAAAATAAAGAGTTCTATGCAGAATTGTATAATAAGTATTTGTCAAATATTGGCCTTATTCAGCAGAAAAAACTTTCCTGGGAAGAAAGAGAAAAGCTTAAATTAGTTCAAGAAAATAGGTTATCTAGATTTTTTATCCCATCCTGGTGGAAAATATAAAAAACTAACGTGTTTTGTATTAAGCGGGGGCGTGTAGATGGCTGAAATTAAAATAACGGGATGGAAAGCAGTTATTATTTTATTTGGAGTTGCAATATTTATTGCGTTTAGAATTATAAGCATTGGGGATATGACTGATAACGAAGTGTTAATGCGGAAAGTAAAAATGGAATTGATGAGCGAATATTTTCCCTATGAAATAAATAAGGCGGAAAAGGCATTGGAAAAAGGGAAAACTGACGATGCGTTTGACAGGGTCGGTAAGCTTGCAACAACTGAGATTGATGTACAGGATTTAAAGGGCAGCTACCCTGTGTATGTGTTTTCTACCGGAAAAAGGGATGTTGTTATAAAGGTGAGGTTTACTATTACGGATGAGCAGAGTGTTGTTAAGGATGGTATAAATTTTTATCTATGCGAACATCATCCTTTCGGAAATACTTGGTATATAAAACATAGCGTCAGTCAATACCGTTATTACATGAATTTTATTCTTTAATAAAGGAGACAGAGCTGGTTAATAATGAAATTTATTGGAGATTTTCATATACATTCGCACTACTCTGTCGCAACAAGTAAGGACCTTATTCCTGAATATCTGAATTACTGGGCAGGAATTAAAGGTATAAAGGTTGTAGGTACAGGAGATTTTACGCATCCCGGCTGGCTGAAGGAGCTGAAGGAGAAACTTGAACCTGCCGAACAGGGACTTTTTAGATTAAAACCCAGTACCGGCAATGCGGTACTGGGCAAGAATGGTTTGGGTTCTTTCAATAACGAAACGAGATTTTTACTGACTGCAGAGATAAGCAGTATATATAAAAAGAACGGGAAGGTACGAAAAGTCCATAACCTTATATTCTCTCCTGATTTTGAGACTGCAGAAAGAATGCAGAACAAACTTTCCAAAATAGGAAATATAACTTCCGACGGAAGACCTATTTTGGGACTGGATTCAAGGGATTTACTTGAGATAGCGCTTGAGTGTTCAGATAATATTTTCTTTGTACCGTCACATATATGGACTCCGTGGTTCTCTGCACTGGGGGCCAAATCAGGATTTGATTCCATCGAAGAATGTTATGATGACCTGTCAAAACATATTTTTGCGGTAGAAACAGGGCTTTCTTCAGACCCGCCGATGAACTGGATGTGCAGTTTTCTGGATAAGTATACACTTATTTCAAATTCGGATGCGCACTCGCCGGAAAAATTGGGAAGAGAAGCGAACCTTTTTAATACGGAACTTTCCTATAATGCCATTACTAATGCGATAAAAAGCAGTGATTCTAAGGGATTTCTCGGTACCGTGGAGTTTTTCCCGCAGGAAGGGAAATACCACTATGACGGTCACAGAAAGTGTGATGTCGTCTGGAATCCTGTAGAAACTCTCAGGAATAATGAGATATGCCCTGTATGCGGTAAAAAGGTTATTATAGGTGTAATGAACCGCGTAGTGGAACTGGCAGACAGGGATGATATTACACAGAGGGAAAACCGTCCGTCCTTTTATTCGCTTATTCCGTTAAAGGAAATTTTATCCGAGATTACAGAACTCGGCCCGAACTCCAAACAGGTTACAAAGATGTATAATACTCTGGTACAAAGAGCAGGTTCGGAGTTTGCCCTTCTTCTTGATCTGGATATCAAAGAAATAAAAAAAATAGCTGATGATATTTTGTCTGAAGCAATAAGACGTATGAGAGACCGCGAGGTCTACATAAAAGAAGGTTTTGACGGTGAATACGGACAGATAAAGGTTTTTAAGGAAAACGAGCTGAAATCTTTCGGCAATAAGGAATTATTATTTAATGATTTGGCTCAGGGTAAACCTGTTCAGAAACAAAGAAGAAATTTAATAGATTTTGACCTTGAAGAATACAGACGGCTGAAAAAGAACCAGCAGGGGAAGAAACCGGATAAAGAAGAAACTAAATCAAATATATTGAAAGGACTGAATGGCCAGCAGAAGAAAGCAGCAGAACACTTTTTGGGGCCGGCACTTATAATTGCAGGACCGGGTACCGGGAAGACGCATGTACTTACCTATAGAATAGTAAATCTTGTTAAAAATAGAAGCATAAATCCTGAAAATATTTTAGCCGTGACCTTTACGAACAAGGCAGCCGATGAAATGAAGGAACGGCTGACATCTATACTTGAGGACAAGACTGTTGTTCCAAAGTTGACTGTCTCCACTTTCCATTCTTTCGGGCTGTCTATATTAAAGGAATATAGTGAAAATACCGGTAGGAATAAAAACTTTTCCATTATTGACGAGGATGATAAAGAGCAGATACTTCCTAAAAATATAGGCTGTGAAAAGAAGCAGGTTAAAAGGATTTCCGATGAAATAACAAATGTTAAACAGAATTTAAAATCTGCAGAGGACATAAAGGATAAAGATTTATCGGAAGTTTTCAAAAAATATGAAGTGATTCTGAAAAAACTGAATCTCTTTGACCTTGACGATTTAATATACCGTTCTGTAAAGCTTTTTACTGATCATCCGGAGGTACTTTCTGTTTACAGAAAAAAATACCAATGGATTATTATTGATGAATACCAGGATATAAATTTTGCCCAGTATCAGATGATAAGAATGCTTATGCCTGAGTATAATTCAAACTTATGCGTTATCGGAGACCCGAACCAGGCGATTTACGGTTTCCGCGGTGCTGACATAAAATTTATTAATAAATTTGTTGATGATTATCCCGGTGCTTTGGTTTACAATCTGAAGAAAAGTTACCGCTGTACAGAATCTATTCTCAGGGCATCAAGCAGGGTTATCACTCGCCTCGATTCGGCGGAGCGGGAAGGCAAGCATACTGAAGACAAAATGCTGGAAGGTCTTCAGAAGGGTATTAAAATAAATATTGCCGAAAACGCTACGGATAAAAGCGAGGCGGAGTTTGTTGCAAGAGCAATAGAAAAAATGCTGGGCGGTTTAAGCTTTTTTTCAATAGACAGCAAGATAACAGAAGGCGAAAAGGATTTGGAGATTGATAGTCTTTCTGATTTTGCTGTGCTCTGTAGAATTAAATCCCAGATGCCTTTGATACAAAAAGCTTTTAATGACCACAATATACCTTATCAGACGGTGGGGAATGTGCCGTTTTTCAGGCAGGAGCCGGTAAGGTTTATTATTGATATACTGAAATTATATAAGAATCCTCAGAATAATTTTTTGAAAGAAAGATTAACAGAAGAAAAGATTATTAGTTATTCGGAGATTACAAACCTAAACAGTTTAATGAAAGATAAATCTGTTAGAGATATTATTGCATTAATTATTGATAAATATTTTAGTCATGATAAACCAAAAGATGAAACTTTGTTCAAGAAATTGCTTGATTTAGCGGATGATTTTAAGGATAATATGGGAGATTTTTTGAAATTTACAGCTTTGGGCACAGGGATAGATACATATAAACCAAACATAGAGAATGTAACCATAATGACTCTTCATGCCGCGAAAGGTCTTGAGTTTAGATGTGTTTTTATAGTGGGCTGTGAAGAGGGTCTTTTGCCTTATTCGCTATTTGAAGGGCAGGAGTCGGATTTTGACGAGGAGCGCCGGTTACTTTATGTCGGAATGACCCGTGCGGAGAAACTATTATTCCTTTCTCATTCAAAAAAAAGATTTATTCTCGGAAGGGAATATCAGTTAAGGAGGAGTCCTTTTATTGACAATATAGAAAAAGAATTAATGGAGTTATCAAAAAGCGAATACAAGAAGAAAGAAAAAAAGGAGGATAATCAGTTGAGTTTATTCTGAAAAAGGTGAAAAAATGAAAAAGGAAATAATGGCGGTTGGGCTTGCAGACCTGACAAAATATGCAAGGATTGTAGATGCGGTTGGTTCGGAAAAAGCCGTTGATTTTTTATTGAATGCATTTAAGATTGCCGGTGATTCAATAATTAAGTACGGATGCCGGATCCGTAAGTATATAGGCGATTCCATACTCTTTACATCCGAAGACCCGTTTAAGGCAGTATCTGCTGCGGATGAAATTGTGAAAAGCCGCCTTCCGGAAATTAATTCTCTGAGCTCGGAATTCAGCGCTGCCGTTGCTACAGGAGAAACGATTCTTGCGAAAATAGGACATCCTTCCTATCTTACCGATGATGTAATGGGCAATAGTGTCAATACGGCATTTAGGATGGCCGGTTTTAATTCAGGTATAAATGTATTGATGGACGAGAACACATACAATATGGTTAAAGATAAAATAACCGCTTCCGAAGAAATCAAGACCAAATTTAAGGGCATGGAAAAAGAAATAAAAGTATATAGATTGATAGGAGTTAAAAGAGCAGGGTGATAAAAAATTTTTTAGTTTTAACATTATTGTCTGTATTTATAATATCTTCATATGCATACGGAAGAGAGATTGCAATCCGTAGGGCGGTTGCATCTTCTACCGAGAAGAATAACCGTGAAGTGGGGCCTGATAAGGCTTTTGACGGCGACATGACGACAAGATGGGCTTCTAACTGGGCGGATTCCCAGTGGATATATTTTGACTTAGGGGAAAGGAAGTCGGTTGCTTTGATAAAAATATATTGGGAGGAAGCTTATACAAAAAAGTATAAAGTCCAGGTTTCCGACAATGCATCGGACTGGAGGACTATTTTTGAGGAACAGGACGGGGACGGCGGCGAGGATTCTGTTAATACGGATCTGCAGCAGACACGGTATATAAGGATTTACTGTATTAAACGCGGCACCGAATGGGGTAATTCTATGTATGAATTCAAAGTATTTGCGGCAGACTCGCAACCGCCCTCCGCGCCTTCAGGTGTTGAGGCTACTGCCGGGGATTATGAAGTAGTTCTCGAATGGTCAGATAATTATGAAGATGACCTGCAAGGGTATAATGTTTATAGAAAAACCGGAGAAGGCCAGTATAAAAAAATAAATTTTTCTGTTGTTAAAGATTCGCAATATAACGATAAAACAGTTGATAACGGGAAGTTATATCATTACTATATAAAAGCCGTTGATTATATCGGCAATGAAAGTCCTTCGTCTGTTGAAGTAAAAGCAAAGACCAGTTTTACGGACAAAGGGGAAAAAACCATGAGCAGTGACGAGCAGTATGAAGCTTTATTTAGTCTCGGCAATTTACATGAACTGGAAGTTATATTCTCTCAGAATGAATGGAGCAGTCTTTTAAGGGATATTGGAAAAAATCTTCGCACTGATAAATATCGCAAAGCCAGGTTCATTTGCAGGGGCCCTATGGGTAAGGTTGTTATTGAAGATGTAGGGTTTAGGATAAGAGGAGGAACATCGAGAAGAACTCCGCAAGAAGGTAACGGAAAATTTCAGAAGGCCCATTTCAAAATAAAATTTGACTGCACATTTGATATGAAAAAAGGTTCCGAAGAATATAAAAAAAGGGGAAAAAGAGAATTTGCTAATATGAGAGCATTGAATTTAAAATGGGTAAGGGAGAATGAAATTTACCAGCCTAACGGAGAAATTGTAATTTCCGATAAAACACAGATAAGAGAGTTGTATTCGTATGTGCTTTTGAACAGGGCAGGGGTTATTACATCAAAAGCAGGTTCCGCTGCTTTAAAGATAACAGTCAATGGTGTCACTCACGATTTCGGTATTTATACCATCATAGAACCGATTGATAAAAGATTTTTGGCGAAGCGGTTCGGGAAAGATCAGAATAAAGGAAATTTATATAAATGTTTGTGGTGGAAATGGAACGCGCCTTTGGAACCGATAAGGGATTCCGGTCTTGTCGGTATAAAGGATGCAGAAAGACAGTATTTGCCGGTATATGATTTGAAAACAAATAAGAAAAGTCCGAATCATTCCGTTCTTCATGATTTTATTAAAAATCTAAATTCACTTTCCGGTACAGCTTTTGTAAATTATATGGACACTCACTTTGAGGTGGACAGGTTTTTAAGATATTTGGCAATAAATTTCCTGGTCGGGAATCCCGATGATTACAGAGGGCTTGCGCAGAATTACTATCTTTATTTTAATAATAAAGGTAAAATAGAATTTATTCCTTTTGATTATGACCATTGTTTTGGTGCGGAGTGGAATCAGAAAATGGAGACTTTGGGAATATATGAAAAAATGAGTTATCCCAGAGAATGGGACAATTTCGGCTCCAGGAAGCGCCCTCTTGTTGACAAAATGTTTCAAATACAGAAATACAGAAATAAATATGAAGAATACCTGAAAAAGTTTATTGATCCTGAAACGGGAATATTTACTTATAAAGATTTTAAAAAGACATTTGATATGCTGTATCCTGTCTATAAACCTCATCTCGGGAACGAAATGCACCAGGCGGAATGGATGGAAAATGACGAGACCACAAGAACCGTTGACACAAGAACCGGAGGGGTAAGGAGTGTGAAGTATTATTATGAGTTAAAAATAAACGGAGTGAAAAAAGACCTGCACATATATTAAAAATTTCTAAAAGGAGCCGTTTATTATGATTTCAATGATTAAAGATCTTTTTAAAAGCAATTATACCGCTGCTGCGGTAAGTACTAACCTGTTGCTATCTGTAATTTTGGGATTTATTGTTGTATTTGTCTATAAACTGAATAACAGAAGAAATTCAAATGTGGCGTCATTCAATGTTGTTCTCCTGCTTGTATCCGTAATTGTATGCGCTATTATAATGGAACTGGGGACCAATATTGCATTGAGCCTTGGGCTGATAGGGTCTTTGTCCATAATACGTTTCAGAACAGCTATTAAAAACCCGATGGATGTTACATATATATTCTGGGCAATCTGTGTAGGATTAGGATGCGGGTCAAATAGTTATAAAATAGCGATTATATCAACAGTGTTTATTGCCGTTATTTTAATTTTTATGGTAAAGTTTAATCTATTTAACCTTATCAGCGATGAGTATTTAATAATTATATCCTATTCTGCTGATCAGCTGAAATTTAACGAACTGAAAAATCTTTTATTAAAAAATAAATGCCATATGCGTTCTGTCGAATCGAATATCGAGGAAAATATTTATGAGTGCATTTTTGGTCTTAAAGCTTACAGAAAACAGAATCTTGAAAAAATAACTGCAGAACTTGACAGATTAAAAGGTATTAAAAACTATAAAATTTTTAGTTCAGAAAATGAAGTGGTTGTATAACTAAAATGAGATTTGAATATAAATATTTTCTTCCTTATCGGAGTTATCTGCCGGTTAGAAACGATATATTGAAATTTTGCTGTTATGATAATCTCTGCATCGGCCAGCCAGGATGTTTTTATTATGTCAAATCTTTGTATTATGACACATATGATTATGATTCTCTGTTTGATAAAGACATCGGTATTCTTGAAAGAACCAAGTACAGATTAAGGGTATATTATGAAGATAAGTTTGATAATATTAAGGTCGAGATGAAGCATCATATAGATGATATGTATAAAAAAGAGGTAAACAGTATTGCACTTAAAGAAAAGGGTGCAAATTTAAGTAAGGATTTTTTTGAGAAATATGCTTCGAAATTCTTTTTTAATATTAATAATCTGAATTTGTCGCCGTCAATCCTAATCAGTTACAAACGCACGGCATTTCAGGATAAAAAGAAAGACGGAATCAGAATTACAATAGATAAAGATATACGGTATGGATGTAATGAATTATCTTTATACGGTAAAACCGACCGAAAGCTTTTTTATACAGGGTATATCCTGGAGGTAAAGTTTAAAAGAGTATTGCCGTTCTGGGCCAAACAAATACTCAGTAAATATGATTTATTAAGAACTGCTATAAGCAAATACTGTATCTGTATAGAAGACAATAAAAAAATACAGTAAAGGAGGATATCCGTATCATGCTGAAAAGGATTTTTAGTTTTACTGTTCTTTTGTTTGTAATTTTCTGTTTCGGCTGTGCACATAATAAAAATATAAAATCTTCCGGAAGTGTTTTGAAAGATTCGGAATATGTTGTAGTAAAACCTGTTCTGGAAAAAGGAGATGAATCTTCAGGGGAAAATGTAAAATGTTCGGACGGAAAAACTGTTTGCGTCGCAAAGGATGTTCTTCTTGATATGAGTCATTTTGAAACAGACGGCGTTTATACACAGCCGGCATATAACAGGATAGACAGGTGCACTATTATTATTCCGTTGACCGGTGAGGGTGCTAAAATTTTTGAAGATTGGACTTCAAAAAATATTTCCAAGAAAATCGGTATTTTCGTCGGAGGCAAACTTGAAGCAACTCCGGAGATAAAAGAAGTCTATTCCGGTCCGTTGGTAATTGAAGGTGAGTTCCCTAGACTTGTGGCTGATGAAATTCAAAAAACCATAATTGCCAAAGGAAAACCATAATTTGAAAGGAGGGGCGGATGAATTGCCCAAAGTGTAAAAAAGTTTTAAGTGACGGTATTTTGGGAGATGTTGTTTATCAGAAATGCAATGGTTGCGGCGGGTTCTGGTTCGACAAAGGCGATTTAAAACAGATTAAAAAGGAAAAGGACTGGTTCAAAATAGATACCGTTGTTGAAAAAGCCAAGCCGAAGATTACAAGGGGAAAACTAAAGTGTCCCCGTTGTGTTGAAACACTGCACACTATAGAGTATTCGCACCCGCTTCGCCGAATCGAGGCGGGTGAAACCGATATTAAGGTAAATGTATGTTCTAAATGTGAAGGATTGTGGCTGGATTCAGGCGAACTTCAGGCTATTCATAAAGCAAATGAGACGTGGATTGAAAAACTGAGAGAGAAAATTGAGGATGATTTAATTGCAGTAGAACTTTTTTTAATAAAGGTAGGACGTGTGCTGCCCGGATAAAAATTAAGGAGGGGTTATGAAGAAGAGATTTAATTTATTTGCGGTTCTGGTTTTTGCATTTAGTATGCTGACAAATGCAGGATGCGAGAAAAAATCTTTAGAAACCAAAAAAGACAAGACAAGCTATAGTCTTGGCTGGCAGATAGGAGGCAACCTTAAAGAACAGGGTATTGATATAGATGTTGATGTTATGTTAAGAGGATTTAAAGACGCGGTTGCGGGTTCACAGCCGCTATTGACAGACAGTGAAATGCGGAATGTTATGATGTCTCTCCAGAATGAGCTGAATGAAAAGCAGAGAAAAGCCAGGAATGAAGCAATAGAGAAGAACAAAAAAGAAGGAGAAGAATTTCTTGCAAAAAATAAAGAGAAAAAAGGAGTGAAAACCACAAAAAGCGGATTACAGTATAAGATAATTAAAGAAGGAAAAGGCGAGAATCCGAAAGCAGATGATACTGTAACGGTTCACTACAGGGGTACGTTGATAGACGGAACAGAGTTTGATAGTTCGTATAAGCGCAATAGACCCGCAACTTTTGCTGTAAAAGGTGTAATACCGGGCTGGACGGAAGCTTTGCAGATGATGAGAGTGGGTTCAAAGTATGAGTTGTTTATTCCCTCTGAACTTGCTTATGGTGCAAGAGGTGCCGGTGGCAGCATAGGACCGAACTCTACTTTGATTTTCACAGTGGAACTTATTTCAATAGAAAAAAAGAAAAAATAAAATTTTTAAATCCGTATGATCAGATCTTTTTGGAGGATAGATGGAAAAACTTATGAGTGTGGTTGGAATGGCTGTGCTTATAGGTATTGCATGGCTTTGTTCAAAAAACAGAAAAAGAATTAATTGGAAGACGGTCGGAGTTGGTATAGGGCTGCAGATTGTTCTTGCATTAATAGTGCTTGTTTCGCCTCCGGGCAGGTGGTTTTTTTCAAGGATGAATGATGTTGTTTTAAAACTCCTGTCGTTTTCTGATGCAGGGGCAGAATTTGTATTCGGTAAATTAGTTTACAATTATATTCCTGTGGGTGTTCTTGAAAACGGAAATTTTATTCAGACGGCAAAAGCAATCGCATACAGCGGTGCATTTTTTGCATTTTCGGTTCTACCGACAATAATTTTCTTTTCTTCGCTTATAGGTATATTATACTATCTCGGTATAATGCAGAAGATTGTTCTTGCTTTTGCAAAGATAATGACGAAATTTATGGGGGTTTCAGGGGCAGAATCACTTTCCTGTTCCGCAAATATATTTGTAGGACAGACCGAAGCACCGCTTCTGATTAAACCGTTTATAAGCAATATGACAATGTCCGAGCTTCTTGCTGTTATGACAGGCGGTATGGCAACCATTGCCGGAGGTGTTATGGCTGCCTATGTGGGAATGTTAAAGGATTTGCTCCCCAATATTGCAGGGCATCTTCTGACCGCATCCGTAATGTCTGCACCCGCAGCACTTGTTATGTCAAAAATTATTCTTCCGGAAACCGATATGCCCAAAACGGCAGGGACAGTCAAAATTCATTATGAAAAAAAGGATACAAATATTATTGACGCAGCAGCAAACGGCGCAACTTTAGGATTGAAGCTTGCATTGAATGTGGGGGCATGTCTTATTGCCTTTATGTCACTGCTTGCTTTAATAAATTTTATGCTCGGTTATGCCGGCGGATGGGTTGGCTACAGCCAGCTCTCGCTCCAGAAAATATTCGGATGGGTTCTTGCACCGCTCGCATGGGTTATGGGTGTGCCGTGGAAGGACTGTTTTATAATCGGAGAAATGATGGGAATAAAAACTGCGGTTAACGAATTCGTTGCTTATTTTGATTTTGCGATGTTTCTCCAGAAAAACACGGGATTGCTTGCCGAAAGATCAATAATAATTGCAACCTATGCGCTTTGCGGGTTTTCCAACTTCCTTTCGGTTGCTATACAGATAGGCGGTATAGGAGGAATAGCACCGAACAGAAGACATGACCTTGCAAAGCTCGGGTTGTGGTCCGTACTTGCCGGTTCACTTGCATGTTTTATGACTGCAACCATAGCCGGGGTTTTATTATAATAATATGGCAGATAATGAAAAAATTAATTTAAGAAGTTTAACCACCGAAAAAATACACGATTTTTTACGTTTTGCCGATTCTTCACAACTGATGACGGTTTTTGAAGACTGGTCTCCGGAATCCATTGCGGAAGTTATCGGAGATTTACCTTCGGATGAACTGGTTGATGTTTTGGAAAATTTTTCTAAACAGGTCCAGGCTGAAATACTGGAAAACATAAAATCGGATAAAGCGCAGAAAGTTTCACAACTTCTTCTTTACGGCAAAGATACCGCCGGCGGGATGATGGCGGTCGAATACCTGGCATTTAACAAAAATGTTAATATAGAATTTGTTATAAATAAAATAAGAGAGGCTTCGCCGGATACAAGTCGTGCACTTTATATTTATGTTGTTGATGATGAAAATCATCTTGAAGGTGTAATTCATTTTAGGGATCTGATAACAAAACCGTCCCAGACAATTATAAAAGATATTTTGATGAAACAGGTGGTAACCATTTCGCATACTTTAGACCGTGAGGAGGTTGCAAACCTGTTTCAGAAATATAATTTTCTGGCAATGCCTGTGGTTGATACCAATAACCGTATACTCGGTATAATTACAGCAGACGATGCGACTAGAGCCATTGGCGATGAGGCAACCGAGGATATGCTGAAAATCGCAGGGATAGATTCCGATGACCTTTCTGTTGATGCGCCGGTATCGCTTGCTTTAAAAAAACGTCTTCCTTGGCTTGCCCTGAATATGTTACTGGATATAATTGCCGTAAGCGTAGTTGCGATTTATCAAGGAACGATTCAGGCGGTTGTTGCGATCGCTGTTTTGATGCCTATAATCTCGGATATGGGAGGCAACTGCGGGTTTCAGGGACTCTCGCTTGTAATCCGAGGACTTGCTTTGGAAAAAATTTCAATAAAAGATTTCTGGAGAATTTTTAAAAAACAGTCAATTATAGGGCTGATTACCGGAATAGTTTTAGGGATAGAGGTCGCATTGCTTGCATACCTGTGGAAATGGAACCCTTGGCTCGGTCTTATTGCCGGTATGGCTATGTTTATAAATATTTATGTTGCAGGTATTATCGGTGTAATTCTTCCTTTATTTTTAAAGTTTATAAAGATTGATCCTGCCGTTGCTACGGGACCGGTCTTGACAACCATTACTGACCTGACAGGTTTTTTTATAACACTTTCGCTTGCAACAAAGGCAATAAATTTGCTAAAATGACCTTAATGTAGTCGAATGGGTTATTGCACCCCGCCTAAATGCGAAGCTTTTGGCGGGGAAGGATCTTACCCTAACATGGAGTAATTATATGGATATTATTTTTACATTTTTTATTGCAGGACTGGTTATATTTATAGGATTTCTTGGCGGATTGGTTTTTGAGAAAACAAAAATCTCCGAGATTCTGGTACTAATCTTCATAGGAATTATTCTGGGTCCGGTGCTTAAATTAATTGCGCCCGAAAAACTGGCGGCATTTACCGAAATTTTTGGCGCCTTGGCACTTATGGTAATTCTTTTTGACGGCGGAATGGCCCTGGAATTAGAAAAAGTTTTTAAGACATTTTCTTTTGCCGCAATTTTTGTTTCAATTACTTTTATAGGAACAACGGTTGCCATTGCACTTTTTTCGCATATTTATTTGGCATGTCCGCTGATTGAAGCATTCATTTTGGGAAGTGTGCTGGGATGTACCAGCGGAGCTATAGTTATGCCGATTGTATGCAGAATGAGTATTTCGGAAGAAACCAAAAGCATACTTTCTATAGAATCGGTTTTGAGCGATGTCTGGGCAATTGTTGTGGTGATTTCGCTTATAAAGTTTGCATCCATTAAGGAACCGGATGCGCTATCCAGTTTTAAAAATTTAGCAAGTGCATTTTCTGTAGCAACGGTTATTGGGGTCATTGTGGGTTTCATATGGCTTAAAATTCTGAAAACGATGAAGGATAAACCGTTTTCATATATGATAACACTTGCTGCGGTTTTATGTATTTATTCAATCACGGAATTTTTCGGAGGCAGCGGTCCGATTTCTTCTCTCGTTTTTGGGCTTGTATTAGGCAACGAAGAAAAAATAGCGCCGTTTTTCAAAATTAAAAAGAGCGAGCTTTTGGGGGAGAAGATCAAATGGTTTCATAATGAATTTACATTTTTTATAAGAACTTTCTTTTTTGTTTATATTGGAATGATATTTTCACTAAGAGATTTAACTTCATTTTTTCTTCTGAACACGTTAGGACTGATTCTGATTATTTTCCTTGTAAGATACATCTGTACATGTTTTATGGTATCC
The DNA here is from genome assembly GCA_016928195.1 of Elusimicrobiota bacterium. Taxonomy (GTDB): domain Bacteria; phylum Elusimicrobiota; class UBA8919; order UBA8919; family UBA8919; genus JAFGLF01. The sequence continues at coordinate 20,574 of JAFGLF010000049.1, forward strand.
ATTTATAAGGAAAGAAGAAGCGAGAGGCATATAATAAGCGCTATGGCACCCAGGGGGCTCACATCCGCTGTTTTGGCTACAATGCCGATTGCATCGGGTTTTGTTTTGACGACCCAGTTCGCCGACCAAACATCAATAGTTATAATAATAACAAATATAGTTGTTACCGCAGGTGTATTTATAATAGAAAAAAGGAAGCTCAAACAGAAAAAAATGGTAGATGGAATAAGAGCGGATGACGATGATGACAGTACGTGTGTCCAGCATGGAGGCAAAAATGTTTAATGACACATTCCAATTAATTCTGGGCCGCCGGTATTTCGGGAATACGGTTCAGGACTACGGCATAGCAGTGCTTATATTTATAGGTATAACGATAGGGTTATATCTTTTTAGAACCATTATTATAAGCCGTCTCAAAATACTTGCTAAGAAAACATCCGGGGATTTTGACGATTTTGTTGTCAGCCTGCTTGAGCATATCGGTCCATCCGTTTACCTTTTTATTTCCTTTTATATTGCTACTCGGGCGTTGATACTCAATAAAGCGGTTGATAAAGTCATTACATTTGCATTTGTGCTTTTGGTAACCGTTAAGGTAATTAAATTATTACAGATGAATATCTCTTATTTTATCGGAAAAATGTATATTGAACCGGAAGACAAAGACCCTTCCAGTGTCGCCGCAGTAAAGAACATCACCAAGATATTAAATGGTGTTCTCTGGGCTTGCGGTGTAGTTTTTATTTTAGACAATCTCGGAGTTAATATTTCTGCGGTTGTAGCCGGGCTCGGCATTGGCGGAGTTGCTATTGCTCTTGCCACGCAGACTGTTCTGGCAGATCTTTTCAGTTCTTTCGCCATCTTTATGGATAAACCGTTTAAAGTAGGTGACTTTATTATTGTTGGCGACCTATTGGGAACGGTTGAGCATGTCGGAATAAAAACTACACATATCAGGAGTCTTCATGGTGAACAACTCGTTTTTTCCAACTCTGATTTAACAAACAGCCGTATCAGGAATTACAAAAGAATGGAAACAAGAAGAATCGCTTTCCGGGTGGGGGTGACATACCAGACCACGCTTGAACAACTGAAAAAAATTCCTCCGATGGTTACGAATATTGTAAAAAAGATTGAAAAAGCGAAATTGGACAGGGTTCATTTTTTCAGTTTTGGCGATTTCAGCTTAGTTTTTGAAATTGTGTATTACGTACTTGACAGTGATTATAATGTATATATGGATGTTCAACAGCAGATTAATTTTGGAATTAAAGAAGAGTTTGAAAAAGAAGGAATAGAATTCGCATATCCTACGCAGACACTGTTTGTGGCAAAAGAGAAATAAACCATAGAAAGTTAAAAAAATGAGAAACTATTTTGATGATTATTTATCGGGAGCACAATGGCTGGTTGTACAGAGGGGTTGGAATCCTGAGAAACAATTAATCAATGAGTCCCTATTTTCTTTAGGGAACGGTTATATTACCAGCCGCGGTATTTTGGAAGAGATACCTTTTGCTGCTACTCCGGGAACTTTCTTTGCCGGTGTCTACGATAAGGTCGGGGCGATGGTTACGGAGCTTGTTAATACTCCCAATCCGATTGATTTTAGAATAAGTGTTAAAGGTGAAAAACTTGATGTTTCCGCCATGAATGTAATTGATCATAAGCGGATTTTAGATTTATATAGAGGTATTTTAGTCAGGAGAACCGTTTATTCAGATGCTAAAAAGAAAAGATTCGACTATCAATCAATACGATTTATAAGTCAGGCGGATAAGCACGTTGCAGTTATGAAGATATATGTTACACCGCTGGATGATGCCGCAGAATTTAGTGTCGAAAGTAATATTAGTATTGCTATAACCAATAAAGGACTTATTACCGAAGGCAGAAAGAAACATTTCCATATTTCAGACGTCTCAAAAGCAGATACGGTTAATTATTTGTGCGCCAAAACACTCGAAAAAAATATTCTTATTTCTTATGCCAGTCAATTAAAGATAAAAAAGGGTAAAAAAAGTTATTGTGAGCCTCACAGAATGTTTAAAATATCCGCAAAGAAAAACGAAACAGTTTGTTTTACGAAATTTTTTTCTTTTTATACTTCACGTGAGACCGATGCAAAAGTTATAAAAAGCAAAGCCATCCAGACAGTTAAAAAAACAGTGGATTTGGGATTTGAAAAACTTCTTTCTAAACACTGTGCCTCTTTTGCGGAGAAGTGGAAATCCGCAGTTATTGAAATTGAGGGTGACCCAAGCATTGAAAGGGCCGTGAGATTTAATATTTATCATTTATTCATTTGTGCCAATGAGGATGACGATAATATAAGCATAGGCGCAAGAACTTTAACCGGTGAGGGCTATAGAGGGCATGTCTTCTGGGATACGGAAATATTTATCCTGCCGTTTTTTATCTATACTAATCCTAAAATTGCCAGAAATCTTTTAATGTACAGATATCACAGATTGGATATGGCAAGAAAAATTGCCGAAAATAAAGGGTATAAAGGTGCTATGTTCCCGTGGGAATCGGCTGATACCGGCGAAGAGACAACCCCTTCATGGAGCAAAGGGTTGGACGGCAGGATTAAAAAAATATCAACGATGGAGCAGGAACAGCATATCGGCAGTGATATCGCATATTCTATATTTCACTATTTTGTTGCAACAGGAGATTTGGATTTTATGCTGAACTACGGGCTCGAAATTATTTTGGAAACAGCCAGATTCTGGGAGTCCCGGGTTGAGTACAACAAAAGGAAAAAAAGATATGAAATAAGAAATGTTATAGGACCGGATGAATTTCATGAAAGTGTCAACAATAATGCCTATACTAATGTAATGGTTCAATGGCATCTAAGAAAGGCAGTCAGTTTGTATAAGACTTTTGAGAAGAGCCACCGGATAGAGATAAAAAAACTGGATAAAAAAATTGATATTAAACAAAATGAAATGAAAAACTGGATGGAGATTGCAAAAAAAATTTACGTTCCGGTCTCAAAAAAAGCGAATATCATTGAAGAATTTGACGGATTTTTTAAGAAAAAATATATTCCTTTGCCTGAATTAGACAGTAATTCCTTGCCGGTTTTTCCGAGGGATCTAAAAGTAACCGATATTATAAAGACCCAGTTTGTTAAACAGGCTGATGTTGTATTGTTGATGTATCTTTTATCTGATAATTTTAATCTTAAATGGAAAGAAAAAAATTATATTTACTATGAAAAAAGAACTTTACATAAATCATCGCTTAGCGCCTCGGTTTATTGTATCGGCGGCGTTGAAGTGGGAGAGAGAAATAAGGCGTATAAATATTTTCTCGTTTCTGCCTATACTGATAAAAAAAATATTTATGGTAATACAGGTGACGGAATGCATGCTGCAGCGCTTGGGGGAGTCTGGCAAGCAGTAGTAAACGGTTTTGCCGGGATAAGAATTAAAAAAGGAGTACTTTCATTAGAGCCGAGGTTGCCGAATCGCTGGAAAAGAGTCAAATTTTCCATCAAGTGGAAAGGGTTTGATATTTGTGTAAATATTGATAAAGAAAAAATAAAACTTTATTTTAGGTCAAAAAATAAAATTAATTATTTACCGGTCAGGATTTACGGGGTACTAAAAAAATTATCAGCAAATAGAACAAGAGTTTTTTATAGAAAATTAAAACGGAGAAGAGAATATATAGTAAAAAAAGCACTTTATTAACGGTAACGATTAAAATGGATAAAAGACTGATTTGGACAGATGATATATTCTACTTTTTAACTTGTAGTTATTTTGGAGATATTTTATGAAGGAAAGAAAATTAAGGGTTGCACAGATTCACTGGGGGTTCCCTCCCATTATCGGTGGAGTGGAAACACACTTAACGATTATGCTTCCTGAAATGGTAAAAAGAGGACATAAGGTGGGACTTCTGACAGGTGCTGTGGAAGGGGAAAAAGTAAGGTGTAAATATAAGGGGACTGAAATTTACCGTTCCCCGCTTTTTGATCTAAACTGGCTTTATAAAAGGGGACTTGAAAAATTAGAAGAAGAATTGGAACAAATCTACAATAAGTTTTTTGACGAACTTAAACCGGATATTGTTCATACGCATAATATGCATTATTTTAGTGAGGTTCACGCAAAGATTCTTGAAGAGATATGCCGGAAGAAGGGAATACCGTTAATACTTACGGCGCATAATGTATGGGATGATATGACTTTTTTAAAGCTTACAAGAGATATAAACTGGACCCATATTATTGCCGTCAGCCACTACATAAAAAGAGAACTGATAGGTGTCGGGTTTGATGATAGAAAGATTACGGTGGTTCATCATGGAATAGATACGGAGGTATTCCGTTACGGTGTTGATACAAAAGAAGCATTAAAAAATCATCCCCGGCTCAAAGGCAGAAAAGTAATTTTCCATCCTGCAAGAATGGGTATAGCGAAAGGTTGTGACGTAAGTATTAAAGCGATTAATTTAGTTAAAAGTCGCTTCCCGGATGTCCTTTTAGTACTTGCCGGAACCAAAAATATTATTGACTGGGGGGATATGCAGCAGAAGGATATTGCATATTTTGTTAACCTTATAAAAGCGTTTGACTTGAAGAAAAATGTATATATTAATGTCTTTAAACTAAAAGAGATGCCCGCTCTGTATAATTTGTCAAGGTTAAGCATATATCCATCGACTGCGTCTGAGCCTTTCGGACTCACAATGCTGGAATCGCTTGCCTGCGGTAAACCTATAGTCGTAACCAATATGGGCGGTATGCCGGAAATTATTCGGGATGAAATTAACGGTTATGTTATACCCGTAAAGGATTTTGAAAACCTGGCTACCAGAATTATACATTTATTAGCTAATGATCGTGTAAGAAAACGGCTTGGACGTACCGGTAACCAAATGGTTCGGGTTCATTATACAAAAGAGATAATGACGGATGTTACATTGGATATTTATAAACAGGTTCTTGGTTTTTTATAATTTTTTAATTGATTTTACGTAAGAAACTAATATAATGAGATTGTTAGAAAACAACAATCTCTGATTATAGGGATTAAACCGAAAGATTACACAGATTATGTCTCTTTGTTAAGTCTGTGTAATCAGATATTAATATGTCAGGAGGGATTCATGGCAAAAGCGGAAAAAACAGATAGGCTCGCCTCGCTGCGAAACGGGTCGGATAAAGCAAAGGCATTGGAGCTTGCACTTTCTCAGATAGAAAAAGAGTTTGGTAAGGGTTCAATAATGCGTCTTGGTGAAAGTTCGCATCAGCAGGTTGAAGCTATACCGACAGGAATTATAGGTTTGGATGTAGCAATCGGTGTTGGTGGTCTGCCAAAAGGGAGAATTATAGAACTTTTTGGTCCTGAATCGTCCGGGAAGTCCACCCTCTGTCTTCATATTATATCCAGCGCGCAGAAACAGGGAGGTACCTGCGCATATATTGATGCCGAACATGCTATGGACCCGGTATATGCCACTAAACTCGGTGTTGACATAGACAAACTTTTAATATCACAGCCGGATTCGGGAGAACAATCACTTGAAATCGCCGAGAAACTTGTAAGAAGCAATGCCGTTGATGTAATTATTATAGATTCTGTTGCAGCTCTTACTCCCCGTGCAGAAATAGAAGGCGAAATGGGCGATTCGCATGTCGGACTGCAGGCACGCCTTATGTCGCAGGCATTAAGAAAGCTTACCGCCCTTGTTTCTAAATCCAAAACGTCAATCATATTTATAAACCAGCTTAGGCAAAAAATTGGTATTATGTTCGGCAATCCCGAGACCACTCCCGGCGGGCTTGCCTTGAAATTTTATGCGTCGGTTCGTCTGGATATAAGAAGGGTTACAACTCTTAAAGACGGTGATAATATAGTGGGAACAAGGGTTAGGGTAAAGGTTGTTAAGAATAAAACCGCTCCGCCATTTAAAAAGGCCGAGTTCGAAATGATATTCGGCGAGGGAATTTCTCCCGAGGGCAGTATTATTGATACCGGGATAGAATACGGTATAATAGAAAAAAGCGGGAGTTGGTTTGTGTATAAGAATGAACGTCTGGGTCAGGGTTCCGGCAATGCAAGAATATTTTTGAGAGAAAATCCTAAAGTAGCCGAAGAAATCAAAAAGGCAATAAAAGAAAAGACTTTTGCATCGCCTGCCTCGCAAGGCGGGCCGGATCCCGGTGAAAAACCAAAAGAAAAAAAATAGATGTTTGATTCCCATCATAGTAAAACCCCCCATAGTTTATGGCCTAAAAAAATTTTATATATGAAAATACCATTAGGTGTTAATATAATAGTATTGTCAGCTATATTTATATTTATTTGGGGATGGTTTTCCGCGTCTTTAATATTAAAGGTTCCGAAACTATCGCTTGATATTAATCCGGCAGATTTCGATTTAAATTTTGAAAACATAGGATTTAAGACCGGCGACGGTATTAATATTGACGGATGGTTTATTTACGCAAGCCCGCCTGAACGGGACAGTCGGGTAGGTAAGAAATCGGATAAAACTATTATTGTCTGTCACGGTTGGGGCGCAAACAGGGCAGATGTTTTTCCTTCAACAAGGTTTCTTCTGAAAGAAGGCTACAATCTTTTATATTTCGATTTCAGAAATCACGGAAAAAGCGGCGGAAGGGTTTCTTCGCTGGGCGGGCTGGAATCGTATGACTTGCGTGCTGCAGTTGATTTTTTGAAAAAAGAAAAGCAGGCGGAGTCGAAGAAAATCGGTGTTTACGGTATTTCTATGGGAGCCGCCGTTTCCATTATAACCGCATCGCAGGATAGAAGAATAGAAGCGGTCGTTGCCGATTCCCCGTTTTCCAGTTTTAATTATATTGTTGTAAGATATGCAAAACTTTTTTATAAAATTCCGAAATATCCTTTAATGCCTGTAACATTTCTTTTTACAAGACTGCGGCTCGGGTTTAACCCGGAAAAGACATCAGCTGTATATTCCATTTCTAAGATCTCGCCCCGTCCGGTATTTTTCATTCACGGTGAAGAGGATATGAGGATTCCGGTTAGCGAAGGTAAAAAGCTGTATGAGCTTGCCGGAGAACCGAAAGAATTCTGGAGTGTTCCGGGCGCCGACCATATGGAAGCATCAAGCATAAACTCAATAGAATACCGAAAAAAAGTCGGAGGGTTTTTTAAAAAATACCTAAAATAAATAATCGCTCGCAAGCAAATTTTCCAGACACGTTCGGATCCGCCGCGGCGGATTGCCCTCACTCCGGAATTTGCTCCAAGAAGCGTAGTCGCAAATTAAGGGTCTGGGGAAATTTCTTGCTTGCGCTCTATGGTAAATAGAATAAAAATGAAGATTATAAAGAAACCTGCAGAAATGCAGAAACTTATAAAAAAGTATAAACTTAAGGGAAAAACCATAGGTTTTGTGCCTACTATGGGAGCTTTGCACCAGGGACATATTTCATTGATACACCGTGCAAGAAAGGAGAGCAATATTATTGTTGTAAGTATCTTTGTAAATCCTACGCAGTTCGGACCTTCTGAAGATTTTAGCAGGTATCCGAGACCGTTTAAAAAAGATGCCGGAATCTGCAGGAAAGAGAAGGTCGCTGCTGTTTTTGTTCCTAAACCGAAAGATATATATCCTGCAAATTATTTTACCCATATAACAGTTGAAAAACTTTCTGATATTATGTGCGGTAAATCCCGTCCGGATCATTTCAAGGGGGTTGCAACGGTTGTTGCAAAACTTTTCAATATTGTTCAGCCGGACCGGGCATACTTCGGATTAAAGGATTATCAGCAGTTTATTATTATTAGGAAAATGGCAGGTGATATGAATTTTCCGGTAAAGATAATAGGTTGTCCTTTGGTACGTGAAAAAAACGGATTAGCTTTATCAAGCAGAAATGCTTACTTATCTGGAGAACAAAAACAAAGGGCTCTGGCACTTTCACTTTCTTTACAAATGGCAAAGAACTTAATAAAAAATAAGAATGTAAAATCAGCAAAGTCCATAATTTCTAAAATCAGGAAAACTTTAAGACCGCATGTTAATAAAATTGATTATGTGGAAATAAGAGATGCTGAAACGCTGGAAACTTTAGGAATTGTTAATAAAAGGGCTGTGATTGCAGCGGCTATTTTTATAGGCAAGACTCGTCTTATAGACAATATAATTGTATAGAACATGGGGTATAGAAATTTTCTAACAGGTTTTTTAAAACCACTGATAGCGATAATTCTCCTTCCTTTACTATTAGGGTTAGCCAAGTCTTTTGCGTTTCTTATAACCTCCTTAATTCCGTTAAAATCTTCAGAAATCTGGTTTGTTTCCGGTTTTGCCGTTTTTTTTCTTATATTTTTACCCCGCCCCTTCATGAAGGGGCGGGGTTTATCCAAACCCCTTCCGAATGTTCTTTATGTTTTTGGACATGAACTTACACATGCCATATGGGTAGTTTTATTCAGGGGAAAAGTCAAGGAATTTAAAGTTTTTTCGGAAAGAGGAAGCGTACTTACAAATAAGAGTAATTTTCTGATCGCACTTTCTCCGTATTTTTTTCCGATTTATACTTTTTTAATAATTATTATTTTTTATATTTTGGCTTTTTTCTTTAATGTTACAAAATGGATTGAATGGCTGTTTTTTTTGGTTGGGGTTTCGTATTCCTATCATATTTTTCTGACTTTTAAGATATTATCAATCGGGCAGTCGGATATAAAAAAAACCGGACGCATTTTTTCCTATGTTATTATTATAATGCTGAATTTGATAATAACCGTTGTTATATTGAAGTTTATTTCGCCTGAAAGAATTTCGGTTTCGGTATACTTTGGTGACGGGATGTCTTGTGCCGTAAAAATATATGAGTATTTATGGGGATATTTGGCGGATATCTGGAAAAAGTGCATAAATCAATTTTGGGGTTGACAAATCCGCTTTTTTTGGTATAATTAAAGTCCGCGAATTAACGCGAATAAGATACCAACGCGAATATTCGCGAATAAAAACAATACAAATATTTGCGACAATTAGCGTTGGATTTGTGACAATTAGCGTTTCCGAGCAAAGCGAGGAATATATGTATGCTATAATTGATATGGGCGGCAAACAATATAAAGCCGAAAGCGGTAAAAAGATTAAGGTTGATTTGTTGGATAAAAAAATAGGTGATACCGTCGAGTTTAAACCTATTCTTATTTCAGGAGAAGATAAAAAACTGCAGACCTCTCCCGATGCAAAGGTTTTGGGTAAAGTAATAAGTCACTCTAAGGGTAAAAAAGTAATTTCTTTTAAGAAAAAACGCAAGAAAGGGTATAAGAGAAAAATCGGCCACAGGCAAAACTATACGGAAGTGGAAATAACAAAGATAGGGTAAAGGGGGCGGTTATGGCACATACTAAATCTCAGGGATCTACAGGTAACGGACGGAATTCTCCCGGTCAAAGATTAGGTGTTAAATGTTTTGAAGGTCAAGTTATTCATGCCGGAAGCGTTATAGTGAGACAGCGCGGTAAAAAATACCATCCCGGAATAAATGTCGGCGTAGGTAAAGATGACACCCTTTTTGCTAAGGTTACCGGTAGGCTTAAGTTCAAGTGGGCGTCGAGAACACGCAAGAAAATAAATATAATACCTTCCTAATCCTGCAAATAAGGAACTTACTAACGCTGATTTTACACAAAATTAATTTTGTGAGTCAGCGTTATTTTTTTACCCAATCCCCTGATGGGTATCGGGGGATTGCCCAGAGGGTCGGTTGATTAAATCTCGAAGAGATTTAATCATGCCACCTAGGTAATCCTGTGGATTATATATGTTTATAGATAAGGCAAAACTTTTTATGGCAGCGGGCAAGGGCGGAGACGGATGCATGGCATTCCGCAGGGAGAAATATGTGGCTTTGGGAGGACCTTTCGGCGGCAACGGCGGCAACGGCGGTAATATAGTAATTGTTGCCGACAGGAATTTTAAAACACTTTTGGATTTGCAGAGACATCCGCACTATAAATCTGAGAAAGGGGAGCACGGCCAGGGAAAAAACTGCCACGGCAGATCTGCGGACGACCTGATAGTAAAAGTACCGCTCGGCACTGTTGTCAGGAAAGACGGCGAGATTATAGCGGATCTCGTAAATGACGGACAAAGTATTATTGTTGCCCGCGGCGGTCGCGGCGGTCGCGGCAACTCAAGTTTTAAATCATCAAGAAATACAGCACCGCGAATAGCTGAGAAAGGTCAGCCGGGCGAGGAATGTACCGTAGATTTGGAATTGAAGATTATTGCAGATGTAGGAATTATCGGATATCCAAACGCAGGTAAATCAACGTTTCTATCGAAAATTTCATTTGCAAAGCCGAAAATTGCCGATTATCCTTTTACTACACTGTCGCCGAATTTGGGTGTTGTACAGTTTTTTGACAAGTCATTTGTTTTTGCGGATATACCGGGGCTTATTGACGGTGCATCGCACGGTAAGGGGCTTGGACATGATTTTCTCAGACATATAGAAAGAACAAAAGTGTTATTGCATATTGTGGACGCTTTCGGATATGAGAATAAAAATGCATATTCAACCTATGTGGCGATAAACAAAGAATTAAAAAGTTATTCCTTGGTACTTGCAAAGAAAATACAGATTATAGCAGTAAATAAAATAGATGTGCCGGGAACAGAAAAAGCGGTAAAACTTTTTAAAAAGAAGAAAAAGAATGTTTTTCCGATATCGGCACTGAAAGGTACGGGTATAAAACCTTTGCTGGCAGAAATATTAAGGAAAGTGAAAACGGTAAAAGAGGAAAAACCAAAGGAAATTCAAAGTGTTCACTATAAATACGAGCCGGAGTTTGTTGTAAATAAAGTCGGAGATGCTTTTGAAATTATCGGTAAAAAAATTACTGATCTGGTGGCTATGACCGATTTTTCGGAACCGGAATCATTCGGGCGGTTTCAGAATATAATGAAAAAGATAGGGGTTAATAAAAAATTGAAAGAAAAAGGAATTGTTCAGGGCAGTATTGTAAGGGCAGGTGACTATGAATTTACATATGAAGAATAGAATTGTGGTCAAAATAGGCAGTGCGCTGATATCGGACCAGGCGGACAGTAAATATTTGCGTCATATTGCGGATGAGCTGGCAGCTTTCCATAAGATGGGTAACGAGATTATTATTGTTTCATCCGGTGCAATAGCAACAGGTGTATCAAAACTGAATTTGAAGAAGAAACCTACAGACCTTCCTTCAAAACAGGCAGCTGCATCAATAGGGCAGGTCGGTTTAATGAATAAATGGACAGGTGCATTTTTAAAATACAATATAATAACTGCTCAGCTTCTTCTTACAAAAAGTGATTTTGAAGACAGGATAAGATATTTGAATACAAGAAATACAATACTAAAACTTATAACATGGGGAAGTATCCCCGTAATCAACGAAAATGATACCGTTGCAACTGAAGAGATAAACTTCGGAGACAATGATACTCTGTCTGCAATCGTTGCGTCAAAAGTGGATGCGGATTATTTGATTATTTTTACTGATGTTGACGGTCTTTATAAAAATGACCCTAAAAGAAATAAAAATGCCGAACTTATAGAAGAGGTTAAAAAGATTTCCGGGGATATCGAAAAATGTGCCTCGGATAAAACCGGATGCGGGCTGTCTGTCGGGGGAATGTTCTCGAAAATAGAAGCTGCTAAAATAGCCACAGCTGCCGGAGTCGAAGTGTTTATTGCAAATGGTAAAAAGAATGTAAGTATTCCCGATATAATTACAGGCCGTGTTAAATGTACTAAGTTTCTGACCGATGTCAAAATAGGCGCCAGGAAAAAATGGATTGCTTTCGGTGCCAGAACCTCAGGAAAGATTTTAATCGATGATGGTGCTGCAAAAGCTGTTATTGAAAAAGGAAAGAGTTTATTGCCTGCAGGTATTGTTGATATTGAGGGAAAGTTTGAAAGGGGTGAGGCTGTAAGTATTATCCATGCGGATAAAGAGATTGCCAAGGGACTTGTGTCGTACTCTTCGGAGGATATAAAAAAAATAAAAGGTCATAAATCCTCCGATATAGAAAATATTCTGCATCGCAAGGAATATGAAGAAGTTATTCATAAGGATAATCTTGTAATAGTAAATAAAAGTTAGTATAATCATACTACTGATAACAGCGATATAAGGCAACGATAGCAGCGATACTTCAGAAACGTTTATCTCTGTAATCTTCTTTTCATTGCTGTAATAAGGTTTTATGGAGTGAGATATGTTAAAATTTAACAAAAAATCAAAAACTTTGGAACGGGATGAGTATAAATATGTACTTAGGGACGTGAAGAAACCCAATCTCTACAGGGATATTTTTCCCTATGGGGAAGTTCCAAAGGTTTCTTTTAACTGGCGGGTTATGCCGGCAAGTCCGGCAGATAAGATATGGATAACGGACACTACGTTTCGCGACGGACAGCAATCACGTCCGCCTTATACGGTAAAAAATATAGTTGATATTTATAAAATGCTTCACCGTCTTTCCGGTCCCAAGGGTATTATAAGACAGTCGGAATTTTTTCTGTATTCCGCAAAAGACAGAGAAGCAGTCAAAAAATGCATGGCCTTGGGGTACAGATATCCCGAGATAACCGGGTGGATAAGGGCACATAAGGAAGATTTTGAACTGGTCAAGGAACTCGGACTTAAAGAAACGGGAATTCTTACTTCGGTTTCTGACTATCATATTTTTTTAAAACTTAAAAAAACAAGAAAACAGGCATTGGGCATGTATCTGGATATTGTAAGAAGTGCACTTGATAGAAAAATAATACCAAGATGCCATTTTGAGGATATTACACGTGCCGATTTCTACGGATTCGTTGTGCCTTTTGCCCAGGAGCTTATGAAACTTTCAAAACAGGCAAAAATGCCGATAAAAATTAGGGCCTGCGATACTCTTGGATTTGGCGTAACATATCCCGGTGTTTCTATGCCTCGTTCGGTCAACGGAATAATGTACGGACTTACGAAATTTGCAGATGTTCCTTCCGAGTGGCTGGAATGGCACGGACATAACGATTTTTACAGGGCACTTACAAACGCGATAGGTGCATGGCTCTATGGCTGTTCGGCTGCAAATGGCTCGCTTTTGGGTATCGGGGAAAGGACAGGAAATACTCCTACTGAGGCATTGGTTATTGAATATATAGCATTCCGCGGTTCTGCCGACGGTATGGATACTACTGTAATAACCGAAATCGCGGAATATTTTGAAAAAGAAATGAAATATCCGATTCCGCCCAATCAGCCGTATGTAGGCAAGAACTTTAATGTTACAAAAGCCGGAATTCATGCCGACGGCCTGTTAAAGGATGAAGAGATTTACAACATATTCGATACCAATAAAATTCTGAGAAAACCGGTTTCTGTCGGAATTACCGATAAGTCCGGTGTTGCCGGGATTATTTACTGGATAAAGCATCATTTAAAAGCCAATGTAGATAAAAACCATACCGGGATAACAAAAATAAAAGAGTGGATTGATACCCAGTACGAAGCAGAAAGAACAGTCGGTATTTCCGATGACGAAATGCATATACTGGTAAAAAAATATCTCCCGGATATAATAAAACGATAAGTAGATAAGAAACGCAGATATACGCGAATATAAAACCAATGCGAATTAACGCAAATGGATGAAGCAATACGGATATATTCGCGAACATTAGCGTTAGATTTGCGACAATTTGCGTTAAAGCGGAGCGATATGAGATATTCACAGGCATTTATTCCTACAGTCAAAGAAACTCCGTCAGATGCAGATACAATTTCCCATAAATTAATGCTGCGCGCCGGTCTTATAAGAAAGCTTTCATCGGGTGTTTATGAATGGCTCCCTCTCGGTTTGCGTGTCTTGAAAAAGGTTGAGCAGATAATCAGAGAGGAGATGGATGCGGTCGGAGGACATGAACTTCTTATGCCGGCAATCCTGCCCAAAGAGTTATGGGAAGAAACAGGCAGATGGAATGTTTACGGTAAAGAGCTTTTCCGCCTTAAAGACCGTGCCGACAGAGAATTCTGTCTGGGCCCTACACATGAGGAAATTATTACTGATATAATAAGGCGCGACGTCCGTTCGTATAAACAGCTCCCATTGATGCTGTACCAGTTCCAGACAAAATTCCGGGATGAGATCCGCCCGCGCTTCGGCGTAATGCGTGCTAAGGAATTTTATATGAAGGATGCGTATTCATTCCATGCTACCGATGAAGATGCCGAAAAATATTATCAGATTGTTTATGACGCATATTCTAAAATCTGCAAGAGATGTGGTTTTAAGTTCAGCGTGGTCGAAGCTGCGACCGGTGCAATAGGCGGTTCTTTTTCGCATGAGTTTATGGTTCTTGCGGAAACCGGTGAAGAGGAAATTGTCTCCTGCGACTGCGGATACGGCGCGAACGTGGAAAAGGCTGAATGTCAGAGAGAAGAGTCCGCCAGCTGGCGGAGAGAGAAGAGAGAAGAAGGACAAAAATTAGAGGAAATTCATACGCCGAATATGAAGACGGTGGAGGAAGTCGGAGAATTTCTAAAAGAGAAACCGGAAAATTTTATAAAAACACTGATTTATCTTTCAGATAACAAACCGGTTATGGTTCTTGTCCGCGGTAACTGCGAAATAAACGAAGAAAAATTAAAAAACTTTCTGAAATGCAATGAGCTTATCCTTGCCGACTCCAAAACCGTGGAAAAAATAACCGGCGCTCCTGTAGGGTTTGCAGGACCGGCAAATCCAGCGCAGAAGAGCAAAAGCGCAGAAGAGCAGAAGGTAGAAATCCTGGCGGATTATTCTGTTGAAGGTATTGTCAACGGAGTTTCGGGTGCAAATAAAAAGGATTATCACTTGAAGAATATGAACATAGGCAGGGATTACAAGCCTTCTCAAACCGCCGATCTGAGAAAAGTAAAAAGAGGCGACAAATGTCCCAGATGTAAAAAGCATGAATTAAAATTTTCCAGAGGTATAGAGGTCGGACATACCTTTAAACTCGGTACGAAATATTCAAAGTCAATGGACGCGACATTCCTTGACGAAAAGGGCAAAAAAAATCATTTTATAATGGGTTGTTACGGAATAGGAGTTTCGCGTATAGTTGCTGCCGCTATTGAGCAGTCAAACGATGATAACGGTATTGTCTGGAACGAATCACTTGCGCCTTACAGAGTCGTAATAGTCCCTATTGCCTATGAAGGTAAAGTGAAGGAAGTCAGCGATAAAATATATGCCCGGCTCCGCCAGCCGGAGGACAGGTCAGGCGGGGATGTTCTTCTGGATGACCGCAATGAAAGGGCAGGTGTAAAATTCAAAGATGCCGACCTGCTCGGTATTCCTGTCCGAATAACAGTTTCCGAAAAAACTCTCAAAGAAAATAAAGTTGAAGTTAAATACCGCAATCAAAATACAACCGAACTTACCGACATAGAAAAACTCCTTAGCAAGATAAAATAAAAAAGGGATTAAGCCAGTTAATTCGAATGGAAGTCCCAAATAAATTGTATAATGAGAGTTTAATGCAAACAATACTAAAACATATTTTTCCAATCTGTCTTACAGCACTTTTTATATTAGGTGCTTGGATTATAATTACACTTCCGGTAGCCGGTGTCTGTCTTATGGACGGCGAACCTGTTATATCTAGCTATATCAAGTTTGTTATGTATGCTATAAGCGTAAGTTTTGCAATCAGTGCGGTTATAATGTTCCCCATGGCTTTGCTTGCAGAACGGTTTACAAAGCGAAAAAAAGCTTTGGTTATACTTATTCCGGTCTGTTTATTTGCCATTTCAAGCGTTTTATTGATTGGCTGGTTTCTGTTCACAAAATCATTTTTTAACACAATGTCCGGCTGGCCCGGAGGATTGTTTGCATTTTCGCTCGTCTTTTGTGTATATTGGTCGCTACTTTGGTTAGGACAGGCTGTAATAAATGGTTTAAAGAGACTCACCCACAAAATAGCGGCCTAATAAAAATTTTTGGCTTGACCACCTAAAGCAAGATGAAAAAGAAATTAATAATTGCAGTAGTTATTATAGGAGTAATTTCTACACCCGTTATCTGGAGTATTTACAATTACTATAACCCCTCAACTATTTTAATTGCTGTTCCCAATGATTATTGTGGAAAACTTATAATTAAAGAAGATATTCAAGAAGGCAGAAGATTGAATGCTGCGGCACTGGAAAATTATGGTGATTATGTTTATGAGTTGTCGGAAATAGACAAAGGAACTGCTTTTGTGGAAAATATAACGTTTCTCTTGAATTGCGAGAGAATTATTGCTTCTAAAATGAGTATTGCTGCATTAGGATTGAAAGTTCTTTCTAAGAATGAAGATGAAAGATATATCATTGTGGAAATCTTGAATTAAATATAAATACTCACTATTGTTTTTAAAATGGTATATGGAGGTAAAAATGGGATATGATATCAATGTTAGCAAGAAACAAGGCGGCATAATTATCTATCCGTTAGGAGAGTTCACTAGGCAAGATATTGATGAACTTTTAGAAAAAATTTCAAACATACGCAAAGAATACGGCATGAATAAGATTGTTTGCGACCAACGCCGTTTGCAAGTACCTCCGAGTATAGCGACTATCATTGAAACAGCGCAACGCTTTACTGAAGATCCGTTTACAGGTATGAAACTTGCTATAGTTAGAAAAACCATACCGAATGAAATGCATTTATTTGAAACAGTGGTTAGCAACAGATCCGGTGTTGTTAAAATTTTTGACGACGAAGAAAAGGCGTGGGAGTGGCTGGGAAGTCAGAATTAAAAAGGACAGAACTGATTAAAATATGAATAAAAATAAAACTGTTTTTGTAATACTGAGTACCTTTCTTTTAAGTGTTGTTTTGTTTTTGGTTTTGATTGTTTTTGCGATTCAGAAATTAAGTAATAAATATATTCTTAAGGTTGTCAATAACGAATTGCCTAAAATATTAAAGAAAGAAGTATCCGTCAAAGATGCTCATATATCGGTTCTTAGTCTTACCTTGAGATTGAAGGGTTTTTATTTACAGGATACGGGGGCAGGAGTAAAAGATGTAATGCTTAATGTGAATGAAATAAGAATAAAGGCAAATATAGTTAAGGTTTTGAAAGGAACCTTTTCAATAAAAGAAATTCTTTTTACCAAACCAAAGATAAATATAGCTTGTTTAAGTAAAGTTAAGGATATAGTGACTGTGCCGGCTAATTCGGAATACCTGTCGGGAATCGATATAGAAAGTATTATTGTAGAAGACGGAATATTGACTACAAATCTGCTTGATGATAAGGCATTTATTCCCCTTGGTGATATCAGCGCTTCTATAAGCTCAATTAAAAAACTTCCGCTTGAAATGAAAATAGTCGGGGTTTTGCCTGCGAAAAGAAAAGGAGCATTGGATCTTGAATTAAAGTTTCAGTCTTTTAAAAAGCTGAATTTTGAAGGAAAATTCAAGCTTAAGAATATTTATACTCCTTATTTCAATTCATTACTAGGTGCGGAAAATGATATAAAAATTAACGGCGGTGAGGTTGATGTCAAATCCAATATACATTGTTCTGATGACTGGCTTACTGTAAGCAATATCATAAGTATAGATAAATTGGATCTGGAAGTCTCGCAGAAAAAATTGTACGGAATTAAGTCCGAGCTGATAACGGAATTTTTTAGAAAAAACAATGTAACCTTTGATTTGCCCATAAGCGGCAATATCCGTTCCCTGAGGTTTGATTTCAGCACAGCGGCAACACAGATAATGCTTAAGGCATTACAGGAGATACTTGAAGACCCGGATGATGTGACAAAGTATTCGGAGAAGTTAGGGAGGAAAATAGGGAGCAAAATGGGGAAAGATTTAACTAAATTGCTATATCCGAGAAGCAGAGTCGAGGATTAATCCCCTTAAAAAGGAGAATGTTATGCGTAGGAGTTTACTTATTACTATCTGCTATCTGCTATCTGCTATCTGCCTTTTTGCCGCTGATAATATTTATGTAACAAACGTTAAAAAAATTCCTGTTGATGGAGATGGTATTAAGAAAATAATGACGACAATTGTGTTGAATAAACGTATCAAAGTTAAAGAAATTCAGATAGATAGGATTGACGGCAAGACCATATTGAAATATCCGACATATGTTTCAGAAAAAGGCAAAGAATACCCTCAGTTTGAACCGCTTACCGAACAGGCAAAAGAAGAGATAAAAAATGCAGTTATAAACGGTAAAGCATCTGAAAAATCATCCAAGAAGATAACATATAAGATATCAAAATTTACAAGATATAATGGAAAATCTGCACTTAAAGTTTTTTGTGCCGTTGATTTCAATAATTCGGTCCGGGTTGAATGTAAGATTATGGAAGGCAAGGATGGTCCCTGGGTAGCCTGGCCTTCGAGAAAGCTAAAGAACGGTGAAAGAATAAGACAGGTTGTAATTAAAAAGAAGATAAGAAAGTTTATAGAAGCGGATCTTATCAGAAGGTATAGGGAGATGCTGACGGAAAGCAGTGAGGAAGAAGATGGTGATTGGTAGAAATAAATGAAATTTTATAATCTGACAAAGAATAATATTGCCGTTGAAAATGTAATAATTATAAAAGAATATTTCGAGAAGATAAAAGGTCTTTTAGGAAGAAATAAGATTGAAGATAATGAGGGGTTCTTAATAAAAGAGTGTAACTGTATTCATACTTTATTTATGCGGTTTTCTGTTGATTTGGTATTCTTGAAGATGCAGATTATGCCGCAAAAGCGTGACCCCGCTAAGGCGGTGGCACAGATGAATCCGCCAGCTGGCGGAACGGATTACACGGATAGAATTACTTATAGGGTTGTAAAGATTATGAATAATATAAAGCCATGGCGGATTTGCATGCCTGTATTTGATGCAAATGCTGTTTTGGAGATTAAAGCAGGAATTACTGCGAAAAATATGATTCTAACCAATGATGAGTTAGAGATTGTATAATTTCTATTAAGGGGTGCCCCACCACCTGCTTACACACAAAAAGTGTGTCTAATGTCACACAAGCAGGTGGTGGGGTTGACAAAAAGGCGAAAATTTCATAGAATTAGAAGCAAATAAGTAGATATTTCTAATAATAAAGAGGCAACGGGAAAGACAGAGCATAAGAGCATTAGAGCAAAAGTGCAATAGTAGTTACTTCTGCACTTTGTACTTCTGCACTTCTGCACTGGTTTTATCGTTGATATTATTATGGTTCAAGCAGCAGGTAGGAAGAAATCCTGTAAAGAAATACTCATTGATAAACAAGTCTTGACCGAAGAACAGCTAAAGGAAGTCGATTCTGAAATAAAAAAGAACGGCGGACTTATTCAGCAGGTAGTCATTGATATGAAACTTGTTGAAAAAGGCAAGATATTGAAGCTTTTATCAAATGAATGGGGAGTAAAGGCAATAGATTTATCAGTGATGGATATTGATCCGGATATTGCAAAGATTATGCCAAAACAGACTACGAAAAGATATAATGCCGTTCCGTTTGCAAAAGAAGAAAATGTTTTATTTGTTGCTATGGCAGACCCGCGGGATTTGTTCGCTATTGAGGACATAAATCTGAGAACCGGGTTCCAGGTCCAGCCGTATCTGACACTTCCTGAGGATATAAAAAATGCAATAAGTAAGATTTATGCCGAAGAACAGCAGGTACAGGAAGAAGAGGAAGAAGCACCGGAGCAAACAGGGTCTGTTGATGCTGATGATGCAAAAGAAATGACTGAAGAGCTGATAGCAGGACTTGACGACGGCGGGGATATTCAGGTTGATAAAGATGCCGCTGCAGAACCGGAATCTGACATAATGCAGGTTGATACCGCCGCTCCCGAGGTTGAAAAGCTTATAAATGCAATAATTCTTGAAGCAGTTCGTGTTAAGGCATCTGATATCCATATTGAACCGTTTGAGAAAAAACTTGCTGTTCGTTACCGTGTTGACGGCAATTTAAGGCGAGCTACGTTTAAAATTCCTATGAGTTATAAACAGGCGCTTATAGCAAAAATAAAAATTATGACCGGCTCTATGAATCTTACTGAACGGCGTATTCCGCAGGACGGCCGAATCATGGTTAAAGCAAAAGGCAGGCCGATAGAATTCCGTGTCAATATTGTTCCGACCATTAACGGTGAAAGTGCGGTAATGAGAATCCTTGATCGCTCGGGCGGTTCTGCGAAACTGGAACAGCTTGGTTTCCTGCCGGATACAGTTGAAAAGCTTTTAGCATCACTTGATAAACCGTATGGACTTATACTTGTCTGCGGTCCTACAGGCAGCGGAAAGTCATATACTCTTTCTGCTGCACTTGCTGCGGTGAAAGATCCGGAAGAAAAAATTCTTACCGCTGAAAATCCTGTTGAATATAACCTTGACGGAGTGGTTCAGGTTCAGGTAAATCCTGATTTGAAGATGGGCGATAAATGTTTTGATTTCTCTATGGCACTCCGTTCATTTCTCAGACAGGACCCGGATACGATTATGGTCGGTGAAATCCGCGATGCGGAAACAGGACAGATAGCAATGGAAGCAGCTATGACGGGTCACCTGGTGCTCTCTACGCTTCATACAAATGATGCACCGTCTGCAATTTCCCGACTTTCAGAAATGGGGATCCATACATTCCTTGTAGCAAATACTACCGAGTGTATTCTTGCTCAGCGTTTAGTCGGAACATTGTGTAAAAACTGCAAAGAGCCCGATCCCAGTCCCAACGAATCTTATTTAAAAATCCTTGATGAACATAAAATAGATTATTCAAAAGCTACGTTTATGAGACCAAAGAAAGGCGGTTGTCCGAAGTGTGGCGGTAGAGGTATGAAAGGCAGAACCGGTATTCATGAACTTCTGGTGATGGATCCTGAATTGCGGAAATTTTGTATAAAAGAGGTGGCGGTAGGCCCCATAAGAGATATGGCGATAAAACATGGTATGCGCCAGATGATTGATGACGGTCTTATGAAAGTTACAATGGGAGTCACGACTTTTGAAGAGATTTTTGTCGCCGCCGGCTAAAAAGACAGGCAGTAGGCAATAGGCAATAGTGTGTAGAAAAGCATTTGATTTTTACTACCCCCTATTCCTTACACCCTATACACTGACGTTATTATGTCAAAAATAAAAGAAAATAATGATTCAAGTTTAACTGAATTTTTTGAGATTGCAAAGACGATAACATCTACGTCTGATGTTGATTCTATTCTCAAGAAGATAGGTGCTGTTGCCGAAAAACTTACAAGTACAGAGGCATCCTCTCTAATGCTTTTGGATGAAGATAAAAAAAGCCTTTATTTTAAAGTTGCCAGCGGTGAAAAAGGCAAAGCACTGACTAAAATTAAGGTTCCTGTCGGAGAAGGTATTGCCGGGTGGGTTGCTCAGAATAAAGAACCGCTGGTTATACAGGATGTAAAATCCGATTCGCGTTTTACCGGGAAAGTTGACTCCGAATCAGGTTTTGTAACAAAAGCGATACTTTGTGTACCGATAACTATAAATAATGAACTTATAGGCATAACCGAAGTACTTAACAAAAGCGATGGCTCGCCTTTTACGGAAGAAGATAAGTCAATTTTGGCAAGCTTGTCAAATTTTGCAGCTGTTGCTATAATGAATGCAAAACATATTTCCGACCAGCAAAACTTTTTTGCAAACATATTTGAAATATTGACTCATGCATTTGAATCAAAAGAACCGCGGTTCCGGGGGCATTCGTTTAAGGTCGCACAGCTGTCAACGGCGGTCGCAAAAGAAATGGGTATTACCGGCCAGCAGTATAAAAATATCTATTATGCTGCGGTTCTCCATGATGTAGGTTTTATAAATACTGTGGAATATTCAGTTATTGACCATGCTACAGATAGGACTCATCCGATACATGGGTACAATATGATTAAAAACATAAATCTTCTGAAAAACTCGGCAGAATTAATAAGGTATCATCACCTAATGTACGATGGTTCCGGTTTCCCGGCAGGTTTGAAGGGAAATGATATCCCTGTAGGTGCCAGAATAATTTCTATTGTTGAGGCAGTTGAAGATATGGAGTTTTCTGTTTTACCGGACGAGCAGATTAAGCAGACTATTGAAGCACAGAAAGGCATAAAATTTGACCCTGAGATAGCGGATATTTATATTAAAATAAAAGAGATAGTTTCATAGTCTTTAGTTCTGCAAATTAATACGCGAATAAACCTGCCCGCCGCCGTCCCGACACGACGTCGGGATACGGTCATTCGCGTTTCCTTTTATGTAAACGCGAATACACGCGAATGAAAATAATGCAGATATTTGCGAAGATTAGCGTTGGATTAGCGAGAATTCGCGTTTTATACTATGAACATAATTGATGAAATAAACAATCTAAAAGTAGAAAAAAAAGCAGTTGTTCTGGCACATAATTATCAATTGCCGGAAATTCAGGATATTGCCGATTTTGTCGGAGATTCATTGGAACTTTCAAGAACTGCGGCAAATACCGATGCTAAAATTATTGTTTTCTGCGGAGTTTATTTTATGGCAGAGACTGCTAAAATACTATCGCCTTTAAAAACTGTTATTCTGCCGGATTTAAAAAGCGGTTGTCCGCTTGCCGATATGGTTACCGTTGAGGATATTAAAAAGCTTCGCAGTGAAAATCCTTCGGCAGCGGTTGTCTGCTATATCAATACATCCGCTGATGTTAAAGCAGAATGTGACATATGCTGTACCTCTTCAAATGCGGCTGATATTGTCAATTCGGTTTCGGCAGACGAAGTTATTTTCCTTCCGGACAGGAATCTGGGGAATTATGTTTCAAAGTATACAAAGAAAAAAATAATTCTTTGGAACGGCTTCTGCCTGACGCATGAGTTATTAAAAGCTGAAGAGGTTTTGGAATTAAAAAAACAGTTTTCAGCGGAAGATAATGTTAAATTTGTAGCACATCCTGAATGTACAGAAGACGTTTTAAAACTTGCCGATAAGGTTACTTCTACCAGCGGAATATTAAAATATGTAAAAGCAGAACCCTCTAAAAATTTTATTATAGGTACAGAAACAGCAATAATACACCGTCTTAAGAAAGAAAATCCGGATAAAAATTTTATTCCTGCCTCTAGAAAGATGTTTTGTCAGAATATGAAGTATAATAATCTCGAATTATTGTATGAAGCACTATCAAATGAACAGCCGGAGATAGAAATTCCTGAAAAAATAAGAAAGAAAGCATTTGAGGTAATAGATAGAATGCTTAAAATTGGGAAGAAAGATTAAAAGGACAATTCGAAGATTGAAAGATTATAAAGATTAAGAAGATTTTAATTTTCCAATTTTTATAATCTTTATAATTGACTTTATTATGTACAAATCGGATTTTTTAATTATCGGTTCCGGTATAGCGGGTCTTTCGCTTGCTCTCCGGCTTGAGAAACTCGGCACGGTTTATATTGTGACAAAAAGAAGTCTTTCTGATTCAAATACGTTTGAAGCACAGGGGGGTATTGCCTGTGTCTGCAGAAAAGATGATAATTTTAAAGAACATATTAATGATACTCTTACAGCCGGAGACGGTTTATGTAAAAAGGAAGTTGTTGAGATGGTTGTTAAACAGGCTTCTGCCGGTATCAGAGAATTGGGAAACTGGGGAGTAAAATTTGATAAAGATGTCGGTCTTGAAGGCGGTCACTCAAAAAGAAGAGTTTTGCATTCGGGTGATAATACAGGCAGGGAAATAGAGATTGCAATCAGTAAACAGGTAAAAAAGAAGATTTTGCAGGGCCGAATAAGGATTTTTGAAGATTCTACGGCGGTTAATTTAATTAAAAAAGGTAATAAATGCTGGGGCGCTTATGTTTTAAATAGAAGCAAGAATTCAGTTGAAACTTTCCTATCAAAAATAACGGTTCTTGCAACCGGAGGTGCGGGAAAAGTTTATCTTTATACGTCAAATCCGGATGTTGCAACTGGTGATGGTCTAGCAATGGCGTATCGTATAGGCTGTAAGGTGGCTAATTTGGAGTTTATGCAGTTTCACCCTACGTGTCTTTATCATCCCGAGGCGAAATCTTTTTTGATATCCGAGGCGCTTCGCGGGGAGGGTGCGGTTTTAATCGACTCAAA
The DNA here is from genome assembly GCA_016928195.1 of Elusimicrobiota bacterium. Classification (GTDB taxonomy): domain Bacteria; phylum Elusimicrobiota; class UBA8919; order UBA8919; family UBA8919; genus JAFGLF01. The sequence continues at coordinate 44,707 of JAFGLF010000049.1, forward strand.
AGGCATCAGGTTTATGAAAAGATATCATGCTAAAAAAGAACTTGCACCGCGTGATATTGTTGCAAGAGCAATAGACTCTGAGTTAAAAAAATCCGGTGATGACTGTGTTTATATTGATATTTCGTTCAAGCCGGCAGGTTTTATTAAAAGGAGATTCCCGACAATTTATAAAAAATGTTTTTCTTACGGTATTGACATCACAAAAAAACCTATACCGGTTGTGCCTGCAGCCCATTATATGTGCGGAGGAGTAGTAACGGATATTTTCGGAAGGACAAATATTTGCGGGCTTTATGCAATAGGAGAAGTTGCCTGTACCGGGCTTCACGGTGCCAATAGGCTCGCTTCTAATTCTCTTCTGGAAGCACTTGTTTTTTCACATCAGGCATCAAAGAAGATTTTTGGAGAACATAAAGACATATCTAAATGTAAATTTCCGAAAATTGAATCATGGAAATCCGGTCGTGCCACCCGTTCAGATGAAGCAATAGTTATTTCTCATAACTGGGATGAAATACGCCGGCTGATGTGGAATTATGTAGGAATTGTTCGTTCGAATAAGCGTTTAAAAAGGGCATTTGTGAGGATTGAAAATCTCAAAAGAGAAATAAACCAGTATTATTGGGATTTTATTATTACTCAGGATTTGATTGAATTAAGAAATATTGCAACTGTGTCGGAACTTATAATAAGATCGGCGGTTTGCCGTAAAGAGTCCCGCGGGCTACACTATAATATCGATTATCTGAAAAAAGTTTCAAATCCAAAGGATACAATTTTATGCATGAATTAGGAATTGCCAGAGATCTTTTTGATATTGTTTTACAGAAATCAAAGGAGAATAATCTTAAAAAAGTTACAAAGATTTCTATAAAATTGGGCGAAGCTGCAGGAATAGAGACTGATTTTTTGAAGCATTCTTTTATCGATCATATTATACCAGGGTCGATTGCTGCCGGATGTGAATTTGAGATTATCGTGGAAAGAGTGAAAGTAAAATGTAAAAAATGTTCGAAAGAATTTTCATCAAAAGACATGAAAATGAATTGTCCTTCCTGTGACGGTACGGATATTGAAATAATCTCCGGCAATAACATTTATGTAGCATCCATAGAAGGCGAATAGCAGAAAACCCACCTCGATTCAAATATAAATTGATGGTTTATCTGTGTAATCTGCGTTTAGTATATGAAAAGATATGAAATAAATATTTCAGGCAGGGTACAGGGGGTTGGTTTTAGGCCTACCGTTTATCACTATGCCAAAATTAGAGATCTTACAGGGTTCGTTTTTAATACGACAAACGGTGTTGTGGTTGAAATTGAGGGCAGTGATAAAGCTGTGAAAGATTTCCTGAACGAATTAAAAGCTCGGCCTCCCAAGCAATCAAAAATTACAAAGATTACATCTAAAAAAATTCCCTGCCAATATGATAAAAAATTTATAATTAGGAAAAGTGTTTTTGATAAGGAATCGCTTTTACATATCTCGCCTGATATTTCAATATGCGATGACTGTTATAGAGAACTTTTTGATGAAAATAATCGAAGATACCTATATCCTTTTATAAACTGTACCAATTGCGGTCCGAGATTTTCCATTATAAGAGATGTGCCTTATGATAGGAAAAATACAACGATGCTGGAATTTAAAATGTGCAATAGGTGCAGGACTGAATATGAAAAGCCAGCGGATAGGAGGTTTCACGCACAGCCGGATGCCTGTTGGGATTGCGGACCGGATGTACAATTAATCAAGAATCATCCCGATAAAGTCGGGACGAGAATCAAGAATTTAGGTGATGGTAAGAAAGCAGTTGAGAAGACGGTTGAACTTTTAAAAGCAGGGAAAATTGTTGCAATAAAAGGTATCGGAGGTTTTCATATTGCCTGTGATGCAACAAATGACAAAGTAATAAAAAAACTGCGGTTACTAAAGAAACGTCCTGATAAGCCGTTTGCAGTAATGATGCCTGATATAAAAACAGTTAAAAAATTCTGTTGTGTGAGTAAATCTGAAGAAAAAATTCTGGGATCCCCAGAAAGCCCCATTGTTTTACTAAGAAAAAAACCCTCACTCTCTCACTCTTTCACTCTCTCACTTTCTGAACATGTTGCTCCGGATAATAACTATCTTGGAGTTATGCTACCGTATACTCCTTTACATTATTTATTGTTTCATCTACTCCCTACTCCCTACTCCCTACTCCCTGCCTTAATAATGACTTCAGGAAACAAACAGGACGAGCCGATTTGTAAGGATAATAAAAAAGCGGTAAAAGAGCTTTCTAAAATTTGTGATTATTTTTTAATCCATAATAGAGTTATTTACAACAGGTGCGATGATTCCATTGTTCGTATGGATAGCGAAAATAATTTAGTAATTGTGAGAAGGAGCCGCGGCTATACACCTAATCCCATTCAATTCAATCTACCCGCTCCGAGTCGTCGGAGGCGAGGCAAGCCATCTATCATCTGTCATCCTCCGTCTATTTTGGCTACCGGGGCTGAATTAAAAAATACTTTTTGTTTAACCCGCAGGAACGAAGCATATATTTCACAGTATATAGGCGATTTAAAGGATTTTAATTCATATAAGTTTTATAAGGAAACAGTTGATAGGTTTAAAGGGATTTTAAAAGTTGATCCAAAGATTATTGTTCACGATATGCATCCTGATTATTTTTCTACACAATATGCTTCTGAAGTTCAGGGTTTAGAGTTTCCGCCCCAAAGGGGCGAGGCTCGCCCAGATAAATATCGAGGCGGCAGAGTTCATAGAATTGGTGTCCAGCATCACCATGCGCATATTGCATCAGTTTGTGCGGAAAACAATATTAAAGAAAAAATAATAGGAGTAGTATTTGACGGAACAGGATATGGGAGTGACGGAAATATCTGGGGTGGTGAGTTTTTAGTTACCGAGGGCAGCGAAACTTTTCAGAGAAAATATCATCTAAAATATGTTAAATTACCCGGCGGTGACGCCGCAACAAGTGAAATATGGCGGATTGGGTTTAGTTATTTATACGATGTTTTGAAAGAAGATACGATTAAATACATTAAAACTTATTTAAAGTATAATTGCCGGGACAGATATTCAGTTATTAAGAATATGATGGATAAGAATATCAATTGTCCCCTAACTTCTTCGGTTGGCAGACTTTTTGATGCAGTTGCTTCTATAATAAATTTAAGACAAAAGACCTCCTATGAAGCCCAAGCTGCAATAGAATTAGAGCAGATTGCCATTCATAACCAAGGCGGGACAGATAGTAGATATGAATATGAAGTTATTGGGGATAAGATTGATGTAAGAAGAATAATAATGGGAATTATTGATGATTTGAAGAAAAAAAGGGCAAAAGCTGCAATTTCGGAGAAATTTCATAATACACTTGCTGAGATTATTAATGAAATATGCAAAAGAATAAGAAAAGAGACTGGAATTAGCAGGGTTGCATTAAGTGGCGGTGTTTTCCAAAATATGATTTTGTTGAAAAAAGCGGTTAAATTGCTTAAAAATAACGATTTTAATGTTTTTGTAAATAAAAATGTTCCTACAAATGACGGTGGAATCGCTTTGGGGCAAGCGTGGATTGCGCATAGGTTATTGACCCGGTCTTTGCACTCAAAGGTGGGGTTGACAAATAGAGAAAAATTTAATAAAATTAAACGATAAATCGGGCTGTTAGCTCAATTGTTAGAGTCCGCCTCAGGCGGAACTCTTAAGTCGCTATACAGGTTTACCCCGCACCTTTTTTGCATCCATAGCTCAACTGGTAGAGCAGGCGACTCTTAATCGTCAGGTTGCAGGTTCGATTCCTGCTGGGTGCACATCTAAAGGTGCGGGGTGAAATTCCTGTACAGCCCAGGACTGGCAGAACTGTCTGGTAATGCCGCGGTGGTCCCGCACCAAGAAGATGCGGGATAAACTCCACTGGCAGGATTGCTCAGTGATGCCGGAGTGGTGAAATTGGCAGACACGTACGGCTTAGGACCGTATGCCGAAAGGCTTGTGGGTTCAACTCCCTCCTCCGGCAGATAAAATTTTTGTATGGTGTGCATATGTCTGCCTGCAAAACTGCAGCACTGCGGGCAGGTACAAAGGGCAGAAATAAATTTTAATTAGGACTTAGGTGAAAAATATGAAAGTTGATGTTTTAGCAGAAAAAGGTTGTTTGGTTGAAATTAATATTGAGATTCCGGCTGAAGATGTAAAAAAAGAAATAGATGTAGTTTTTTCTGATATTCAGAAAAATGCTACAATTGATGGTTTTAGAAAAGGTCATGCCCCTATGGATTTTGTTAAAAGGGAGTTTGCAAGAACTGCTCTTGAAAAAGCAAAGCAAAATTTGATGCAATCTGCCGTGGAAAAGGCTATTAAAGAAAAGAATCTCCAGCCTGTTGTAACTCCGGTTGTTGAACCTAATGAATATGTTGCTGAAGAACCATTTTCGTTTAAATTGAAAATTGAGAATTTCCCAAAATTTACGCCCAAGAACTTCAAAAAAGTAAAAATTACAAAAAAGATAAAGAAGATTAGTGATAAAGAGATAAATGCTGTAATAGAAAATCTTCAGGATAGACAGGCAAATCTTACTGATGCCGGTGATGTAACGGTTGAACCGCATCATTTTCTTATAGCAGATTATGAAGGAACCGTTGATGGTAAAAAAATGGGGAAACTGATAGAAAATCAAACAATAGATTTATCGCATAAATCACTCCCTGAAGGTTTTGCTGCAGGGCTTGTCGGGATGAGAGTAGGCGAAAATAGAACGGTTGAAACAAAAATTTCCGGGAAACCTGCAAAGTTTGATATAAAAGTAAAAGCTATAAAAAACAAAGTATTGCCTAAAGCGGATGATGATTTTGCAAAAGATTTAGGACATAAAGATGTTGCAGAACTTAGGGAAAAAGTAAAAGATGAATTGGTTAAAACAGAGGATGAGAAATCCAGGCAGGATATGGAAAATCAGATAATTGAAAATCTTCTTAAATCAAATGATTTTGCTGTTCCTGAGACGCTGGTTGAGGAAGAAACCAATCGTTTAATCGAGAAAACCAAACAGTATTTTATATCCAACCGTACTTATCAGGAAGAGGAGTTTAAAAAGTCTATTCCGGCAATGAAGGATAAATATAAAACAGATGCAGAAAAGACGGTACGGATTTCGTATTTATTATCAAGAATTGCCAAGGATGAAGATATATCTGTAAGCATGGAGGATGTAAATAGGAAAATCGAAGAGTTTTCCGGAGGCGATAAAAAGGTTGCGGCAAATTACGATAAACATCGTGAATATATTATGCTCCAGATGAAAGAAAAAAAACTTTTTGATTTTTTGTTAGAAAATGCTAAAATTAAGGAAGTTAAGGCATAATGGAGGATTAATCCGATGAAAGCAAACCTTATACCAATGGTTGTTGAGCAGTCACCCCGCGGAGAAAGGGCGTATGATATTTATTCACGGCTTTTAAAAGACAGGATAATATTTATAGGGTCTCCTATAGATGATGATTTTGCAAATATAATTATTGCTCAGCTTTTGTTCCTTGAGTCCGAAAATGCAGAAAAACAGATTTCTCTTTATATGAATAATCCCGGGGGATTGGTCACTGCAGGATTGGCGATCTATGATACAATACAGTTTATTAAACCCCCGGTTTCAACTATTTGTATAGGACAGGCAGCCTCCATGGGGGCTATTCTTCTTGCCGCTGGTGCTAAAGGACAGAGGTTTGCATTGCCAAATTCCAGGATACTGATTCATCAGCCTCTTGGCGGTGTTCAGGGGCAGGCAACCGATATAGGAATTCAGGCTAAAGAAATTTTAAGAGTAAAAGAACGGTTAAACCAGATTCTTTCTAAACATACGGGACAATCACTTGAGAAGATAGAAAAGGATACCGATAGGGATTTCTTTATGACTGCAGAAGAAGCAAAAAATTATGGTATAGTAGATAGTGTAATTGAACAAAGAAAATAAAATAGAAAAGAGGTATTATAATGACACAAAATCATAAAAATGATTCTATTCCGAAGATGTTGCCGCTTTTGCCTATAAGGGATGTTGTAATTTTTCCGTATATGGTTTTACCGTTGGTTGTAGGCAGGGAAAAGTCACAGAAGGCACTGAATGAAGCAATGGCGGGTAACCGTCTCATATTTCTCGCAACACAGAAAAAAATTCAAACAGAGGATCCTCAGCAAAGTGATATATATGATATTGGTACCGTTGCAGAAGTTTTACAGCTTTTAAAGATGCCCGACGGAAGTGCTAAGATTCTAATTGAGGGTTTAGTACGTGCCAAATGCAGTAATTTTCGTATTACCCAAAAGGGTTATGTGGAAGTTGACATTAAAAAACATGAAATAGTCGTTGAAAAAACACCTAATGTGGAAGCACTGATGAGACAAACAATAACTCTTTTCGAACAGTATATAGGATTAAATCCCCGGCTTCCCTATGAAACTATTACCGCATTGAATTCTATTGATGAACCCGGACGGCTTGCCGATATGATTGCGGCTCATCTGACTGTGAAAAATTCGCAAAAACAGACAATACTTGAAACAGCCAATCCTGAGCATCGGCTTGGAAAAATTATTGAAATATTAAATAGTGAACTGGAAATTCTGAATATTGAAAAAAAGATACAAACAAGAGTACGCAGCCAGATTGAAAAATCTCAGAAAGAATACTATCTTACTGAGCAGATGAAGGCTATTCAGAAAGAATTGAGGCAGAAAGACGATTATGCAAAGGAACTAGACAGCCTTCGCGGGAAGATAAAAGAAGCTAAAATGACAAAGGAAGCAGAATCGATCGCACTTAAGGAACTTTCCCGCTTGGAAAAAATGATGCCGTTTTCTCCGGAAGCAACGGTCATAAGAACATATATTGATTGGCTGATCGCATTACCATGGGCGATAAAAACAAATGATAATCTTGATTTAAAACATGCTGAAAAAATTTTAGATGAAGATCATTACGGTCTTGAGAAGATCAAAGAACGTGTTGTTGAATATCTCGCTGTTTGTAAGATGACAAAAAAGCTGAAAGGTCCGATTTTGTGTTTTGTAGGAGCTCCTGGTACAGGTAAGACCAGCATAGGCAAATCCATCGCCCGTACTTTGGGCAGAAAATTTGTCAGATTGTCTTTAGGCGGTGTTAGAGATGAAGCGGAAATAAGAGGACATCGAAGAACATATATAGGCGCTTTACCCGGCAGAATACTGCAGTCATTAAGAAAAGCAAAATCGAAAAATCCTGTTTTTTTGATGGATGAGATTGACAAGATGGGTATGGATTTCCGTGGAGATCCTGCTGCCGCACTTTTGGAAGTTTTGGATCCGGAACAAAACTCCACATTCTCGGACCATTATCTTGAAACAGATTTTGACCTGTCGGATGTTATGTTTATAACAACCGCAAATACACTGTATTCTATCCCTCCTGCACTCATCGATAGGATGGAGATACTGAGGTTTGCCGGTTACACCAAGGAAGAAAAGGTTCATATAGCCCAGAAATTCATTGTCCCGAAACAACTGAAAGAACATGGTGTTACGGAAAAGCAGATTAAAATTGCCGACAGCGCTATAAATCATATAATAAAAGAATACACCCTTGAAGCGGGCGTAAGAAATCTTGAAAGAGAAATCGCAAACGTTATAAGAAAAGTCGTAAAGGAAGTCGTTTTGAAAAATAAGAAGGAAGTTCTGGAAATTACTGAAAAGAATGTACAAAAATATCTCGGTATCCCGAAATATCATACTGATAAGAAGTCGGAAAATCAGATTGGTATTGCAACAGGTCTTGCATGGACTGAGGCCGGCGGAGATACTATGTCAATAGAAGTTTCTATTATGAAAGGTAAAGGTGTTCTTACGTTAACCGGGAAACTCGGAGACGTAATGAAGGAATCCGCACAAGCAGCACTTTCTTATATAAGGGCAACCGCAAAGAAATTTCATTTAAAAGAGGATTTTTTAAAAACCAGGGATATACACATACATGTACCGGAGGGTGCTATTCCAAAAGATGGTCCGTCTGCCGGAATAACAATGGCTACCGCATTGCTTTCTGCATTGACAAATAAACCTGTTAAAAAGGATATAGCAATGACTGGTGAGATAACATTACGCGGACGGGTTTTGTCCATAGGAGGATTCAAAGAAAAGGTTCTTGCAGCACACAGAAATGGTATGAAATGGGTAATTTTCCCATATGAAAATACAAAAGATATGGAAGAAATCCCGAAAGAGATTAAAGACAAAATCAAATTTTATCCTGTAAAAAATATGGATGAAGTTATAGAAAAAACACTGTCGATGAGGTAGAAAGCAATTAAAAAATTTAAAGATTCAAAAATTTGAAAGATTTCAATTGTTCAGTATTTGTAATCTTCATAATCTTTAAATTGAATTCAGAGGAGGACGGTAGAATGCTTAAGAAGCAGTATTTGATGATTCCTGGACCAACAATGGTTCCGGAACAGGTTTTACGTGAGATGGTTAGAGAGATGATAAATCATAGGGGACCGGAGTTCTCAAAGCTCTTGTTAAAAGTTACTGCGGGCGTGAAGAAATGTTTTAAGACAAACAATGATTTGTTTATAATTCCGTCATCCGGGACTGGTGGAATGGAAGCAGCTGTAACAAACCTGCTTTCGGAAGGTGATGATGTGCTTGTTTTGAATATAGGTGCATTTGGCTCAAGATTTGTCAAGATATTAAAGGCATTCCGTGCTAACGTTGATGAACTAAAATTTGAAAGAGGTAAAGCGGCAGATGTCGGAAAGGTTGAGAATAAATTAAAAGAGAAGAAATATAAAGCGGTTTTTTTCCAGCAAAATGAAACATCAACCGGTGTTTTAAATGATGTAAAGGCGCTGGCAGAAGTTATTAAAAAGCATGATGCTTTGGTTGTTGTGGATGCCGTTTCTGGACTTCTTACCGCTGATTTACGGACTGACGAGTGGGGTCTGGATGTTGTTGTTGCAGCTTCTCAAAAGGCATTTATGCTCCCGCCTGGGCTCTCATTTGTTTCTTTTTCTCAGAAGGCATGGGGATACTATGAAAAATCTAAAATGCCGAAGTTTTACTGGGATTTCAAACTAATGAAAACCTTTGCGGTTAAAGGGCAGAATCCGGTTACACCGCCGGTATCGCTCTATTACGGGCTTGAGGAATCATTGCGAATGCTTGAAGAAGAAGGACTGGATAATGTTTTTGAACGGCATAAAAAACAGCGGGATTTAACCCGCGACGGACTGAAAAAACTGGGATTAAAACTTCTTACTTCGGATGATGTTGCATCCTGCGCCGTTACAGCGGTGTATCCTCCGGAAAATATTAATGCCGATGATTTAAGAAAGAATGTTAATGAAAAATATAGAGTTGTTTTAGCCGGGGGCCAGGAAGAATTGAAAGGGAAGCTGTTCAGAATAGGGCATCTTGGTTATTGCTGTGAAGCTGATATAATGGTTGCACTTGCAGCGATAGAAAAAGAAATTAAGAAATGAACCCAGCCCCTCATTAAAGGAACTGGGTATTGATTTTTTTAGTGGTATTGACGGAGGAGCTGGGTGAATGCAATCGAGATAAAAAATCTCACTAAGATTTATAGAAAGAAGCGGCTTTCGAAGGCAAAAAAATTTCTTGCAGTTGATGGGTTAAGCTTCGATGTTGCAGAAGGCGAAATCTTCGGATTTCTAGGGCCCAACGGCAGCGGCAAGACAACGACAATAAAACTTCTTTTAGGACTTCTTTTCCCTACCGCAGGAGACTGTTTTATTTTTGGAGAGAAAGTGCCGTCGCTCAGCATTTCTGCAAAAATTGGCTATCTCCCGGAAATCCCATATCTCTACAAATACCTCACAGCAAAAGAAATTTTGAGACTTTATGGATCGATTTCACATATCCCTAAAGATAGTTTAGATAACAGAATTGAGAAAGTTCTTGAGACCGTAAAACTTAAAACTGAAGACAATACCCGTCTTGGAGAGTTTTCTAAAGGAATGCTTCAGCGTGTAGGTGTGGCACAAGCATTACTCCATGAGCCTGATTTGCTGATACTTGATGAGCCGTTTACCGGTCTTGATCCGATAGGTCTTAAAGATATGCGCGATGTTATTTTACAGTTGAAAGCATCCGGTAAAACAGTGTTTTTTTCATCACATATAATCTCGGAAGCAGAAAAGGTTTGTAATCGAGTTGTTATAATTTACAAAGGGAAACTTCTGAAAATTGTTAGAACGGATGAGATTCAGAGCGGTTCACTTGAGAATATTTTTATCTCTGAAATAGATAAAATAGAGTCAAAATGAAAAACATATTGCCTATAATTAAATATACGGTTAAAGAAAATATAAGGCATAAAGTTTTTTATGTTCTGGTATTATTTTCGTTTGCCATTATCGGGGCAGATATACTTTTTGGAGTTCTTGCCGGGGAAGAACAGGTTAGGCTTCTTTTGGATTTGGGGCTAGGAGCTATTGAAATATTCGGACTTCTTGTTGCTATATTTGTTGCAGTTTCGCTGATTCTTGAAGAAATTGAATCAAAAACAATATATCTTTTGTTGTCCCGCCCTTTGAAGCGTATTGAGTATATTTTAGGACGATACCTCGGTATGATTTTGACGGTTATTATAGGGCTTTTTATTATGGTTTCTCTGCACCTGGTGTTTTTAATTATGATTGGATGGGAAACGGAAATATATTATTTTGTTTCAATTTCCGGAATAATATTAAAAATCATTTTGATTTCGACTGTTGCGCTTTTTTTCTCCCTTTTTTCCACTTCAGCAGTGGCATCAATTGTTTTTACAATTTTCTTTTGGATATTGGGACATTTTGGGACCGAATTGAAATTTTTATCTTCTAAAATAACTAATATATTTTTAAAAGCAATTATAAAATTCTTTTTCTATATTATTCCCAATTTCCAGTATTTAAATTTTAGGGATCGAATAGGCACCGGTGAGATTTCGCTGGTTATTCCTATTGCATACACGCTTATTTATTCTGCTGTATGTATTACATTATGTTCGGTTCTTTTTTCAAAGAAGGAGTTTTAATAACATCAATTGAAAGGATTAAAAAGATTAGAAAAATTGGAAAGATTTAAAATCTTTATGATCTTTTAATTTTTTCGATCTTTCAGTTGTTTTTAAAGAGGGGGTGATAAAAGTGTCTGACGTTCTAGTTGTTGTATCAAAATTAAAGAAGATGGGTAAAGAAGCAGGATTAAGAACGGGTAAGGATTATGTTGAAGCGCTATCTGCAAAGGTGGACGGCATTGTTAAAGCATCTATCGAAAAAGTAAAAGCAGAAGGAAAAAAGAAAACAATCGGTGCAGAAGATTTGACATAGAGCATATAAATAATGGATAGGTAGCCGATTTTCTAAAATCGGCTACCTAATCCGTATAATTTTTCTATGTTAGTGAGGTTTATATAATGTTTGAATCTCTCGATTTTTTTCAGCTTGTAAGTAAGGGTGGTTATACAATTATTGTTTTGTTGATATGCTCGCTGATTTCTGTTACGGTGGCAATTCAGAAGTTTATTATTTTTTGGAAAATGAAATTTATGTCACCGGAAGAAATAGAAAAGATAAAATCTGCAGTAATATCCGCAGATTTTAAATTAGTAAAGAATATCGCAGAAAAGAATAAAACTGTTTTGGGAAGTGTTGTTTCGGAAAGTCTTAAAAGCAAATCCGGACCTGCTGTAAAGGAAGCAGTTTCTATAAGAATATCGCAGGAAGTTCTATTTCTGGAAAAATATTTACCTGCATTAGGAACAATAGGTGCAACTGCTCCGTTTATCGGACTTCTGGGAACTGTTATAGGAATAATGAGGGCATTCCATGATTTGGGAAAATATGGTGTCGGAAATCCGTCAATTGTTTCTGCGGGAATTGCTGAGGCACTTATAGCAACTGCAGCAGGACTTTTAGTAGCAATACCCTCGGTAATCATTTATAACTATTTTTTAAAGAAAATTTCAAGGATTGCTACAGAAGCAGAAAATCATGCACTTGAAATCTTAAATCCACTCATATATAAGTGAGAAACGCAAATGACCGCAAATGATTAGCGGTAATTTGGTCCTTAATTTGTGGTAATTTGTGTATAGGTGTAGCAAATGGCGTTTAGTTCGAAAAAATCAAAAGGTATATTAGCTGAGATAAACATCGTACCATTTACAGATGTAGTGCTTGTTTTATTGATAATTTTTATGGTTACAACCCCGTTAATAATGCAGGCGGGTATTCCAATAAAGCTTCCAAAGACACAGACAATAAGTGATGTTTCGGATGCGGGACTTATAATAACGGTCACGCGTGATGGTAAACTATACTTCGATGAAACAGAGATGAAAAAAGACCGTTTGAAAAATGCTATTAAAAATAGGGTACTTAACGATCCGAATGTTCTTGTTATAATAAAAGCGGATCAAAGTTCATATCATGGAGAAGTTGTGGAAATTTTGGATATGGCAAAAACGTTAGGGGTTAAACGGCTTGCTATATCAACAGAAGCAAAGAATTAGGCAGTACGGGAGGAGCTGGGTGAAAATTCTTGTTGTCGATGATGATCCTGAAACAAGGGAACTATTAAAGGTTTTTTTAGAATCAGAGGGATATTCGGTTGTTTTGCTTGAAAAAGGAGAACCGGTAATTAAAACAATTTTAAAAGAAACATTTTCAATTGTACTTTTAGATATAAGGTTGCCTGATATGAATGGAATTGAGTTGTTGAAAAAAATCCACAAACTTGATAAGGAATTACCGGTTATGATGATCACAGCATTCAAGGATGCAGAAAATGTTGTCGTTGCTTTTCGTGAAGGAGCTGTTGACTGTATCTTAAAACCTCTAAATTTTGAATATCTCAAATCGAGCATTGCCAGTCGGGCAAGAAGTATATAAAGATTCATTTTATTTCTCGCCTCACCCCCTCCGTACTTAATTTGGATATGAGGACAATAAGTAAAGTAAGGGTAAAATATGCCAAAAAGCATGCAATAAGATTCCTTTCGCATCTTGAGGTTGTATCTACACTTAGAAAGGGTATTCGCCGTGCAGGATTGCCGGTTTGTTTTTCTGAGGGGTTTAGCCCGCAGCCGAGAATTGCGTTTGGCCCCCCGCTTGCAGTTGGATATACGTCCAGTTGCGAGATTTTCGATATGGAGATGATGCGAAGAGTTGTTCCTGAAGAAACAAGAGAAGCTTTTTTAAAAAGTATGCCGTCTTCTTTTGAAATATTGTCTGTTAAGTCTGTTCCTGTTATGTCGCAGTCTATTGAATCCATAGTAAATGTATTTAAATATTCCATAAAATTTCCAATAAGGGATAAAACGCTTGTTTTAAAAAAGATACAGGATTTTTTTAATACGGAAAAATTTATAGTAGAACGTTTAACTGATAAAAGTAAAAGAGAAATAGATATTAGGCCGCTTGTAATGGACTTAAAAACTGCCGAGGATGGGCTTGAAATGTTATTAAGGTTTGGACCTAAAAAAACAGCTAAACCCGATATGATAATTCAAAAAATTTTTAATTTAAATAATGACGAACGATTATTATTAGAAATAAATAGGGATGAATTTTTTTATGAAGCAGAAGGGGGAGAGTTAAGAAAAGTATAAAAGGAGTAGAAGCAGATAAATGCAGATAGTAACGCAGATTCCCGCGGAATTTTTTATCAGCGTTTTTAAGCGTTGTGTTCAGCGTAAATCCGCTTCTAAAGTAGTGTATGAAAGAAATTTTAGCAAATTGTACTGAAGATGAAGTAAGAGTTGCAATAGTAGAGGATGGGCGTCTCGCAGACCTTTTTATAGAACGTCTTGGTGAGAAAAATATAGTTGGTAATGTTTACAAGGGTAGAGTTGTATCGGTTTTGGAAGGTATGCAGGCGGCTTTTGTAGATATAGGGATTTCAAGGAACGGATATCTTCCGTTTTCAGAGTTAACCGTTGATAAATCACAGTTATGTAAAACAAAGCCGGTACTTGTTCAGGTTACAAAAGGACCGTTGGGGACAAAGGGTTCAAAAGTTACCCAGCAGATTTCTCTTCCCGGGCATTATCTTGTTTATATACCTAGTTCTTTTCATATAGGTATTTCAAAAAATATTAATGTTGAGAAAGAAAGAACCCGTCTTAAATCGATAATTGAAGAAATTAAACCGCCAACCGGCGGGTTTATAGTTAGAAGTGAAGGCGCAGGGAAGGAAAAGGATGTTTTTAAACGTGAAATAAAATACCTTATACGTTTATGGGAAATTATAAGGAGAAAATTTAATACTGATTCCAATATCTCGCTGATTCACAGGGATTTAGGATTGGTTTTTAAGACAGTAAGAGATTATCTTAATGAAGATATTAGTGCATTTTTCATTGATTCTAAAAGTGAGTATGAAGACACACTTGATTTTGTAGAAATGGTTTCTCCAAAATTTAAAAGTAAAATTCATCTTTATAAAGGAAAAACACCTATTTTTGAAATGAATTCGGCTGTTGCAGATAAAAGCGGAATGAATAATGTGGAACAGCAGATTAAGAATATTCAAAAGCAAAAGATAAAACTTCCATCCGGAGGATATATTATAATTCAAGAAGCCGAAACGCTTTGCGCTATTGATGTTAATAGCGGGAGGTTTACAAAGGGTGGTTCTCACGATGAAATAATTTTTAAAACAAACATTGAGGCTATATATGAAATAGCATCCCAATTACGTTTAAGAAACATAGGGGGAATAATTGTTATAGATTTGATTGATATGAAGCGCTCTTCCGATCGAAAAAAGATATTCAGACTATTACTTGGTTTAATGAAAAAAGATAAAGCAAAGACCGAAATATTGCCGGTTACAAAACTTGGGCTCATTGAAATGACAAGGGAGAGAAAAACTGAAAGTATGGTTAATTTTCTGTCGGAAACCTGCCCATATTGTGCCGGTAGCGGAAATGTTTTATCCAGAGAAACGATGGCCATAAAGATAAAAAAGGAAATATTAAAACTTGTTACCCGCGGCGGAGAACAGCCGGTCCGGCTTGTAATCCATCCCGATATAGCAGAAGTATTTGATGAAGAATATGTAAAAAAGATTGAGAAAAGTATAAGCAGAAAAATTATTATAGAAAGCAATGCAAGGATTCACAGGGAAGACTATAAGATAATTCTTGGAAATTGAAAAGATTATGAAGATTAAAAGATTTGAAAGTTTACAGATTTTATACAATATTTAAAGAAACATTAATCTTTCTAATTTTTTAATTGGTTTAAACATGGGTTCAGAGTTTAAAAGAAAACTATCTCATTGGTTTATATTATTGGTTTTTGCAGGGTAT
>JAFGLF010000050.1 GCA_016928195.1 Elusimicrobiota bacterium
AAGGCACGGATTGGAGGATGGTCTACGGACTTAATAATAAATTAGGCAAGTGTCGGATACCTATTGACACTATGCCTTCATTGGAGGATATATGGGGAACAAAAGTTGTTTGCTATTTGCTACTTGTTGCTTACTACTTGCTGTCTTTGTTGGATGCGGTTCAAAAGCAGATAAAGGAACCGTTTCTAAAGATGGTGAAATTGATAGGGAATGGGTTGAGCAGGGAATTACTAAGCATTTTGTATTTGCCCGTGGGATAGGTGCAGCCGACCAGGGTCTTGAAAATAAGACACAGAAGATGGCTACTTCAAGAAATTCGGCAATTGTAAATGCTCAGTACAATATGCTTTCCGTTATTAAAGGTGTTAACTTGGAAGGTGGAATAACGGTTGAAAAGGCGATTGAAACCGATTCAGTACTTGCAACAAACATTAACGATGTCATTAAGGGTGCGCAGGTTGTAAGAAGCGAATGGACCTCAGATGATGGCTGTGTAGTCATTCTTCGTCTTTCCAAGAAAGTACTTAAAGACATGGGTCTGAAGATAGTTGAAGAGTAAAAAATCCATTAATTTTTTAATGTTTGTAGTTTGATATATAGGAGAAATCTGCCTATGAGGAAATATACATTTTTGCTATTTTACATTTTAAATTTTACATTCTACATTGCCTTTACGGGCTGTGCTTCAACGCAAAAAAAGGCAGGTAAGTCCAATACGGAAATTGTTGAGGCAGAAGGCGTTGCTCCTATCATAAACAATGACATTACCGGAGCAAAAAAAACATCTCTTTCCGAAGCAATGAAAAATGCATTAGGGCTTGTCATTGGAGTTTATGTTTCACAGGAAGCATTGGTATCAAAAGCGATGCTGATTGAGGATAATATTACTTCCCAGACAGAAGGCTATATTGAAAAATATGAAATTCTAAAAGAATGGCGGGAAGGAGAGTTTTATAAAACCAGAATAAGAGCTTGTGTTAGAAAAGAGGACCTTTCGGAAAAGTTAAAGGCATTAGAACTTGAACCGAAGAAACTTGGTAATCCCATTGTCGCGTTTTCAATTAAAGAGTTTATAGACGGTAACCCTGCAGACACGAATTATGCTGCATCTGAACTGAAAAAGAAGTTTGTCGAAGCTGGGTTTGTCGTGGCGGAAACTGAAAAGAGCGATATTCGCATAGAAGGTAAATCTGACGCATCCTTCAATACCGATCAAGGATTAGGCGGGATGATATCATATCGCGCTACTGTTTCAGTAAAAGCCATTAAACCCGGTTCAAATGACGTTATAACCACTGCCGATCAAACCACCGGAGGTGTGGATGTTACAAAACCGGCTGCTGCAAAGACTGCAATTATGAACAGTGCGCAGAGAATCAGTGAAGATTTACCCTCGACAGTTCTAAAATTTTTAAAAGAACGTTCCGTTGTCAGATTGTCTGTGTCAAATATAGAAAATATGAATAAACTTAATGAATTTACCAGGTCGGTTCGTGCTCTTATAGAGGTTCGTGACTGCTGGGTAAGGAACTATTCGGATAATGTTGCTTCTTTGGACCTGGATTTAAAAAGAGGAACAGCTTCGGATATAGCAAAACGTTTGGAACAGAATAAAAATTTTAATATAGAAATTAAAAACCTCGGTGCGTATGATATCGAGGCAGAACTAAAATAAATGCGATTCATACAGATGAAGTACACAGATGTAAACAGATGAAGCTGTGGATTTAGACAGATAAAAGTCTGTATATATGCGCTTGAATCCGTTTGAATTCGCGTTTTTATCTGTTTAAATCGTTGTTGCTTGCCGGCGTAGCTCAGCGGTAGAGCAGCGGTTTTGTAAACCGCTGGCCGGAGGTTCGATCCCTCTCGCCGGCTTTATATATACATATAATTATTATAAGTACTTTGGGCCCGTAGCTCAGCCGGTAGAGCACTTGACTTTTAATCAAGGTGTCGCGCGTTCGAATCGCGCCGGGCTCATTTTTCTTTATATACGAATAACGCGAATGGTAACTAATAGCACTAATAGTTCTGTTTTTTCGTGGAATTCGGATATTCATTCGTGTAATTCGGTATTTGCTATGTTTCAGAAAATCAAACGATTTATAGATAAATATGAACTGATTAAAAAAAATGACCGCTTGCTTGTGGCTTTATCAGGCGGGCCTGACTCTGTTTTTTTACTAACTACTTTGGTAAGATTCAGAAATCTTTATAAAATCAAAATTTTTGCCTGCCATATTGACCATCAGTACAGAAAAAAGTCTTACAAAGATGCAGAGTTTGTTAAAGCCTTTTGTAAAAACCTTAAAATACCGGTTAAAGTTAAAAAAATTAAATTAGATAAGTTTACTGAAGAAAATGCTAGAAATTTAAGATATAAGATATTTAAAAAATGTATGGTAGAATTCAAATGTAATAAAGTTGCAACCGGGCATACTATGGATGATAATGCGGAAACAGTCTTGATGTGGCTGGTCCGTGGTTGCGGATTAAATGGGCTTAAAGGTATTCCCCCGAGAAGAACAGAGATTATAAGGCCTATTTTGAATGTTGCAAAAAAAGAAATCTTAAAATATCTTAGAAAAAATAATATAAAATATTGCGTGGATAGAACGAATTTTACAAGTAAATTTACTAGGAACAGGGTCCGTATGGAGATTATTCCGATATTGGAAAAACTGAACCCTAGGGCAAAACAGCATATATTTGAATTTTCCGAAAAAATAAGAAGGAACAGAGTAAAATCCCGTAGGGATATATACGGGGTTGACACATCGGATAAAAAATATTATAATAAAAAATTAACTTATTCATTACCTAAAGAACGTATGGCCGTTTTTGATGCCGATAAACTGGATATAAGAAAATTGAAAATAAGACGATGGAAAACAGGCGATAAAATGGTTCCATTCGGAATGACAGGTTCAAAAAAGTTACAAGATATATTTACGGATGAGAAGGTTCCGGGAAATATTAGAGCAAAAATTCCCATTGTCACGGCGGCTGGAAAGATTATATGGGTTGCTGGTATAAAAAGATCAAACGATGCGCCGATTACCAATATTACTAAAGATATTCTTCAGATAGAGTTGCCAAATGAATGACGATATAGCAGAAATAATTTTTTCAGAGGAGCAAATACAAAAAAAAGTAAGAGAACTTGCAGGGAAAATATCGAATGATTATAGGAATAAACAGTTAACAATTGTTTCAGTGCTTAAGGGGGGGATACCATTCCTTAGTGACCTGCTTAAACATATTGATATCCCGCTGAGTATTGATTTTATAGCTGCCGCATCATATAAAAATACTGAATCAAGCGGTATTGTGCGTTTTATTATGGATCTGCGGGAACCTGCTGAAAACAAAAATCTTCTTATTGTAGAGGATATAGTCGACACAGGCCGTACATTGGACTATATTTGTAAAAACTTAAAGACAAGAAAACCAAAATCACTTAAAATCTGTGCACTTCTCGATAAATCATCACGGCGTATTAAAAATATAAAAATTGATTATTTTGGTTTTGAAATCCCCGATAAATTTGTTGTCGGTTACGGAATGGATTATAACGAACTTTATAGAAATCTGCCATATATAGGGATACTGAAATCCAAAGTTTTCCGGCAGAAAAAAGGAGTAAATTGTTCATGAAGAAAACAATGAATAAACAATCAAAAAGTTTAGCGTTATGGCTTTTCATAATAGTTGTTTTTGTTGCTATCTGGACTATGGCAGCCGAAAGAGCAAAAGAGGTTGACATAGGATACTCTGAGTTTAAACAGGCAGTTAAAGAAAAGAGAGTTTCGGACGTTGTTGTTTCTCAGGAATTGATTACCGGTGTAATTCAGAAGTCCGGCAACCAGTTGGGGTTTAAAACAATACCTGTTCCTGATCCTAAACTTGTCGAAGAACTTGAAAATTATAATATAAAATATAAAGGCCGTCAGGGCCGCGGCTGGTTTGTGGAACTTATTTTAGCCGCTATACCCTGGCTTTTATTTTTAGGTTTATGGTATTTCCTGTTTTTCAGGGGTGCCTCAATGGGAGGTAAACAGATTTTTTCGTTTGGCCGTTCAAAAGCAAAACTTCAAATTGATAGAAAGGATAAAATAACATTTGCTAACGTTGCCGGTGTTGAGGAATCTAAAGAAGAATTAAAGGAAATAATTCAGTTTCTTAAAGATCCGGCAAAATTCCAAAAATTAGGCGGTAAAATCCCAAAAGGCGTCCTGCTTGTAGGAGCTGCGGGTACAGGAAAAACACTTCTTGCAAAAGCTGTCGCAGGCGAAGCAGGGGTTCCGTTTTTCTCTTCCAGCGGTTCTGAATTTGTCGAAATGTTTGTCGGAGTAGGGGCTTCCCGCGTAAGGGATTTGTTTGAAATGGGCAAAAAGAGTGCGCCGTGTGTTTTGTTTATTGATGAAATTGATGCTGTGGGGCGGAACAGGGGGGCCGGCATGGGAGGAGGACACGACGAGAGAGAACAAACACTTAACCAGCTTCTTGTTGAAATGGACGGATTTAATACAAAGGAAGGCGTAATTCTTCTTGCTGCAACCAACCGTCCTGATGTTCTTGATGCCGCACTTCTTCGTTCCGGACGATTTGACAGACATATTGTTGTCCCTGTTCCGGATATAAAAGGCCGTGAAGAAATTTTAAAGGTCCATGCAAAAAATATAAAACTTTCTGAATCTGCAGATCTATCAATTATAGCAAAGAGAACCCCGGGTTTTGTCGGAGCCGATCTTGCAAATCTTATAAATGAGGCCGCGCTGCTTGCAGCCAGACGGAACAAAGAATCCGTTGAAATGCCGGAACTTGAGGAATCCATTGACAGGGTAATGGCTGGACCGGAACGAAAATCCAGAAAAATTTCAGATAAAGAAAAAAAGATTATAGCATATCATGAATCAGGACATGCACTTGTTGCAAAACTTATACCAACCGCAGAACCCGTACATAAGATATCTATAATACCCCGGGGAATGGCATTGGGGTATACTATCCAGTTACCCACAGAAGATAAGTATTTGACAACGAAAACAGAATTGATAACAGAGATTTCTGTTCTTTTGGGGGGTAGGGCTGCTGAAAAAATAATTTTTAATGATATTACAACTGGTGCTGAAAATGATTTGAAAAAAGCTACCAGCATAATTAGGAATATGGTATGTATATACGGTATGTCTGAGAAACTGGGCAATGTCTCACTTAGGAAAAGAGAAGATGAGGTATTTTTGGGGAGAGATATATTTGCTCAAGAAAAGCTGTATTCGGAAAAAACGGCTCAGGATATTGACGAAGAAATAAAAAAGATATTAGACGAGGCATTTAATAAATCGACAGAACTTATTAAGAATAACATAAATAAGCTGAATAATCTTGCCGACAAACTTATTGAAAAAGAAATTTTGGATGGTGATGAGCTTTCCAGGCTGCTTAATGGGGATAGTGGTAATGAACCCCGCCCTTCCTGATATCAGAGAAGAGTGGGATTTAGACAGAACTATTGTTTGATTTAATAAATTTTAAGGTTATTTTATCAGGAGGAAGGACAGGGTGAACAAAAAACGAATTGAAAAATCTATAAAAGAAATTCTGATTGCCATAGGGGAAAATCCCGGCCGTGAAGGACTTAGGAAAACTCCCCAGCGTGTGGCCAGAATGTATGAAGAGATTCTTTCCGGTATGAAAAAGAATCCTGAGAATGAATTAACAGTTTATTATACCGATGAAAAGCATGAGGAAATAGTTCTTGTTAAGGATATAAGTTTCTATTCGCTCTGTGAACATCATCTACTTCCTTTTTTTGGCAAAGCACATATTGCCTATATTCCAAGAAAGGAGAAACTTTTGGGAATTTCCAAAATTGCACGGATTGTTGATATATACTCAAAGCGGCTTCAGTTACAGGAACGCATTACAAAACAGCTTGCAGATACCATTATGAAGAAAATTTCGCCATACGGGGTCATAGTTGTTATCGAAGCCGAACACCTTTGTATGACAATGCGGGGTGTCAAAAAACCGGGTTCTAAAATAATATCATCTGCTATAAGGGGAATCTTTTCCAAGGATGCCAAGGCCCGTGAAGAAGCAATGGCATTAATAAAGGACTAATAAGAAAATATGGTGATATAGAAACCCGCCTGAACAGTCCGCCGGCTGGCGGAGTCGGGCAGGCATGGTGATACGGATAAAGGTTTTTACATACCTACGTATCAACGTATCAACATTTTTTACATATACCAATGGCTAAAATTGTCGGTATTTTGAATATAACCCCGGATTCTTTTTCTGACGGCGGGAAATTTTTAGACATAAAGGATGCCTTACAACACGCAGAGAATCTTATATCTGAAGGTGCGGATATAATCGATGTCGGCGGTGAATCATCAAGACCCGGAAGTATTTCGATATCAGAAGATGAGGAGATAAACAGGGTTATCCCTGTAATAAAGGCGATAAAGAAAAATTTTCCAAAAATCCCGGTTTCGATTGATACATATAAAAACAAGGTTGCAGAAAAAGCGATTGATGAAGGAGTTGAAATTGTAAATGACATTTATGGCCTGCGGTGGTCCACTGATGGTGGAAGCGGTAACGAAATGGCCGATCTTATAGCAGATAAAAAAGTATCGGTTATAATTATGCATATGTTAAAAAACCCGCAGTATATGCAGCAGAATCCGAAATATAAAAATGTGGTTTCAGAGGTTTATAACTTTTTTAAAGAGAGGGTAGCGTTTGCAAAGTCAAGAGGAATAAAAGAAAAAAAGATAATTCTGGATCCCGGGATAGGTTTTGGAAAAACACTTGAACATAATCTTTTATTATTAAAAAATCTCTCTAAATTTAAAAAATTCGGACTTCCCATTATGGTTGGTCCTTCAAGAAAGTCGTTTATAGGCGGGTTACTTAATGTAGATATTGCAGAGCGGTTAGAAGGTACAATTGCCGCATCCATAAGTTCATTGTTAAATGGTGCGTATTATTTAAGAGTTCATGATGTATTATCGGTCAAGAGAGCTATAACCGTTTTTGAAGCAATAAATCAGATAAAAGGAGCTTGCAAATGTTCGTAAAAATTCTGATAAATCTTCTTGATATTCTGGTTCTTACGTATATCCTTTACAGGCTTATAATGCTGATAAAAGGTACACGTGCCGTTCAGGTTCTGCTGGGCATAATGGTTTTGGGGATTGTAACTGTAATTTCAATTTTGCTGAAACTAGAGACTACAACGTGGCTCCTTAAATATTTGTGGACGGCGGGTATTGTGATTCTTGTAATTCTTTTTCAACCGGAAATTCGTTCCGGATTGGCACATCTCGGCAGCGGAAAATTCACCCATTTTTTTATGAAGGAAGAAATTACAGCTATTAAAGAACTTGTTTCGGCTGTAAAAGAGTGTTCTTATAAAAAGATAGGTATGCTTATTGTGGTTGAACAGGAAACAGGTTTAAAAGATATTATAGAAAAAGGAGTAAGAATCAACGCTGAAATATCACACGAGCTTCTGGTTTCAATTTTTAATCCGCGTTCGCCTCTGCATGACGGTGCTGCGGTACTTGCCGGTTCAAAAATAATTGCCGCTTCCTGTATACTACCTTCAACCGAGAATCCGGCAATTTCAAAATTTTTGGGCATGAGACATCGGGCTGCTATAGGAATTACGGAAGTTTCTGATGCTTTTGTGATAACAGTGTCCGAAGAGACAGGTTTAGTATCGATTTCTCATAAGGGAAAATTTGAAAAAGATACCGATATAGCCGGTTTAGAAAAGTATCTTATGAACAAATTGAAGAAAACCGGCAAAAACTTTTCAAGAAGAAGGGTAAGCGATAATGTTAATAGACCGGCTTAAAAGGAATCTAGATATAAAGATTCTGGCATTAATTCTTGCAGTACTTTTGTGGATTGTTAAGCGGAAACTCGGCGGCTAAAGAGACCGCGAATAGACGCGAATAGATAGACGTAACGCGGATTCACGCGAATGAGAGTTGTTATTCGCGATTATTTGCGTTAGATTAGCGACCATTCGCGTTAAAGTTATTATGAAGAAACTTTTTGGTACTGACGGGATAAGAGGAATTGCCGGTGAATATCCTCTTGTTCCCGAATATATTGAAAAAATCGGATATATCACTGCATCAATCATTGCAGCTTCAAACAATTCTAGGGTAAAAGAATTTGTTATTGGCAGGGATACCCGTGAATCATCCGAAGAAATATCAAAGATTATTTCAAAGGGCATAAATTCCGCCGGTATAAATATTTTTGATTGCGGTGTCGTTCCTACGCCTGCAATATCATATATAACCTCTAAAAGAACCTCTTTGGCTGGGTGCGTAATTTCTGCCTCGCATAACTCATCAGAATTTAATGGTATAAAGTTTTTTTCTACCTCCGGAGTTAAAATTGTTGACAAATTGGAAGCTGAAATTGAGGAGGTTTTTTTTAATGAAAAAAATAAATCTTTTGTCAGTGCGAAAAAGACCGGAAAGGTTGTCCATAGGGATAGTTCCGCAGAGGATACATATATAAAATTTCTGAGTTATACACTTTCAAGATGTTTGAACTTGAACGGTCTGAAAATTGTTCTTGATTGCGCCAATGGTTCAAATTATAAGATTGCTTCCAGAATATTTTCAGATTTAAAAGCAGATGTAACCCTGATTTCAGCAGAACCCGACGGTAAAAATATTAACAAAGACTGCGGTGCCCTGCATTTGGAAAATCTTCAAAAAGCGGTTATTGATAAAAAAGCTGATTTTGGGATTGCTTATGACGGCGATGGTGATAGGTGTATATTTGTTGATAATAAGGGTGAAATCAGAGACGGTGATTATTTAATTGCCATTGCTGCAAATTATCTTAAAGATAATGGGAAATTAAAAAATAATGCTGTGGTTACTACCATTATGGCTAATGTCGGATTTTTTAAGTTAATGGAAAGTAAGGGAATAAAAGTCTTAAGTTGTTCCGTTGGAGATAAATATGTTTATGAGGAAATGCTTAAAAATGATATCATTCTGGGCGGGGAACAGTCAGGTCATATAATTTTCAGAAATTATTTAAATACCGGTGATGGTTTATTAACTTCGCTTCAGATTGCTTCTATTTTAAAACAAACCGGTAATACTTTGTTCGATTTGTCAAAGATTATTAGAAAATATCCTCAGGTATTATTGAATATTCGTGTTGAAAAAAAATTCCCGATTTCGGATAATAAAAAATTATCCGATGCAATAAAAGACGTTGAAGATAAACTGAAAAATGATGGCAGGGTGGTTGTTCGTTATTCCGGGACAGAACCTCTTTTAAGAATAATGGTGGAAGGCCCTGATGATAAAACAATAAATCAGTACGCACAGGAAATAGCAGAGGCCGCGAATACACGCGAATAAAATAATACAACGCGAATATTCGTCCTCCGCGGAGGAAGCGAAGCGAAAAATGGTGAGACTTGGAATAAATATTGACCATATTGCCTCAATAAGAAATTTAAGACAGGGTAATTTCCCGGATCCTGTAAATGCAGCCAAAATCGTTGAGGATGCAGGAGCTGATGGAATTACAGTCCATCTTAGAGAGGATAGGCGGCATATAAATGAAAAAGATGTTGAAAGATTAAAAAAAGAAATTAAGACAAAGCTTAATCTCGAAATGTCGATAGCATCAGATATAATTGATATTGCATGTAAAATAGTTCCTCACGATGTCTGTCTTGTACCTGAAAAACGCCAGGAGCTGACAACCGAAGGCGGATTGGATGTAGTTTCTAATTCAAAAAACATTGCAAGTGCTGTAAAAAAGCTTAAAGATAAAAATATAATTGTCAGTATATTTATAGACCCTAATGAGAAGCAGGCTGAAAGAGCAAAAGAAATAGGTGCGGACTTTGTTGAAATCCATACAGGCAGGTATGCCGATGCAGAAAATGAAAATGACAGAATTAGAGAATTGGAAAAAATTAAAAATGTATCGGGATATCTAATAAGACTTGGAATGGGCATGAACGCAGGGCATGGCTTAAACTACGAAAATGTTTCTGATATCGCAAAAATAGCAGGAATGCAAGAGTTGAATATAGGATATTCAATAGTATGTCATGCTGTTTTTAAGGGACTTTTCAACGCAGTAAAAGAAATGAAAGACATTTTAAAAAATGCAGATAGGAGATAGGAAGTTAAAGATTTTGGTTTTGTAGTCCTTGGTTTTTAGTTCTTAATTCTGGTGTTATTATGTGTGGTATAGTCGGGTATATTGGTAAAAAGAATGCAGCAGAGATTTTGCTTGACGGTCTTAAGCGTCTGGAATATCGCGGTTATGATTCTTCGGGGATTGCTTCAGTCGAAAAAGGTTGTATAAAAACCCTTAGAGCTGTCGGTAAAATTAAAAATTTGACTAAAGCTGTTTCGTCAGAAAAATTTTCTGGTAATTTGGGAATCGGACATATAAGATGGGCAACGCACGGCAAACCGTCTGAAGAAAATGCACATCCCCATACTGATTGTAAAAATAAAATTGTTGTTGTACATAACGGAATTATTGAAAATTATAGGAAGTTAAAATCGGAACTGACATCATCGGGACATAAATTTGCTTCGGAAACAGATACGGAAGTTATTGTACATTTAATTGAAGAAAACTACAGCGGGGATTTGCTTTCAGCGGTCAAAAATACCATACCTAAACTTCATGGTGCATATGCTCTTGGAATCGTAAGTGGTGATGATCCGGATTTGTTGATTGGAACCCGCTTTGAAGCTCCATTGGTTGTTGGTATAGGAGATAATGAGTTTTTTCTTGCTTCAGATATCCCGGCGGTTTTAACTTACACAAGAAAATTCATTTTTCTCGAAGACGGGGATATAGTCGAAATTAGAAAAAATGGCTACAAAATCTTTGATAAAGGCGGGAAAAAATGTGACAGAAAAGTTCATGTTGTAGAATGGGACCCTCTTATGGCAGAGAAATCAGGATACAGACATTTCATGTTAAAAGAGATCTTTGAACAACCTCAGGTTATTGAAGATACATTTCGCGGACGTATAACAATTGAGAATATAGATGAATTTTTGACAGAGATAGCAATGACTCGTCGGAATATCCAGGATATAAATAAGATTTCCATTGTTGCCTGCGGTACGTCTTATCACACAGGACTTATCGGCAAGTTTTTATTTGAATCACTGACGGGAATATTAACCGATGTAGATATTGGCTCAGAATTTAGGTATCGCGATTTTATAGTAGATAATAAAACTCTTATTATTACAATAAGTCAGTCAGGAGAGACCGCAGATACCATAGCTCCGCTTCGTGAAGCCAAGAAATACGGATGCAGAACATTGTCTATATGCAATGTTATGGGTTCGACAATTACCAGGGAGTCCTCTTCTACGCTTTATACAAGATGCGGTCCTGAGATAGGAGTTGCATCTACAAAGGCATTTACAGGCCAGCTTGCAGCAATATATCTTTTAGCAGTATATTTCGGTTTAATAAAAGGAAGAATTACAAAAACTTCTGCTATAAAATTTATAGATTCATTTATACAGATTCCAAGAGATATTTTAATTATACTAAATAAGGAAAAAGAAATAATTTCGCTGGCTAAAAAGTATTATAAAAAATTCGATTTTCTTTATTTAGGCAGAGGGCTTAATTATCCTATAGCACTGGAGGGTGCTTTAAAACTAAAGGAAATTTCATATATTCACGCCGAAGGTTATCCTGCAGGAGAAATGAAACATGGACCGATTGCTCTTATTGATGAGAGAATGCCTGTTGTATGTATTGCAACAAAAGGAAAAATTTACAATAAAATACTTTCAAACATTGAAGAAGTTAAAGCAAGGGAAGGGATTGTAATAGCTGTTGCAACCGAAGGTGACAAAATGATAAAAGAAAAAGCAGACCATGTGATTTATGTTCCTGAAACAGAAGAAATATTATATCCTATTCTAAATATAATTCCGTTGCAGCTCCTGGCATATCATATAGGGGTTTTGCGGGGATGTGACGTTGACCAGCCCAGAAATCTCGCAAAATCGGTTACGGTTGAATAAACCCCCGCACCAATAGATTGACCATTGGTGGCGGTGGTAAACCTTATCAATTTTTTTACCAAAAAACATTTCTAAGTAAACCTTGACAAAGCAGGTTTTTACTGACCATATTAAGGGTTGACTTTTTATCTATTTTTATAGTATAATTATATAATTAATTACAGCAGGTTCTGTTTATATATTTAAACTACGTATTCTCCTTATTCGTTATAATAAATCAACCATTTTTAAGGGAGGTTTATGGAAGAAAAACGTGAATATAAGAGAAGAATTGTTATTATTAAAAGAGCGTTGCAGTTTAAATACATTGCTATCGTTATTATAGCAATGGTTCTTGTGGCCTTTACAGTTGGTTGGGACGTTTATTATACTGTAGGGCGTGCCATCCTCGACTTGAAACATCCGGATTTATTCCCGGTAATGATTAAAATAAACAATTTAATGATAGGCAAACTGATAATTCTTCTTGTTATTGTTTTTATTATTTCCATTTTTGTTTCACATAAGTTTGCCGGTCCCATATTTAAATTTGAAAAATCCTGCGAAACGGTAGCTACAGGTGATTTGACCCATAGGGTACATTTACGAGCCGGAGATGAGCTTAACGAACTACAGGATAGATTTAATGATATGATCTCGGTAATTCATCAGAATGTTTTAGAAGGGAAGAATGTTACAGAGACCATTAATGAAAAACTTGTAGCTATTTCCGGACGGATTTCACAGAAAAATATTTCGCCATCAGAACTTTCGGAAATATCAAAACAACTTATAGAGATTTCTGAAGATTTGAATAAGATTTTGTCAAAATTTAAGACTTGATTTAACTAGTAAGGAATATCCAAATGTTCGATTATTTGATTTTAAGCATATTAGTTATAATTTTAACAATAATAGGGATATATTTCTTTAACAAATATACATCCCAGATGAATAAATTAATCGATATAAAGGACGAAATGGATGATGTGAGGTCCAAATATGTCCATAGCGTAGCTTCTGTAGATATTCTTGTGGACATGCTTATCGATATTCATGACTTTGGATCAAAATATTCTCCGTCACATAATAAAAAAACATTATCAAAAATGATAGTTGATTATGCAATAAAAATTCTGAAAACAAATACAGGTTCTCTTATGCTGATTGATGAAACATCTAACGAACTTGTAATTACTGCCGCAAGAGGTCTTGATAGCGAAATAGTTAATTCTACCCGTTTAAAAATTGGCGAAGGAATTGCAGGACTTGTCGCACGCGATGGTAATTCCATTTTTGTAGAAGATATAGACAAAGACCCCAGATTTTTTAGAGCAGAAAATATAAGATATTCCTCAAAATCATTTATTTCTGTTCCTCTTAAAATCAAAAATAAAGTTATTGGTGTTTTGAATGTAAATAAGGAGAGAAAAGGAGAAAAATTCAGCGAAAGAGATCTGCGGTTATTGCAGCTTCTGGCGGGACAGGCGGCGATTACTATAGAAAATATAGAACTCTATCAAAATCTTCAAAGATTTTATCTTGAAACAATGCATACACTTGCAAAAGCTATCGATGCAAAAGATGCTTATACACGTGAACATGCCGAAAGATCAGGGCATTATGCAAGGCTGGTTGCTGAAGAACTTCATCTTCCGCAATCGATGATTAAAAATATTGAATATGCCGCAATGATGCATGATATTGGAAAAATAGGTATAAAAGAGGAGATTTTGTTAAAACAGTCAAAACTTACTGATGCAGAGATGAAAGAAATAAAGAAACATCCTATAATCGGGGAGAAAATAATAGCACCTATAGAATTTTTCGCTCCGATTGCCCCTTTGATTTTATATCATCATGAATGGTTTGACGGCAGCGGTTACGGCGAGGGATTGGTTGGTGAAGAAATACCCATTGGTGCCAGGATAGTCGCTGTTATTGATTCATATGATGCTATGACATCAGATAGGCCGTATAGAAAGGCACTTTCTCAGGAGGAGGCGCTTGGAGAGTTAAAGAAAGGAGTCGGGACCCAATTTGATCCGAAAATTGTGAATGCTTTTTTAAAAGTTATAGAAGATGAAAAAGAAAGAAGTGTAAATAAATAAGGGAAGAACACTGGTTAAATGGCCGGAGTATTGTATGTAGTAGCAACGCCAATCGGTAATCTAAAGGATATTACACTAAGAGCTATAGAAATCCTGAAACTGGTTGACTTGATTGCCTGTGAGGATACCCGACGGAGCAGGGTTTTATTATCGAACTATAATATATCAAAACCTCTCACAAGTTTTTACGAACAAAACCGTTTTAAGAAAATACCTTTTATAATTGAACAACTAAAAAATGGAAAAAATATAGCGGTTGTAACTGATGCAGGTACTCCGGGAATATCTGATCCCGGAGTTTTTCTTATAAAAAGGGCGATTGAAGAAAATATATCGGTGGTGCCTCTCCCGGGTGCAGCGGCTGTTACTACTGCTTTAAGCGGAAGCGGGCTTCCTACTGATGGTTTTATATTTTTAGGGTTCTTACCAAGGAAAAAAGGGAAAATTAAAAAACTTTTTGAAAAATTTAATAACCTTGATAAAACCATAATATTTTACGAGTCTCCATACAGGATTAAAAAAACTTTTAGGATAATTTTAGAGATATTTTCTGAGGATACCGATGTTGTAATAGTACGTGAACTTACAAAGAAGTTTGAAGAGTTTATACGCGGAAAGCTATCGGAGATAGTTGCAAAATTGCCTGATAAGATTTTAGGGGAAATCACAGTACTAGTTTCAGAAAGAAGTAAAAAGGAAAAATGAAGGTGGCGGAAATAAGCCGGAATTGGAGGCGAGGATTTTACAGGTTTAATCTGTGTAATCGCATAGAAAAATCTGTGTAATCCGTGCGTAGTATATGATAAACGTTGCTGTTGTAGGCGCAAAGGGATTTGCAGGAGAAGAACTTATAAAAATTCTGCTTAAACATAAGGGTGTTAAAATAACATCGTTGTCTGATAAAATGGAAGGTAAAAATTGTAAAATTTCCGATATATATCCATATATGGAAATGGATATACTATGTGAAGATGTTGATATTAAAAAAATATCAAGTGTTTCAGATGTAATTTTTACGGCATTGCCCCATAAAGTATCGATGGAGTTTGTAGAGGGTTTTATAAAAGCCGGCAAAAAGGTAATAGATTTAAGTGCGGACTACCGTTTAAAAGATCCTGCAGTTTATGAAAAATGGTATGGTGTTAAGCATATAAATCAGGAAATGTTGTCCAACGCCATCTACGGATTACCGGAGATTTACAGGGGGAAAATTAAAAAAGCAAAATTGATAGCGAATCCGGGCTGTTATCCGACCAGTGTGATTCTTGCATGTTTTCCTTTGATTAAAGAAAAACTGATAAGTAAGAAATCTATAATCATAGATGCAAAAAGCGGTTATTCGGGCGGCGGCAGGGAATTTGTAAAAAAATATAAAGAACCTAACACCTATGCATATCAGGTCGGCAATATCCATAGACATATTCCTGAAATCGAACAGGAACTTTCTTCATTTTTCCCCGTATATTCTCCTATAAAGGTTACTTTTACTCCGCATATTATTCCTCAGGAAAGAGGTATGCTGTCTACAGTCTATTTGGAACTTAAGAAAAATATTTTTCATAATGAGGTAGTGCAAATTTACAAACAGTATTATGAATCTGAGCCTTTTGTGCGGGTTGTCGAAAGCGCTCAGACCAAAAATGTTGTTAATACAAATTACTGCGATATTGCAGTG
Source organism: Elusimicrobiota bacterium (assembly GCA_016928195.1). Classification (GTDB taxonomy): domain Bacteria; phylum Elusimicrobiota; class UBA8919; order UBA8919; family UBA8919; genus JAFGLF01. Next base: position 15,852 of record JAFGLF010000050.1, read on the forward strand.
GACAAAGATAAGCATACAAAGGGTTTAGTAATAACATCTGCTATAGACAATCTCGTAAAAGGAGCTTCCGGGCAGGCAGTCCAGAATATGAATATCTTATCCGGACTTGACGAAAAAGAGGGTTTGATATGAATTTTCCGAAAGGTTTTTTTGCTAACGGCGTACACTGTGGTATTAAAAAAAACGGGAATAAAGATATATCGGTTTTTTATTCAAAAAAGCCGTGTATTGCAGCAGGAAAGTATACAAAAAATATTTTCAAAGCCGCTCCTGTAATTGTTTCCCGAAAAAATATAAAAAATAAAATACATGCTATTATTGTAAATTCAGGCTGTGCTAATGCATGCACAGGCAGAAAAGGTATTGTTGATGCTGAACATACCTGCGACATAATAGAAAAAGAATTCAACGTGAAGTCTAAAAACGTGCTGGTTGCCTCGACAGGTGTCATAGGTCAATATCTGCCAATGGATAAAATTAGCAAGGGTATCAAAAAACTCTCTCACTCTCTCACTTTCTCACTTTCTAATTCTCCTATATCGGCCGCCCAGGGTATTATGACAACTGATACAACTGTAAAAGTTCAGAGTTCAGAGTTCAGAGTTCCCGCCAAAGGCGAGGCTCGCAAAGGGCGGCAGGGTTCAAAGGTTACTATTTGGGGATGTGCTAAGGGCAGCGGTATGATTGAGCCCACTCTTGGTGGAGCCACAATGCTGAGTTTTATATTAACGGATGCAGTAATTACAAAACAGGCACTTAATAAGGCGCTGACATTAGCAGTCGACGAAAGTTTTAATTGTTTGACTGTCGATAGTGATACATCAACAAATGATACTGTTTTTTTACTTGCCAATACTGAGGCAAAAAATAAGACTATAGATACTGGAAGAGATTTTAAGATTTTTAGCGATAATTTAACCAATATATGTGTAGAACTTACTAAAATGTTGGCAAAAGACGGTGAAGGTGCTACCAAACTCATTACAATAAATGTCAAGGGGGCAAGAAATAAAAGTGATGCTAAAAAGGTTGGCAAAGTAGTGGCAAATTCCCCTCTTGTAAAAACAGCAATTTTCGGCAATGATGCTAACTGGGGCAGAATTGTCGCTGCTGTCGGAAGAAGTGGTATAGGTATAAAACCGGATAAACTCAAAGTTTCATTTGACAATATTTGTGTTTTCAAGAATTCTAAACCAACAAAATTTCCAGAAAAAGAAGCAAAAAAAATCATTTCTGAAAAAGAGGTGCCAATTAATATTAATCTGAATATGGGTAAGGAAACCGCTAAAGTGTATACATGTGACTTTACGGGAAAATATATAGACATTAATGCCTCATATAGAACTTAAACGGAGAGGACGCAAAATAATCGCGGATTACGCAGAAGAAAATCTATATGGATTGCAGTTTTCCGCGGTCTCTGCGAGTTTTCAGCGTAATCTGCGAATAAAAGATGAAGACGTATAAAGTTAAAAAGATAAATAAAAAAGTAATAAAGGAAATTGCAAATGAATTAAAGAACGGAAAGATTGCGGTTTTTCCGACAGACACTATTTATGGTCTTGGTACCAATGCGTTTTATTATCAATCGGTAAAAAGAATATATGAAATAAAAGGCAGGGATTATAAAAAACCGTTACCTGTTTTATTTGATAATATTTTAAGTATAAAAAAAATAATAAAGAAATTTCCAACAGGTGCACAGAAGCTGGCAAAAAAGTTCTGGCCAGGGCCGCTAACCCTTGTTTTTGAAACAAATGAATTGGGGATGATACTCACCGGTGGTAGAAAACTGGTCGCAGCGCGAATACCGGATAATAAAGTCCTGCTTTCGATAATAAAAGAAATGAAGTCCCCGCTTATAGGTACAAGTGCAAATATTTCCGGTAAAAAGGATTGTAGGTGTGTTTCATCATTGGAAAAAAAATTATTAAAGAATATAGATATCTTAATTGATGGAGGTATTACCAAGACAGGAAAAGTATCTACAGTTCTTGACGTAACTAAATTTCCTTATGTTATTTTGAGAGAAGGTTCACTTCCAAGGACAATATTGGGTAAATTTATGAAGTTATAGAACGCGAATACACGCCAATAGTTTACATTATGTAGTTATTCGCGACCATTAGCGTTAGATTCGCGAGAATTCGCGTTTTTACGAAGCAAATAGGAGTATAACATGAGTTTAAAAAAGACAGATTTTGAAATCTGGGATGCAATTCAGAAAGAAACCCACAGGCAATCGGAAAACCTTGAACTGATTGCATCGGAAAATTTTGTATCCGAATCGGTTTTGGAAGCACAGGGTTCTGTATTGACTAATAAGTATGCGGAAGGTTATCCTCATAAAAGGTATTACGGTGGATGTCAGTTTGTTGATATGCCGGAAGAAATCGCAATTAAACGGGTAAAAAAGCTTTTTAAATGTGAACACGTAAATGTTCAGCCTCATTCTGGAACACAGGCTAACATGGCGGTATATTTTGCAGTACTCAACATTGGTGATACTATTATGGGAATGCACCTTTCACACGGCGGGCATCTTTCACACGGTCATCCGGTAAGTTTTTCCGGAAAATATTTTAAAACAGTTCCGATCGGTGTAACCAAAAAAACAGGACTAATTGACTATGCTGAAGCAAGACGACTTGCTAAAAAACATAAACCCAAACTTGTCGTAGCAGGCACTTCCGCATATTCAAGAATTATTGATTGGAAGAAATTCAGAAATATCTGCAATGAAGCTGGAGCATACTTAATGGTTGATATTGCTCATTATGCCGGACTTATTGCTGCCGGAGCATATCCTTCTCCTGTACCTTATGCTGATTTTGTCACAACTACAACACACAAAACATTAAGGGGCCCAAGGGGCGGGATGATTATGTGTAAAAACAAATATGCCTCAGTAATTGACAAGACGGTTTTTCCGGGAACCCAAGGTGGTCCTCTTATGCATATCATTGCAGCAAAAGCTGTTGCCTTTGGAGAGGCGTTAAAACCAGAGTTTAGGAATTACCAATTTCAAATACTTAATAATGCAAGAGCATTATCAACTGCTCTTCAGGGGAATAATTTTGATATTGTTTCAGGCGGGACGGATTCACATCTTCTTCTTGTTGATTTAACTAGTAAAAAACTTACAGGTCTCGAGGTTGAAAAAACACTGGATAAAGCAGGTATAACAGTCAATAAAAATTCAATACCTTATGATACACAAAAACCTTTTCTAACATCAGGCATACGGCTCGGGACACCGGCGGTGACAACCAGAGGGATGAAAGAAAAGGATATGTATATAATAGCGGATTTAATAAAAGATGCAGTAATATACAGAAAGAATGAATCCAAACTTAAGAAAATAAAAAATCAAGTCAGATTGTTGTGTAAAAAATTTCCAATATACAAGGATAGACTAAGTAAATAATGGTAATATGGAAATACACTGATACGGTGATAGGGTAATAAAAGTTTAAGATTTTACGTATCAACATATCAACGTTTCTCTAAACTATGAATATCCAATACATAACTGCTTTTATTGTTGCTTTGATTGTTTCAATAGGATTAACTCCCGTTGCTAAATGGCTTGCTGCAAAATTTAAAGTAATCGACAATCCTAATGAAAGAAAAATCCATTCAAGAAATATGCCCCGTTGGGGAGGAATGGCTATATATCTGGGTTTTATGCTTGGAGTTATTACCCTTTATGTATATCCCAGGTTTCATGCACTGCTTGCTTTCAGGCATAAGGTATTTGAAAAAGAAGAACTGATTGATATTTTATCCCTCAATAATCAATTTATGGGTATTCTTATCGGCGGGACCATTATTTTCATTCTCGGTCTTGTTGATGATAAAAAAGGTGTATCTGCGGTACCAAAATTTTTAATACAGATTATTGCAGCTTTATCCGTCATAAACTATGGTGTCAATATTCCGGGACTGAACCTTCCGTTTTTTGGAGGATTCGTTAATTTTCCACTCTGGCTATGCCAGATAATAACCGTCTTTTGGTTAATAGGTTTTATGAATACCATTAATCTTATAGATGGACTTGACGGATTGGCAGCAGGGGTGGTAGCGATAGCTTCGGCAACATTTTTGATTGTTGCTATTCTGCAGAGTGATACAAAAATTATTCTTTTTTCCAAACAACTTAAACTTGCCGCTATTCTATGTTCCGCACTTACAGGAGCATGCATAGGTTTTTTATATCATAATTTTCATCCGGCAAAAATTTTTATGGGTGACAGCGGAAGCCAATTTCTGGGATTCATGCTTGGCGCAATAACAGTCATAGGCACATTAAAAACCACTGCGGTTGTCGCACTTATAATTCCGATAACTGTTGTTGCGTTTCCGGTTCTGGATGTCGCGTTTTCAATCCTGCGAAGATACAGCAGAAAAACACCCATAATGACAGCAGATAAAGAGCATTTTCATCATAGACTTCTAAATCTCGGATGGACACATAGGGAAATTGTTCTTTTAGTGTATGTCATCACTTTCGTACTGTCACTTTGTGCGATTTTACTTACAGTTACAAAGGGTAGAGTATAAAAATAAACATTTAATGGTAATACGGAAATACGGTAATATGTAAAAACCTTCAAACGTATCAAGATATCAGCGTATAAACGTATTCCCAGAGTAAAAAGGAGCAAATATGGAAGAGAAAATTTACAAGCTTGACGAATTATCGTTGGATGAAATTCATGCGGTTCTTACGCATAAGTGGTATTTATCGCAAAAAGCATGCCGTGACGTAGGTATTGATTTTGCTCTTGAAGATTGGTTTAAAAACCACTCTAAACATTGGCGTGAAGAAAAGATGAAAGAAGATTTCAGGAATCAAAAAGTGGAAATAGAAAAACATAAATGGTATCTTTCGCAAAAACTTGGATATGATGTCGGAAGCCAACAGGCAGCGCTTGATTGGATAAAATCAGGGTATGCCGAAGCATGGCGTAATAAATCCGGTCCTTATTGCAAAGATAAAAAATAATACAGAACGATAAAGTAATTAAGGTGTTCCGTATCAACTTATTTTCATATCAACATATCAACATTCCTTTATGAAATATACCTCAGCAACCATCGGTAAAACAATCATTGCAAAAATAGAAAATAATGATGACTTGCTCGCCTGTCTTGTAAAAATTAGTAAAAAGGAAAAGATAAAATCAGGAATTGTTTTTGTTATCGGTGCCGTCCATAAAAACAAAGCCGTATGTGGTCCCAAAAAATCTGTTATACCGCCCGAACCCTTTTGGCAGAATTTTGACGGGCCTTCAGAAATAATTGCCATAGGAACAATATTTTTTCAGAGTAACCAGCCCAAAATCCACCTGCATTCCGGAATAGGCAGGGGGAATAGTGCGATTATCGGTTGTCTTAGGAATAAAACAAAAGTTTTTTTAATAGCCGAAGCAATTATTCTAGAAATGAAAAATGAAAAAGCAGTTCGACGTTTTGATAAAAAATCCAAACTTTCACTTTTGCACTTATCCTGATTGTTTTTTATGAATCAGAAAAATACTATTTTAATTATTGATGATAATGAAGATCTGGTTAAAATGATGAGTTTGATTTTAGAACAAGAAGGATATAATGTTTTACAGGCAAATTCCGGACAAAAGGGGCTGGAAATAGTCAAAAAACAAGCTCCTGATTGTATATTACTTGACCGCAAGATGCCGTTAATGGATGGGCTTGAAGTGTGTAAACATCTGAAATCCAACGAAAAAACAAAACATATCCCCGTTATATTGGTAACAGCTGTTGATGCTAAACAGGATATTATTGACGGTATAAATGCAGGGGCTGATGATTTTGTCGCAAAATATCAGGATTCCGATATTCTGTTAACAAGAATTAAGGCCATGCTTAGAATTAAAGAATTACATGATAAACTTGAAGGGGAACTTGATTATTCGAAAAAGATGATATATTTCAGCAAAGAGATTAATACTACCGATATGAATCAAATATTTGAAATATTAAAAGAAAATATTGAAGGTATTTTCGGACTGCAAAAATTTTCGTTGTTTTTTTATGACAATAAATCCGACACTCTTAAATTAGGTATACATAATCAGGAAAATCTGAAAAACAAAGAAATTATTATTCAAAGAAATACAAAAAGTATGATGTGGGATGTGGTTGATAAAAAAGAATTATTTATAGTAAATGATTTTGAAAATTCTCCTTATTTTAAAGGGGTTAAACTTCATCGTGATGATTTTGCAGTATCCATTCCTTTAATAATTGATAAAGGAGTAATCGGTGTGATTAATATGAATGATTCTCATGAAGGTAAACCTCCGGAAGAATTGGTTAGAAAAGCTACCATTGCCGTAGAACATCTTGCTAGTTCTATAGCAACATCTAATGCCTACAAAAAAATACAAAAATTAAGTATTACAGATGAACTTACGGGATTATACAACAGGCGTTACTGGAATATGCGGTTAAATAAAGAATTTGTAAGGGCTAAACGATATAACCATAATTTATGCTGCATTATGATTGATATCGACCATTTTAAATCAATAAATGATAGGTATGGACATCAATGTGGAGATTTTATTTTAAAAGAAATGGCTGCAGTGTTATCGGAAAATATAAGGAAATCCGATGTTATATGCAGATATGGCGGCGAAGAATTTTGTGTGTTGGCGGTTGAAACAGAAATTAAAGGGGCATTAGAATTAGCTGAAAAACTGAGGAAAGCCATTAAAGAACATCAATTCAACTATAGTGTAATATTTCTCCGTTTAACAATAAGTTTAGGTGTGTGTGTCTATCCTAACGATGGGGTAAGTGTTGTTGAAGATATTGTAAGAATTGCAGATGAAATGCTGTATAAGGCAAAAGAAGCGGGCAGAGACAGAATAGTTAATTTTTCATCTTAAACATTTGGTTTATCATATTTTAATTCTTAGCCCTTAACTCTTAACTCTGCATTAATAGGAGGTCTTTATGAATCTGGAAATCGTAAAACTTATTAACCGGTATTTTACACCTTTTGCATTATTTTTGATATTGGCTGCTGCATTTTTAGGGTCCTGTAGCCGTACTGTTATTATAGTTTCGGGCCTACTGGTGTTTATCTCCGTAGAACTGAACTTTTTTACTGTAAATCTGATAAGTGATAAACCCGAAAAAGCAAAAATGGTAATACCAATCCGAGTTGTTTCGAACTTTTTAATTAATATTGTCATTGTTTATTTTCTTATAGATATATGGTACCCGATATGGCTTCTTTTTGCATTAACACCTATTGCTTCTGCAGTTTACTACGACGAAAAAAAATGTTTCAAAATTTCCATTATTTCTGCCGCTACACTTTTGCTTGTTCATTTTTTTAAAGGCACTTCAGGACTCCTTGATTGGGGACAGGCGGCAACTTATGCGGTTTTCATTGTTCTGATAAGTATGTTTATAAATGGCTTGTGCAAAGTTTGCTATATGAAATCTAAGTAAAATAATGGTTGTTGTTTAGGAGAAGTTTTTATGAAAGATAATTCATTTTTTGTCCGTGGGGATATAGATGGTTTTTTCGGGCTTTTCATTGACAACCTGGTAAATCTTGTAATTATAGTTGCGACACTTACCGGTCTTTTTGAAATGCCCGCAGATATAGTTTTTGGAAAAGTCGTTCCGGGTGCCGCTATAGCAATAATATTCGGGAACATAGTTTATACAATAATGGCAAAGCGTCTTGCTCAAAAAGAAGGGCGCCGTGACGTTACAGCGCTTCCTTACGGTATTTCAACTCCGATAATGTTTGCTTATCTATTTTTGATAATAGGGCCTGTTTACTGGACAACAAAAGATCCTGTTTTTGCATGGAAAGTCGGAATTGCATCCGCATTTATCGGAGGTGTTGTTGAGTTTTTAGGCGCATTTGTGGGAAGATATATAAGAAAATACACGCCGAGAGCCGGACTGCTGGGTACACTTGCGGGAATAGCAATAACATGGATAGCAATGAAACCCTCGCTTGGTATCTGGGAGCTTCCATTAATAGGGTTTTTACCGCTTGCCATAATTCTTATAGGATTTATTGCAAAAATATATCTGCCATTCCGGCTGCCTGCAGGTTTTACAGCTATTATTCTAGGTTCTGCAGTTGCATGGATCATAGGGTTTACAAATTTTGAAAATGTAAAAAATGCAACGGACATGGTTTCGTTTTATCTTCCTACTCCCGTATTTGCTTCCATTATTGCCGGTTTAAAGAATATCAGCTTATATTTGGTTGTGATATTACCTCTGGGAATATACAATTTTCTTGAAACAATGCAGAACGTAGAGAGTGCAGCAACGGCAGGAGACAATTACGATACAAAAACAACAATGATGTTTGACGGGCTTGGAACGATTTTAGGCTGTATTTTTGGCAGCTGTTTTCCTACAACAGTTTATATAGGACATCCGGGATGGAAAGCCGTAGGCGCAAGACAGGGATATTCACTGATCAACGGTTGTGTTATATTTTTAATCGGAATAACAGGCATGCTTTCTGTTATTTACTCGTTAATTCCTAAAGAAGTTGCATTCTGTATACTCCTTTACATAGGGCTTGTTATAACATCACAGGCATTTACATCCGTTGAGAAAAAATATGCGCCTGCTGTTGCGATTGCTTTTATTCCTCACATAGCAAGCTATGTAAAAATGAATATTGACGGTACACTATTGGCTGCCGGTACAAATATAGACAAGATTGGCTACGCTGCCCTTGCTGCACAGGGTATAAGTTATGCAGGAGTATCCGCACTGGGTTATGGCGCTATAGTTACAGGTATGCTCCTTGGATCTATTACGGTATTTTTGATTGACAAAAAATTCAATTTAGCAGGAATATATGCCTTTTCCGCTGCACTCCTTGCATATTTCGGTATCATACACTTTGAAAAGATAGGTTTTGGAGTAGGTAAATCCTACGCTATCGGATACCTGATACTTACTATATTTTTCCTGGGGCTTTATTTATATGAAAGAGTAACCAAAAAAGAACTAAAAAGAATTACCTGATAAATCGAGAACTCAATTATCATGAGGCTGTAATGATTAAAAAAATAAAATTTTTATCTATTCAAACATTCATATTGTTATTATTAATATCTAAAGGAATAACGTCAGACATCGAGAAAAAACTATATTCTCCAGACCGCAAGATAAATATTATTTTTAAGTTAAGAAACGGCATCCCGTTTTACAGTGTTTTTTATGAGGATAAGGCGGTTATACAGCCTTCGTTGTTAGGATTCCGTTTTAAAGATGCCAGACCTATGAGAAACAATTTTCTTCTTCTTGATGCTGCACAATCAAGTTTTGATGAAACATGGAAACCGGTCTGGGGAACGGTAGACAAAATTAGGAACAATTATAATCAACTGTATGTTAAACTTAAAGAAGAAGGTTACCCTCAGCGTGAAATGCATCTGGTATTCAGGGCTTATAACGACGGCATAGCTTTTCGCTATATTCTTCCCGAACAGACGGACCTTAAAAATTTTGCGATTATTTCCGAAGAAACCTATTTCCGTTTCAGCGGTGATCATACCGCATGGTGGATTCCCAATGATTATGATAGTTATGAACATATTTATAATGAAACTCCTCTCAGTCAGGTTAAAGCGGCAAATACACCAATAACGATGAAAACAAAAGACGGATTATATCTAAGTATTCATGAGGCTAATTTAACGGATTATGCGGGCATGACCCTTGAGCCGGTGAGAGGAGAAAACAGGTTTAAAGCTGTTTTGGTTCCATGGCCCGACGGAACAAAGGTAAAAGGCTCGACGCCTCTTAAAACGCCATGGAGGACAATACAGATATCAACCAGACCCGGCGGTCTTATAGAGTCGCGTCTTATACTCAATCTAAATGAACCCTGTGTAATAAAAGATACCTCTTGGATTAAACCGGTAAAATATGTGGGCATCTGGTGGGGAATGCATATAGGTAAATATTCATGGGCTAAAGACCATAAACACGGAGCAACTACAGGCAATACAAAAATGTATATTGATTTTGCAAGTAAACATGGTATACCTGCCGTACTTGTTGAAGGATGGAATCTCGGCTGGGAACGCTGGGGGGCAACAGGGGCTTATAATTTTGTAAAGGCATATTCAGATTTTAACCTTAAAGAGGTTGTAGATTACGGGAAGAAAAAAGGTGTCTTTATTATCGGTCATCATGAAACAGGCGGCGATGTTCCGACATATGATAAACAACTGGAAGAAGCATTTTTATTATATCATAACGTAGGTGTTCCGGCTGTCAAGACCGGTTATGCCGGAAAAATCAGACCGGAAGGTTATCACCACCACGGTCAGTGGATGGTAAACCATTACCGTAAAGTAGTAGAGACAGCTGCAAAATACCGTATTATGATAGATGCACACGAACCGATAAAAGACACAGGAATATCACGTACTTATCCTAATATGATGACCAGGGAAGGCGTACGCGGAACTGAATATAATGCATGGAGCGACGGCAATCCGCCGTCACATGTAACAATACTGCCGTTTACCAGAATGCTTGCAGGACCGTTAGATTATACACCGGGTATTTTCGATTTGAGATTTGACAGGTATAAACAAAAAGAACGAATCCGCTCCACACTTGCAAATCAGTTAGCATTATATGTGGTACTTTTCAGCCCTTTACAGATGGCAGCGGACCTGCCGGAAAATTATGAAAAACATCTTGATGCCTTTGAGTTTATTAAAGAAGTACCCTGCAACTGGGATGAAACCAGAGTCATTGATGCAAGCATAGGAGATTTTGTTGCCATAGCGAGAAGAAAAGGGAAAAACTGGTATATCGGCAGTGTAACAAACGAGGGAGCACGCAAACTTGAGATACCGTTGTCATTTTTAAGTACCGGTAAAAAATATGCAGCACATTTTTATTCTGATTCCCCGAATGCCGATTATAATACAAATCCTACTGCTTATAAGATAAGCAGGTTCATAGTTGATAAAGATGATACTATAATTGCATCTCTTGCCAGCGGTGGCGGCCAGGCGGTAAGTATAAAACCTGCAACGCAGGATGATATAAAAAAATTGCGTGTTTATCGTACAGCAAAGAAATAATTAATTTAGTGGCCAAAAGTAATTTATGAATCAGAAAGGATTTGGCTTTTTAGAGCTGCTTATAACAGCAATTCTTCTTATAATTTTGTCTTGTTATATAGCGAGGATTCAAAAATCTAATAAAAATAAACCGGAAGATTCTGATGAAAAAATAATAGATGCCACTGAAAAAATGGCTCAGGAAGTTGATAAACGTATAGAATATAAAGAAAATATTATTGAAAAAATGGAGGGATGTGATGAGTAAAAAAATATTTTGTCTGATTATTCTTGTCAGTATTTTTATTTTGTTTGCCGTACCGGGTATCCAATTTGCCGCAGGGTGGGAGGCCACTGCATCATCTGACGAGGGCGAATTTCCCGCTGGTGCTGCTATTGACGGGGATATGCAGACACGCTGGAGCAGTAAATTTAATGATGGAGAATGGTGGCAGGTGGACTTCGGAAAGCCGAAAGAAATAAAGAAAGTAATTATACACTGGGAAGCAGCTTATACAAGGGAATATTCTGTTCTTATATCTAACGACGGCAAAAAATGGGAGGAGGTTTACGCCACCTCGTCCGGCAAGGGCGGAATGGAGACAATAGATATAGAACCTGTAAAAACAAGGTTTCTTAAATTAGACCTTAAAAAACGGGCTACCGATTGGGGCAACTCCTTTTTTGAAATACAGTTCAATGAGGTCTCCGTCAAAGGTGAAGGGATGCTCGCGACCTCCTCTTCGGGCGACGCCGATTACTCTCCTGATAAGGCTCTTGACGGCAACTTCGGTACACGCTGGAGCAGTAACTTTACGGATGATGAGTGGTGGCAGGTGGAATTCGGAGAGCCTAAAAAGCTGTGCGGTGTGGTACTGCATTGGGAAACTGCTTTCGGTGAAAAATATAACATCAAAGTACAGGGCACTGACGGCAAGTGGACCAAGGTTTATGAGACAATGGAAGGCAACGGCCAGAGGGACATCATATATTTCAAACCTATGAAGGTCAAAAAATTAAAACTTCAGGGCATACAGCGGGGTACAGGCTGGGGTTTTTCATTATGGGAAGTAGATCTGCTTGGCGGTAACAACCCGCCAGAATTAAAGGCAACCAATACACTTGACAAAAGTAAGCCGTCAATGGCGATGGACGGTTTCCATGAGACCGCATGGCAGAGCGGGCCCGTAAAAACGGCAGTCTTGACTATAGAACTTCCGAAAACATGGGATTTGGGCGGTATTATGCTCACATGGGGAAATGATTACGCATCTTCATATACAGTAGAGTTTTCCAACGACGGAGATATCTGGAAAGTGGTAAAGACAATTGATGACGGCAATGGCAAGATTGACGAATTGTATTTTGATCCGGCAAAAACAAAATTAATACGGATAAACTGCCAAGAAAGTTCCACGGGGAAAGGGTTCAGTATTAAAGAACTGGAACTCAGAGGTGCTGAGGAAAAAGCAACTCCCATTAAAATATATCAGGCAGCAGCAAAGGATGCGCGTGAAGGATTTTATCCTATGTGGCTCAGGCGCGTTCAGGAATTCTGGACCGTAATAGGCGGAGTGGGCGACGAAGTAGAAGCCCTTTTTGGAGAAACAGGCGCAATAGAGCCGTACAAAGGCGGGTACACCGTACTGCCTTATATATTTGAAGGTAAAAAAGTTATAACCTATGCAGACTGCAAACTTGACCAGGACCTTGTTGACGATATTCTCCCTATACCAAGTGTTGTATGGAAGAAGGATGACTGGAAACTCAGAATGACCGCAGTTGGCGAAAGCCCAGGCAAACCCAACAAGACAGTCATAAGATACAGATTCACAAATAACGGGAAAGAGGAATTCAACGGTCAACTTGCCCTTGCGGTTTTCCCTGTGAATTTAAATCCTGCATGGCAGCACGGCGGTCTTGCACCAATAAACGACATTGCATTCAAGAAAGGAACCGGTCAAGGTATTGTAGATATACACGGCGGCGAGGCGATAAAGACCGTTCCTGCTCCTATATCGGCGGGTGCTACAGACATAAAAGGCGGGGATGTTGTAAAGTATATTAAAAAAGCGGAGGTACCTGGATCAAATTCTGCACATGACGGCGAAGGGCTTGCCTCGGGTGCCATGCTTTTTGATTTGAAAGTCCCGCCAGGAGATAGCAAGGATATAGTTGTATTTTACCTTCATTACGGCGGAATAGCTGTTCCCGGAGAAGCTGTAACCGATCCCGGAAAATATTTCGATAAAGTTCTGGGTAATTCAAAGAAGTTCTGGACCGATCTTCTGGAGCGTTTTGAAATAACGATTCCTAAATCCGATATGAAAATGATAAATATGATGAAAACAAATATTGCATATATTCTTATAAACAAAGATGGTCCGTGGACCAAGCCGGGTTCGAGAAACTACTGCCACTCGTGGGTAAGAGACGGTGCAATGACCAGTGTTACGCTTCTTAGGGTTGGTCTTTTAAAAGAAGTTGAAGAATGGATAAATGCGGTTTCGAAACACATTCCTGACACAGGCATGGTACCATACATATTTTTTGAAGGAGGAAACCCTGTGGGATTCAACTATTTTGACCACAGCGGAGAAGGTAAAGAGTTTGACAGCCAGGGACAGTTCACATTCGCTGTACGGCAGTATTACGATTATACGAATGATAAATCGTTTCTTAATAAACATTACGACAAAGCCATAAATGCAGTCAGATTCATACATGAACTGAGGAAACAGAGATTAACAGCAGAGTACAAAAACGATTACGAAAAACAGCCGTACTACGGCATACTTCCTCTATCAAACAGCCATGAGGGTTACTACCCTGCAAAACACAGCTACTGGGATGATTTCTGGGCTCTGCGCGGTTTCAAAGATGCTATACATCTTGCAAAAATAAAAGGAAATAAACCGGACCAGAAATGGCTGGAAGAGACGCTTCTGGATTTCAGGAAGGACGTAATTAACTCAATAAAAATGGTTATAGAAAGGAATAAACTCAATAACATACCGGGCTGTGTGGAAAAAGCAGACTGCGACCCTACCTCTACTGCAATTGCCATTATGATGGCAGCAGAGACCCAATACCTTCCGCAGAAAGAACTCAAAGCGATGTTCGACAGTTATTACAAAGAGTTTGTGGATGCAATACCTCCGGGTAAAGAGCGGACATTTACACCATACGAAGTACGTAATGCAGATGCTTTTGTCAGAATGGGTTACAGGGAACGGGCGCTTACAATGATGAGATACTTCCTTAATGATTCTGTGCGTCCCTACGGCTGGAACCATATGGCAGAGGTTGTCCATGCACGTGACCGTGCACCGAGTTACATAGGCGATATGCCGCATACGTGGGTGGGCTCAGGTTATATAAACGCTGTAAGGTCAATATTTTTATATGAAGAAGGGGATAAGTTAGTGCTTGCGGCAGGTGTTGACCCGAGATGGTTCAAAACAGGTATTACAGTCAGTGGTCTTCCTACGATATACGGAAAAGTTAACTACACAATAAAGGAAAAGGATAAAATTGTTACAATGGATATAAAGGGAAACCTTAAACCGCCGGGCGGATTCGAGGTTCCTCTGCCGGAAAAGTTTAAAAATGCAAAAGTTACAATAAACGGCAAAAAAGCTGAAGTTAAAGACGGTACTGTAATTTTTTCCCGTCTGCCTGCAGTAATAAAAGTAACACCATAAAATAAATATTCGTTTAAAATCAAAAAGGATGGGGAAATGACTGAAGATAAATGGTTTAGAATTATCAATGATAAAATGGAAGATATTCCTGCTCGTGTTAAAAAAATGAAATCCAAGTACTGGAAAATAAACAGTGTTTTCATTGGATTAATTATTTTAGGTACGATAATCACTGGAAATTGTCAAGATACCATTAGCTGTTTTTTGGCGATTGTTTTGGCGGTCACAGGTATCGCCGGAATCATGGCTGTCGCTACTATGTGCCACTCACAGCTCTGTCTTTATCGAACCATTATGGAAATACGTAAACAAGAAGATAAAAAATAAAACGAATGGTGTTGAAATATGGAAGATAAGGATTATTACACTATACTTGGTGTTGGGAAAAATGCTTCCCATGAAGAAATAAAAACCGCATATAAAAAACTTGCATTACAGTATCATCCCGACAGATGTCCGGAAGAGAAGAAAAAAGAATGTGAAGAAAAATTTAAGGAAATCGCTGCAGCATACTATGTTTTGGGTGACCCCCAGAGAAAAAAAGAATATGATGATTACAGACACGGTACCTATGTGTTCAGGAGCGGACATGGTTCCGGGGATTTTGCTTCCCAGTCAGGTTTTGATTTTAATGATTTAATGAGGCATTTCAGGGTTGCCGGTGCAGGTAAAAGACATCAAAAAGGTGGATATGACAGATATGTTTTTTTTGACGATTTGGCAGATATATTCGGAAACATGAGAGGCTCTGTACATGCTAATTCGGACGGAGTATATACCGTTTATAGTTCTTCCGATATGGACGGTCTTCAAAAAATAGATACTGATTATAATGTTAAACTGAATATACCAAGGGACATTGCCGAGCATGGCGGAGAGGTTAAATTTAAACTGAGCGACAATAGAACGATAACGCTCAGGATTAACCCTGGGACAAAAAATGGGCAGAAGTTGAGGCTTAAGGGTCTAGGCAGTATGTGTCATACATGTGATCATAAGGGGGACCTTATAGTTACAGTAATTTATTCATAAATGGAGGTATTGTATGAAAAAGTTTTATATATATGTTATGTTTTTATTAGTCGTTTTTTTGTCAGGATGCAGTGGTATTAAATGGGCGGGTTCTCTTAGCCAAGCTCAAATGAATCCAGAGCTGTTCTCAATAAGGGAGATATCCAATGACAAACCGGAATTATGGAAACGGTATTTCGGTAAATATGAGATTCGGTTATCGGTAGAACCTGAGTCGCCTACTGCTACGGAAAAAGTAGTAATAGACGTCATTGTAAGGGATATTTCCCAGGATCCTCCTGTACCTGTCAAGGGTGCTGAAATATCCTGCGGAGCAAGGATGCCTAATATTCCGGGGTATATACACACTCTTTCCAAAAAATTCTGTTATCTTACCGAGGTAAATCCCGGCCTTTGCAGGCTGGAGCCGATAGTTTTCGGTATGGGGGGAGAATGGGATTTGGTTATAAAGACCGAAATTACGGAAGGGGAAACTTTTTCCGCTGTATTCCCAATAGTAGTAAAAGGTCCTCCTTATCCGCCTAATCGGCTTCCATAAAACGGAATGTCTGTATAACTACGGCCCGCTTAAAGTAGGTTTTGTTTATGGAAATGGAAAAAAATAAAAAAATATATTCTTGGTTAATAAAAACTTTCTGGGCATTGATGGTGGGGGGGCTTGTAGTAGCGTTTGAAATTTTTGTCCCTGTATCCAGAAAAATATTTGTTGGTTCAGAAATTTTTTTATTACCAATAGTTGTTTTTTCTTTATTAGGTATAGCACTGATTGTTTTAACTATAAAGGCAAAAGTAACAGGAAAAATTAAGAAGTTTTTAATGCTGACAGGTATATCTTCTACCGGTTTTTTTGTTTTTATATTTCTTCATAATGCTTTTTACGGTTTGGGTATTATAACCAAACATATCAATATATTAAACCGCTTGATGGAAGGACTCAGTGCGGTTTCTTTTATTATTGCACTTTTTGGTTGTCCTATAGGTTTTATAATCGGAGTATGCGGCAGTATAATACTGGGGAAAGACCTCTTATGGAAAGAGAAAAAGAGAGAAATTGATTGAAAATGAATATAATTGATAAATTTTTAGATTTTTTCACTATACAATTAGACAGAATGATAAATATTGTGACATCCATTTTGGAGTATTTTGCTGGAAAAAATATCGGACCTCACAGGAATATAAGCAGAGTAAAGACAGCTATTGTTGTAAAAGTAGCCAGACAGGCCAATAAATATGACCCGGTTGCCTATGTTAAAGCGGCATTATTAAATATCTCAAAAACAGGATTCTGTATTGAGGCGCCACAGGAATTCGTGATTGGAGATACTCTTGTTGTAAATATCTCTCTGCCATCAGGACAACAATATGGTATTAACGGGAAAGTGGTTTGGGTAAAAGACCAGACATGCACATATTTATTGGGAATATCCGTAACTGATAATTCCGATGAATTAAATCATCTATTAAAATATTTTAATTTTTAATAAAAAGGAGTATTAATATGTTAAAGAAAAAATTAGTTTTAATAGGTATCTTTGTTTTTTGGAGTGTTACCTGTGGTTCTTTTTTTGTAAACTCAGTTGATAGTAATGAAACTATAGTTGAGATTACTACATCGGAAAAAGATAATGAGTATTTAAAAGGAATATTGAAAGAAACTCTTGATTCTATAATGTATTACAGGAACCCGAAAACCGGTATTGTTTCGGCTGATCCGCAAAATGACAATGCGTTTTCAAAGTGTGACCATATAGGGCTCTCTCTGGCTTCTATAGCTGTGGGAGGAAAGATAGGTCTTATACCTGATGAAAAGGCGAGGAAGGAGATAGAGAAAACGTTAAAATGGGTAGAGAAGATACCTACCGCTGCCGGGTTCCCTGCAGAACCTGTTAAAACATCTGATACAAGACAGACAACTAAAGGATGGATAGCCGTTGCAGATATGGGATGGTATCCGTGCTGTCTGATTGTTGTCGGTGAGGCGTATCCTGAATTTAAAAAAAGAATAAAAAAGCTTCTGGATGCAATGGACTGGGAAAAAATGTATGACAAAAACAGAGGATTTCTTAAAGGATTATACTCTGTTGATGACGGAAGATTCAGGGCAAAGGGAGATGCTATTATACTGGCAAGCGACCAGCGGCTTGCAATATTTATAGCCATTGCCTCAGGCAAAGTCCCCGCAGAACTGTGGGAAAAGATGCCCCGCTATTATGCAGAAAGATATGGTGAAAAGTATCTTAAACCCGGTGAGGCACTGGGTTTTGCCGAACAGCCCTGTGATATGAGCCATTTTATTGACGAACGCTGTTCGGAAGTCGGCAAATCAAATGCAGATATGGCATGGGTGCAGATGCTCTATGCACTTGATATGTGGTACCCTGTCTGGGGATGGTCCAACTGCCTCACACTTCATGGATATATGGGATTCGGAGACCCTGATACAAACTGGTCGGTAGTGAATCCTCATGCCGTTGCACCTGCAATAACATGCTATCCGAACCAGGTTGTTAAGGCATTCAGGAAAATGGAAAAACTCGGCATTAGAGAGCCTGTTCGTCCCGACGGTAAAAATGAACATAAATTCGGATTAAGGGCAGGATATGATGTCGACCATAGAAAAGCTCCTGGTTCCGTAATTGCCGGGCTTGATCAGCCTATAATTTTCTTTTCTCTGGCAAATTATCTCTATGACGGGATAGTCTGGAAACTGTTCAAAAGAAACAGAATAGTAAGACACGGGATTGATTCAATAGATGAATATGTTAAACCAAAAAAGAAATATCTAGAAATTTACCGTAAAAGAGACATCGATGGCCCACACATTAAATACGATTCAAAGGTTCCCAGGAAAAAAGCCATTCTAATTGATGATTTTTCCAGAAAGAGAGATAAAAATAACCTTAAGGCTGCCAGAAATAAAGAGTTTGCAAAAATAAATATTGGAAAAGAGAGTACAGAAATCGAATTTATCGGTGATGATAAAAACAAAGGAAAGCTGATAGAGGACCTGGGGGATACGGACTTGACTCATTATAGAGCTTTAAAATTAAATATCAAAGGGAAATCACAGGGGAAGGTCATGCTTTATTTACGAATATCGGATACAGGGGGATACAGATCCATACCTGTAACAACCGAATGGAATGAAATTATAATACCGTTCCGCAGTTTTTACGGGGGAAGATACGGTTATGATTACGGTAAAGAGAATCCCGATATGAACTGGACAGCCATGTGGTATGACAGGACAAAGGCTAAGGAACTGGTTATAGAACAGATGGATGTTCCTGTAATAGAGATAAAGGATATGTCATTTATTACAGCATCAAAAGAAGATATTGATAATGCCGCATCAGATCTCGTAGCAAGAAAACTAACTAAGATCGAAGCTGACGGGACTTTTGACAGGATGGAAACAATATATGAATGGTATCATAAGCAATCCGGCCATAATACAACAGTTACATTAGATCTTAAGGACGGCTTTACTGGCAAAGGGCTTGTATGTAATTTCTCGTTGGGTGAAAGCGGGGGCTGGGTGTTGATGGGAAGAAAAGTAAGTTTTGATCTGGAAGAAGATTCAGAAATTGTATTCAGAATGAAATCTACAGGCGGCAATGCCGGTCTTGAGGTTAAATTGATAGATAGCACTGGTGCTGCATATTTAACAGTACTTCAAGGCAAGATTGTCGCAGAATCAGATTGGCAGGAGATAAGAGTTCCCGTTAAAGAATTAAAATACGGCTGGGGCGGGGAGAAGAATACCCGGATTAAGGATGCAACGGAACTCCATTTTGCCGTTACCTCGACCAGTCCTGTCCGCGGAGAAATAATATTTGACGACTTGAAACTTGAATGAGAATAAAAAAAACCATCCTGATTCCAATAATACTTCTACTACATACCGTATCACTAAATGCAGATATATCTGTAAAAACGTCTTCCGGAGACAATCCGTCCTGTATGCTTGATTCCAGTATAAATACCCGCTGGTCAAGCGATGCCAGAGACAACCAGTGGATAGAGTTTGATCTGGGAGAGATAAAGGAACTTGCAGGAATACAGATTAATTGGGAGGATGCATACGGTGCAGAATATAAAATATTTGGTTCACAGGATAGTAAAAACTGGAAATTATTAAGACATATAAAATATGGTATGGGAGATATTGAAGTATGCAGATTCAATATAGTTTCAAAAGTCAAATATGTAAGAATTGAATTAATAAAACGTGGTACGATGTTCGGTTTTTCCATATGGGAGTGCAACTTTCTAACAAAAGGAGAAATTGATAAAATTCCTGCACCGAAGTGGAAATCAGACCCTAACAGGACGTCTACTGGCAGAATAGTAATGAGCAATGATTTTGATAAAGGATTAAATTCATGGACAATAGATAATACGGTGTGTTCCATGGTAGAGGATAAACCAAAACGATTTGGCAATATTACTCTTTTAACAAGCGATGAATATGATACGGATAGTTTTCTGGGTATAGACCGTAACGGCAAATATATATCACCTGCCATAAAATATAACGGAGAAAAATTAGAGGTTACATTCTGGATGCGTTTCTGTGACCTTGAACATTCAGACAATGGATGGGAAAGAGTAGGTTTGCAGATATATACGCTTAATGCTGCTGGTAAACCTTTTACAGATAGGGAAATAAGTTATTATAATTATCCTAATCAAAGTTCAAAAAGCTGGCTTGATTATACAGTAGGAGTGGAAAGTAAATATACTAAGCTTAACAGATGGACACGGTATACACGCAGGTTTGTATTTTCAAAAAATGTGAAATACATCCGTATAGGATGTTTTGCCAATAACTGCAGCAGGGGTAAGACATATTTTGACAACCTTGAAGTAATATATTCATCCCTGACACCTGACCCTGTAAAATTAACGGTTAATACAGATTTGCGTGTTCGTTCCTGGACCAACTTCTATAATGCGATAGATGACGGGCCCACATGTGTTGATTATGTTTATCATCCGTCATATGAGCACAATCTTAAAAAATTGAAAAGTGCCGGTTTTAAATACATGCGGATAGGAGAAACTCACCTGCGCGTCAAAATCAAAGTGCTGGGGGATAAACTGGAATGTGACTGG
Source organism: Elusimicrobiota bacterium (assembly GCA_016928195.1). Classification (GTDB taxonomy): domain Bacteria; phylum Elusimicrobiota; class UBA8919; order UBA8919; family UBA8919; genus JAFGLF01. The sequence continues at coordinate 36,814 of JAFGLF010000050.1, forward strand.
AAAGGTCTTGATGATATGATTGAGCGGATTCTTCGGACAGGGCTGTGCCCTCTTTTTACAATTAATTTAATGCCTATGGAACTCACATCAGGTCCAAAGGATTACTGGCATATGAAGTATCCTCCTAAGGACTATAACCTATGGAGAAAGTTTATGAAACAGTGGGCAGAACATCTTATATCGAACTTTGGCCGTGAGGAAGTAAGAAAATGGTATTTTGAAGTATGGAATGAACCGGAATCAAAAACATTTTTTGAAGGAACCTATGAAGAATATTTAAAACTTTATGACTATACCGTAGCAGGACTAAAAGATGCTGATTCAGAACTCATAGTAGGCGGTCCGGCCAGTTATATCCCGGGATATTTTGCAAGTTTTATCAAACATTGTTCAGAAGGACAGAATTCTGTCACAGGGAAAACAGGGACACAGCTTAATTTTCTTTCTTTCCACTACTATGCTTTTTTTGAACCGTTTCCCATGTTGAATAGAATTACAAGCATGCATGAGCGGATTATGGAATTGATGGGCCGCTATCCGGATATTGCCAGACTTCCGCTTTTAATTACCGAATATAATTCATGGTACCCGACTGCAGACACCGAATACAATGCTGCATTTGTATGCCGCTGTGTTAAATATTTTTCTGATACTAAAAGAATGTTAAAATTATTTTATTTTTTGCTTGTTGATAGTGACAAATACGGAGGGATGTACAAAAACGATATGGGAATGTTTACATATGCAGGTGTGCCTAAAACTACTTATCCGACATTTAAAGGTTTGAATAAACTAAGCGGCTGGCGGGTTAAGGTTGACGGGGCCGATGAGATGACCGACGCGCTTGTAACTGAAGACAACGGCAAAATTACCGCTGTTGTATGGACAGGCAGTGATGACCATCTTGAGCCCCAATTCCCATCGCGTTCTGTACGGTTAAAATTTAGAGGATTGAAATATAAAAATTACAATGTTAAATGTTACGCAATAGACTCCCAACACAGCAATGCAATAGACGACTGGAAGAAAGCAGGGTCACCTCAGGACCCATCACCCGAACTTGTTGAACAACTGCGTAAAGCAGGTGAACTGGAACAGGTCTGGGAACGGACAATGAATGTAAAAAATAATGAAATAAACTTAGATTTAAAAATGCCTCTATTTTCGGTGTATATGTTTGAGATGGAAAAACAATGAATATAAATAAAACTATTTTGGTTTTACTAATACTAATAATACAAACCGTATCAGCAAATGCAAAGATACAGGTTAAGGTTTCTTCAGTACAAACACCAGAATATCAGGGCTCTTAATGTAGGTCAGGGTTTTAACCAAGAAAATACGTATCAGATACTGAAAGATGAAAACTGAAAGCGGAAAGGTGAAAAAGGAGATTGGAGAAAAAAAGATGAGAAGGAAATTTGGCATTTTGGTTTTCCTTATGGTAATAGGATGGATAGTGCCGTGTTTATTGGCACAGGAAAGCCAGGAGCCAGTGTATTGGGTTGACCCATTTATCGGGACAACAGCCGGGTTGGGAAATACTTTTCCGGGTGCTTGCGTTCCTTTTGGAATGATTCAGTTAAGCCCGGACACAACTATTAGTAATTCTTCCGGCTATGATTCTGCTCATCGCACGATAGAGGGATTCAGTTGCACTCATTTAAGTGGCACGGGTTGCAACGACTATGGGAACATCCTTTTTATGCCAATAGTTGGAGAAATAAAAATTCTCCCTGGTTCAGAAGATAAACCAGAAGAAGGCTATCGCTCAAGATTTGATAAGAAGGACGAAGAAGCACTTCCTGGATATTATTCTGTTTTCCTTAAAGACTATAATGTAAAAACTGAGTTAGCAGTCACCAAACGGGCTGGATTTTTCAGGTTCACCTTTCCACAAACCCAAGAATCCCATATTCTAATAGACCTGTACCACAGAATAGGTGGTCATGCTATTGACGGATATGTAAAGATTGGGGACAGCATTACTGTGGAGGGTTACAGTTACTGTAATTCTGCGGGTGGGGGATGGTGTGGCGGCTCGGACTACACTGTATATTTTGTAGCGAAGTTTAATAAGCCATTTATTGGATGCGGGGTTGGTGGGATTTCTGAGCCGGTGGATGTGCCGGGAAAAGTTTTGTTTTCCCCTAATAAGAAGGGAAGCAGTCAGGGGCTCAAAGGTGAATATTTTAATAATCGGAATCTTTCGGGGAACCCAGTGTTTGTGCGGATTGATAAACAAATTAATTTTGATTGGGGTGGAAGCTCACCGGATAGTAGAATACCGGGAGACAATTTTTCGGTTCGCTGGACAGGGCAGTTGGTTCCATCAGTTTCAGGGACTTATCAAATAGGTTTTGCCAGTGATGATGGGGTTCGTCTTTTTCTTAATGATGAGTTGCTTATTGACAAATGGGTTGACCGGGGGACAACCACCGATCTGGCACCGGTGTCCTTAGAGGCCGGGCAGGTCTATAATATCCGGATAGAATATTATGAGTATGGAGGAAGTGCGGTTGCCCGATTTGTCTGGGCTCCCTATAAAGTAATTAAGAAAAGTCAGTGCAGTATTACCGGGAAACATCTCGTTGGAATTGTTGATTATTCTACCCAGAAAGATGAAATTATCCTGATGAAAGTGGGGATTTCATTTGTAAGCATAGAAGGGGCAAGGAAAAACCTGGAGGCGGAAATTCCAGATTGGGATTTTGAAAGGGTGAGAAATGAGGCAAAGGAATCCTGGAACGAGAGATTAAAAAAAATTAGGGTGGAAGGAGGGAGCGATAAGCAGAAAACGATTTTTTACACCGCTCTTTATCATACATTGATTCATCCGAATATTTTTATTGATGTAGATGGCAAATATTACGGGATAGACCATAGAATCCACATTTCCACCGATACCCATTATGCCATTTTTTCTGGTTGGGATGTATTTCGTGCTGAAATGCCTTTGTTGACATTGATAGAGCCGGTGGTGGACAATGAAATAATTCGTTCCCTAATTTGTAAATATGAACAGGGAGGATGGTTACCAATCTGGGAATTTGCCAATAGTTATGCAAATTGTATGATTGGCGACCCGGCGGTGCCGGTAATTGTGGATACCTATATGAAAGGTTTACGGGATTTTGATATTGAAAAGGCATATGAAGCAATGAAGAAGAGTGCTCTTAGGTTACCACCCCAGGGGCATCCGTTCAGAGGTCGGCGTGGTTTGGAGGAGTATAAGAGATTGGGGTATATTCCGGAAGGAACCCCCGGGGTTTGGGCGTCTGTATCCACAACATTAGAATATGCCTATCCTGATTGGTGTCTGGCTCAGATAGCAAAGGATTTGGCTCGGGAAGAGGATTATAAATCATTCATAAGGAGAGCGTGCAACTGGCAAAATCTTTTTGATAGTTCAGCAGGTTTTATGCGACCAAAAAATAGAGATGGGGACTGGTTAAGCCCATTTGACCCATTACAGTGGGAGCATGGCTTTTGCGAAAGCAATTCTTGGCAACAGTCATGGTTTGTTCCTCATGATGTGCAGGGATTGATAGACCTGATGGGAAAGGAGGAGTTTATTGAGAAATTGAATACTCTTTTTGATAGAGGGCTTATTCACAATTTTTTGGGGTGGGGAAGAAATCCGTATTATTATCATGGAAACGAACCGGACCAACATGTTGTTTATCTTTATAACTATTTGGGGATGCCCTGGAAAACACAATACTGGGTAAGGGAAATAATGGAGAAAGCCTATGGTCTTGGTCCGGATGGACTATGTGGAAATGACGATTGTGGTCAGACATCAGCGTGGTATATATTCAGTGCAATAGGTTTTTATCCGGTTTGTCCGGGTCAGAATGTATATGTGCTCGGTAGTCCAATATTTGATAAAGTCACTATTCAATTGGATAAGCCATATCAGGGGAAGACATTTGTAATAGAGGCAGTTAACGTCTCTGAAGAGAATAAGTATATTCAATCGGTCAGCCTGAATGGTAAGCCATTAAACAGGTCCTGGATTAAGCATTCGGAAATAGTAAATGGTGGAGTATTGAGTTTTGTGATGGGACCTGAGTCAAATAAGAAATGGGGAAGCAGCTTAGAAAATGTTCCTCCCTCAATGTCCAGAATGGTGAAATAAACATAGATTTAAAAATGCCTTTGTTTTCAGTATATTTGCTTGAGATGGAAAAACAATGAAAAATATTTTGATCTTATTATTATTGGTTGTATTATCAGCAGGATTATTAAGTTCGGAACGTATTATAAGACTTAATACCCATACAAACACAATTGGTATGGAGTTTATCCGTATTGGAGACGGCAATATACTATTTTCCAAATGGCCCACACGTGTCAAGGATTTTAGAAAATTTGTAGATGAAACAGGATACAACGCTATTGGCGGAATGGCAACATTAAAAAGTGATTGGTGGCAGCAGCGGGGAACAACTTGGAAGGACCCGGGTTTTAAACAAGGGCCTGATTATCCTATAGTGGGAGTTACCTGGCATGATGCAAATGCATTTTGTGATTGGTTAACCCGAAAAGAAGAAAAAACAGGCAAGCTTTTACTTGGACAAAAATATAGGTTACCTACAGACCTGGAATGGAGTAGAGCGGTAGGATTAGAACATGAAGATGGAACTTCACCGGCAGACAGACATATGAAAATTAAAGGTATATATCCATGGGGGACCGAGTGGCCTCCGCCTGATAGTGCAACAAATTGTGCTGGTAGGGAAATATTAAGAGATGGCAACTGGCCGGAACCATGGAAGGATAAACCTATTAAAAAACATGATGATAGATACGCACGTACTTCTCCTGTAGGCAGTTTTAAACCGAATAAATATGGTCTTTATGATATGAGCGGCAATGTATGGGAATGGTGTGATGATATTTTTGATAAAACAAAAAACACATTGGTACTGCGTGGAGGTTGCTGGGATGATTTTCAATCTGAAGCATTACTTTCTTCATATCGGCATAACTCTCCTGCAAACACCCGCACCGGTAGTGTCGGGTTCAGATGTGTATTAGACCTTTCTATACCGGAAGGGCCGGTTATTGCTTCTTCGGAACAAGAAAATCAGCATAGAGCAATCTATGCTTTTGACAAAGATATGGCTACCCGCTGGTCCAGTATATTTAAGGATAACGAATGGATAATGTTTGATTTAGGCGAAGAGAAAGAAATAGCAGGGGTTCAGATATATTGGGAAACAGCATATGGAAAGGAGTATAAAATTTTTGGGTCAAAAGATGATAAAAACTGGGAATTATTGAAACACACACAGTACGGGGAAGGCGGTATAGAGGTAAATAAGTTTGATAAAACTTCAAAAGTAAGATATATAAAAATAGAACTGATAAAACGGGCTACTCAGTGGGGGTTTTCTATATGGGAGTGCAGGTTTTTATCCCCTGAAGAATTAAAAGAGACAAAATCCGGAAGCCGTACACTCTATAATATACCTTTTGAGTTCCCGATTAAAACTTATAAACAGCAGATTGATATTATATTCAAAAACAAGGAAAGTGCTGACGAAGCGGTTCTGGAAATAACTCCTTTATATAATAATTATGTTTGGGCTATTTCCAGCCGTTGGGATGATAATAATGATAACGATTTAAAAATGTGCGATGTATTGCCTCAATATGGTTATAAAGCAACATGGTATTTAAATCGGCATGACGGCAGTTTTGTGAGCACTGCCAAAAAATTATTGGTTAACAACAATTCAATCGGCGGACATTCTCTTACCCATCCGTATCTGTCTTATGTTAATCGTAATAAAATATTTGAAGAAACGGCAGGCATACGTATATACCTGGAATCTGCTTTAGATACATTGATTAATTCTTATGCTTTTTCATTCTGTAATTATTGCAATTTGCTTGAAGGTAATATATCTCAAGTTGATATTACTCATGCGTTGGAACGTGCGGGATTCTATCATATCCCAAATCACTATTTTCACAGCAATCTTTCTACGGAAATGATTATAAGCCCTATTATGCCCGGTGATGGTGCGGATATCGATGGTTTTGCAAACAATGCTTTAAATGATAAGGGATTTCATAAAAGACATCCGAACCTGTCTTTTTCTATGCATGTCTGGTATAGAGACGAAAACCAGTGGAACAGATTTAAAAGTCAGTTGGAAAAATACGGTAACAATCCGGATTGGTGGTATTGCAACCAGAATCAGTATGCTGCTTATCGTTATCAGTATAGTCATAGTAAAATCCGGGTTTCTAAACAGAAAAAAAACATATTACAGGTAGAATTGGAAAGGCCTGTTCTTTTACAGGTTAATGACCCAACTCCTTTGACAATCAGGATTAAGAATGTGCAAAGAAATAAGATAAAAACCATAAAGTGTGAAACAGCAAAATGTTCGGCTTCAAAAAGAAAAAATAATGATTTCGTATTTAATGTCTATCATAACAACGAACAGAAATTACCGGAAAAAATCGGGTTGATTGCCAATAATGACAACCACAAAATATTACAGGAGAATGATAATGATAAAGACTTTCCGGGAATAAAAGCCTTATTATCTTTTGACGATGAAAAACTTGAATTACTGCTGGAAAATAAATCAGATTATGCATTAAATGACGTTAATATAACATACAGGCTTCCTTTGTGCTGGAAAGAAGGTGTTAAGTCGGAAAAGGCGGGGAATATAGAAACCGATGCGATCAAGAAATTTAGTTTTTCTCCTACCCGCATAAAAAAAAGTTATAAATACAATGCAGGTAACTATTTCTTTACAGCACAGATTGATTTTATACAGTCGCAAAAAGCCGGACGGATATTTACCGCCTGTAATGTTTCTAATAGTGATAAAGATTTCTCATATCCCCAGGGAAACTTTTTCAAACTCGGACCGTTATCAGAAAATGAATTTAATATTGAAAAATTCATTACTGCTGTAAAAAAAAGTAACATTAAATTAAACAGATTATTATCTCAATCGTTGGAATGTTCCGGTTATACTTACGACTGGGTTTTGGATAAAGAGGATAATCCTTTTAACAGCAGACTTGATGTGGAAGTTATTCGTACCGCAGGAGATTTTTATAACAAACAAGATAAAGTCTACCTTTTGCAGACTATCCTTTATTCAGAGAAAAACCAGAATGTAAAATTGATATGTGATTTAAACTCTATTAAATATATTATAGCGAATGGTCAGGTGTATAATAATCTGGCAAATACTCCAATTCAACTTAATAAAGGTAATAACAGATTAGTATTAATATATTTTAATCATACAGATTACGGATTCCATCCGGAGAATGCAGGTTGTTTTTTACGGTTTGTTGAACCAGATACAGAAAAACGTCTTACCAATATACGTTTCAGACCTGAAAAAATCAAACCGGATAAAAAATCAACATTTGTACTAAAAAAACTTTTTATAACACCTAAAAGAAAAGGAGACTCGAGTCATGATTAATTTAATAAAAATATCCACACCCCTTATACTTTTATTGATAAACATATCCCTAGTTTTAGCCGGAAAGAGCGACTCACTTCGTTCGCTTGCTAAAAAAAAGAACATTTTTATTGGTGCCGCAATTATGCCTGAGCATTTAGACGAAAAGGAATTTGCCGATACACTCAAACGTGAATATAACTGCTTAACTGCGGAAAATAATCTGAAATGGGGATGCATTCATCCTGCAAAGGATATATTCACCTTTGAAGGTGCTGATAAAATAGTAAATTTTGCCGTTGAAAATAATATGAAAATTCGCGGGCATACTCTCGTGTGGCACTTTTATAATTGGATAGACTGGTTAACAGATAAAAATTTAAGCAGGGCAGAACTCCTGGAAATACTTAAGAATCATATATTTACTGTAGTGGGAAGATACAAAGGAAGGATAAGGGATTGGGACGTATTGAATGAAATTATAGAAGAAAACGGACAGCTACGGCAATCATTCTGGTATAAAACAATCGGTCCCGATTATATTGAACTGGCATTAAAATTTGCCCATGAAGCGGACCCTGATGCTAATCTGTTTATAAATGATTACGGCGTAGAGACAATAAATCCTAAGTCAGACGGACTTTATAAACTGCTTAAAGAACTTAAAGACAAAGGTGTTCCTCTAAACGGAGTGGGTTTTCAGTATCACCTTGATATGAACTTTACGGCTGATTTTTACTTAAGTGCCGCAAAAAATATCCAGAGGTTTATGGACCTTGGACTTAAAGTACAGTTTACAGAGGTTGATGTAAGAATATTAATGGAACCTACAAAAGCGGATTTAGAAAAACAGGCTTATATTTATAAACAACTAATGAATCTTATCCTTGCTTTTAAATGCGATGCATTTGTAATGTGGGGTATGACTGATAAACACTCCTGGATCCCTTCCTTTTTTAAAGGATACGGGGATGCTCTTATATTTGATAAAGAGTATAAACCAAAACCTGCTTATTTTGCATTAAAAAAGGTTCTTTCAAAACCGTCAGTAACTCCTGATTATTTCGATAATTTCGAAAAGTTCTATTCTAATTCTAGTTTTGTCAATGAATGGAATATAATAGGCCCGTTTGAACTCGGTTATGCTGATGATACTGAAGAGAATGGGGGAGACGTTTCAAAGTTTAAGAATGCCGTGATAAAAAGCCGGGATAGTAAATTGCCGCCGGAAATTAAAATAGATTTAAAAGCAGAGTATGAGGGTAAGAATAATCAGAAAATAAGTTGGCAGAAAATAGAAGCAGACGATAATGGGTTTGTGGATATTGACAAGTTTTATAATGGCAAAGACTATGCTGTGGCATGTGCTGTTACATATATTTACAGTCCTAAGAAAGCTTCATACGAAATGCCGGTTGGAAGTGACGACAGCATTATTGTCAGCATAAACGATAAAGAGGTATTGCGCAACCATACCCTGCGTGCAGCTCAACCCGACCAGGATATATTTACTGCAGAACTCAAAAAAGGATGGAACAAAGTTCTTTTAAAGATAGTTGAACTGCAGGGTGGCTGGGGTTTTTATTTCAGAATAATTGACCCAAAAAATTCACTCAAATTCAGTTCAACACCTAATTAAAAAAAAACAATGAATATAAAAATTTATAAAACCGTATTTGTTTTTATTATATGTTCAGCTGTGACATTATATGCCGAAAGGTTTGAGTTTAACTTTCAGATTAATGATTATGCCGATAATATAACCAATCTATCTTATTTAAATCATAAACCAGCAGGTAAATTCGGTTATATAAAATCCGGAGCCGGTGGTCATTTATATTTAGATTCCAAAAGAATCCGTTTATATGGAGTAAATATGGTTGCCGGGAATTGCTTCCCGGAAAAAAACGATGCTGATAAAATTGCGAAGCAACTTGCCCGTCTGGGAATCAATCTTGTGCGTCTGCACCATATGGATGGCCCCTGGGCGGGATTGCTTATCCATGAAAAAAACGGGGGTTATTTTAATCAAAATAATCTGGATAAACTGGATTATTTCGTAGCTCAGCTTATTAAAAACGGTATATATGTCAATGTAAACCTTTTATGCAGCAGGAAGTTTTATTCTTATGAGGGTCTTCCTGGTGATATAGACAAACTGGACTGGAAAGAACAGCACACAGTCGGTTTTTTTTATGAAAAGCATATGGAACTTCAAAAAGAATATGCAAGAAATCTTTTAGACAGGGTAAATCCTTATACCGGGAAAAGATATCTAGAGGACCCGGGTATTGCCATAATCGAAATTAATAACGAAAACGGTCTTATACAGGCATGGCTTATGAGCATGATAGACAGGTATGGAACAGAATTAAAAAACATATTAAAAAAGAAATGGAACGGATTTTTAAGAAAAAAATACCCTTCAACTTCCCAGCTTGAAAAAAAATGGCTTAAACAGACCCAATATGGAACGAATTTCCTAAAAAACAGTAATTTTAAAAATGAGCAGAACTGGATTTTTGAACAGCATGATAAAGCCAAAGGAACAGTTGCTTTTTCCGGCAATCAGGCAATTATTGATGTAATCAATAAAGGTGATAGCGGCTGGCACATTCAGTTCAATCAGCCAAATTTGAATCTTGAAAAAGATATAGTTTATACATTGAGTTTTAAAGCAAAAGCAGATAAAAATGCTGAAATAAGTGTAAATGCCGGCCAGGCACATCCGCCGTGGCGCAATCTTGGTTTTTATAAGAATTTTAAAGTGACAACTGAATGGGAGGAATATAAGTTTGTCTTTTTGTTAACTATGTCTGATGATAACGGAAGAATATGTTTTTCTGATATGGGACGGAAAATAAACAAGTACTTTTTTAAAGATGTAGAATTAAAAACCGGCGGCAGGTTAGGATTACTGGAAGGTGAGAAATTAGGAGATATTGATATTTTTACAAGGGATAAAACCGGCAGTAGAACAGAAGCAGCTCTTTCCGACTGGATAGAATTTTTAATGAATCAGGAGGAATTTTATTGGCAGACAATGTATGATTACATTAAGAAGGGTCTCGGAGCCAAAGCATTTGTTGTGGGAACAGCACTCGGTACCTCTACCCCCAATATTATGAATATATTCGATATAATAGATTCACATTCCTACTGGCACCATCCGTCTTTTCCCAATATCCTATGGGATTCTAATGACTGGTATGTTCAGAACGAGTCCATGGTGAGAAATAGAAACGGCGGTACAATTTCAGAACTTTCTTTCCAGCGAATTTACGATAAACCGTTTATGGTTTCGGAATATAACCATCCCGAACCGAATTTATATGGTTCCGAAGCTATGTGGTTTTTATCAGCTTATGCAGGTTTACAGGATTGGGACATAATTATAGGATTCGATTATTCCGGCATCAGGGATGATTTTCGAAATATCGCTGTTAATACTTATTTTAACATGGCAGTTAACCCGGTTCGTTCGATATCTTTTATACCAACCTCATTTGCTTTCCGGAATTCGTTGTTAAAGCCGTCTGAAGATAAAATTTTTGTGGAACTCTCAAAACAGGAAGAGGTAGAAAAAATTAAAACATCCGGGGCATGGAACATAGTCAATGCAAGCGCTAAAGGATTGAACCCCGGTCTGCCGTTACGCTATCAGACAGGAATTATTCCGGAAAATAAACCTGTAAATGAAAAATATCAAGAGGTTTCCGGATTTAATAATATCAACCCGTCCGATCATATTAGTTCAACAGGAGAAATAAAGTGGGATACTAATAATGGAAATTTGATTGTTGATAGTCATAATATAAAGGCATATATTGGTTTTCATAGAGGAAATTCCGATATAGTTCTATCGGATTTTATCATTAGACCTGAAAAAACAATATTAAACTGGATTAACATTAGTATTACTGATATTGAAAAAGATAATGACGACAAAAAAAGAATTTTACTGATAGCTACCGGGTCCGTTAAAAATAAAAACTCGGTTTTCAAAGAATATTATTCGAAAAGAGTGTTGCCTTTTCCGCCCCCTCATAATGAAAAAATTACACTTGGGAATTACTGGGGAAGTCCGCCTGTAAAATTTGAGGGAATAAATGCAGAAATATTTTTACCCTCTAATGATTTTGAGGTTTACAGCTTGGATGAATCCGGGAATAGGAATAAAAAACTGAAAATTAAGAAGCAAAAGAATAAATATTCTTTCAAAATCTCTGAAACATATAAGACACTTTGGTATGAGATAATGCAAAAGGAAGATAATAAAAATTAATAGCATTAAATTAAAAACAGGAGGATGTGATGAGAAAAGCAGTATTGTTGGTTTTACTTGTGTTTATAGTGCGGGTTGCTTTATTTTCGGTAGACATAGACAATCTGGATTTTAACAGGGTTTTCCTTTCTGAACCAGAGGATAAAATATTAATCAAAGATGATTTTGAAAACATTGAAGATTGGACCACAAGCAGCGACGGCAAGGCAATCGTAAACATTTCCCAAGGGAAAGGTAAGGATGATAACTGTTTGAAAATGACCTATGATCTTAGGAATAAAGGTGAGTGGTGCCTGATTAGTAAAAAAATAGATATAGATGATTTTAAAAAACTTGTAGTTTTAATATATGTAAAAAGTAAGAGGACAGACCATGTATTTGAGGTAAAGCTGATAGATAAAGACGGCGGTGTTTTCGGCCATTTAATAACGATGGATGCAAGATTTAAAGACTGGACAAAGATAATATTAGGACCCGATGATATTGAGTACCTATGGGGTGGAGAAGATAAAAAACTGGATAATATTAAAAGTGTTGAATTTGCAGTCAACGGGAGGAATCATTATGAACAGGGAGAGGTCTTAATTGATAGTTTTAAGTTGTATGAGTTTAAAGAAGATTTTGCGGAATGTACTTTATCACAGGTTGGGTATCATAGAGACGATAAAAAGTACGCTGTTTTAAGGATTTGTTCGGACAGAAAGCTTCCTGACAACATAAAATATAATATTATTGATACAGATACCGGCAAAAGTGCATATAACGATTCCTTTGCAGTAACCGATTTTAACAGATGGAAGGGAAATTATTATAAAGCGGATTTTTCGAAGCTTCAGGATTACGGAACATATAAACTTGAAGTAGAAATCATTCCGGGACATAAATTGGCTACAAACAAATTCGACATAGATAAAAATGTACTTTATAAAAATATCACACCCAAGGTTTATCATTTTATAAACTTCATGCGCTGCGGTAAGAACTGTCATAAACAGGACCCTGTGCCGGGAGGATATCACGATACATTTTTTGATATAGGCAAGCGTATGTGGTCACTCACGCATATTATTGTGGGAATGGTAATGACAATAAAGAATGCCCCGGACCTTGTGGACATTGACAACAATAAGGTTGACGACAGGATAGAAGAGCTCATATATGCGCTGGACTTTGCGTTAAATGTCCAACTGCCCGACGGCGGAGTCGGCTCCTTCGGAATAGGTCATAAAGAATCGGTTGATACCAGCAAGTTCACTTTTGCAGAGGACACGAATCCGAGAATACTGGACAACACATCAGACATAAACACCACCTGTTATTATGCAGGCGCTTTGGCAAAATCTTACACCCTGTTGAAAGACGGTTATCCCGAATTGTCAGCAAGACTTCTTGACAGCGTTATTAGAGCATGGAAATACCTTGACTCTCAAAATATCGATACGTCGTACGGTCTGGGCGGATATATTTATGCATCAACCGAACTGTATAAAATTACAAAAGATAAAAAATATTTGAAAAGAATTTTAGAAAATCTGAAAAAGCTGCAGAAACTTCAGGACTTAGACTGCAGTAATAAGGAAAGTTATATCTGCGGGGATTTCTTTTTATCAGAATCAAAAAAGGAATATGAATACCAGTATAAATTCTTTGAGTATAACCTGGAAATATTTCTCGGACTTGTAAATGTATGTAATCTTTTCGATTACCAGTCGGAAGAATGGCTGAAATCCATGTATATACTCAGGGTATTCAAAGATATATACATAAAAAGGATGGCTTCTTTAACACCCTATGACCAGATAGCACACGGATTGGAAAAGGTCGACGGGAAATATGATATAGCATTTTTTCCGCCGCCGGACCAGCCGTGGACCGGGGCACACGGCTTCAACTGCGACCATTTTTCTTATAGTTACCTTGCTATGCTTATAGGATATCTTACGGGAGATTTGTCATCTGAAGAGTTTGCAGATAACCAGATGCAGTGGGTTTTGGGAAACAATCCTTTGAGATACTGTATGATAAGCGGGGTTGGGTACAATAATCCTGTTGTTATGTCAATGACCCACAATAAGGGCGGACCTATAGACGGCGGGATACCGAATGGTCTTGTCGGATATAAACTGCCGTTTCCTATATGGTTAAGTCCCGCTTATAACAGCGGGGAATACTGGCTCCCTCATAACGCATATTATCTTGTACTTTCAGCTTTACTTGATACCGAACCCCGGGTATCCGGCAGGGTAATAGGTAAAAACAAAGGCAAAGTAGACGTATACTATGATGATAAACTGGTAAAATCGCTCAATTTGGATAATGAAGGTTCTTTCGGGACTGTTAATTTGGAACCGGAAAAAAAATATCTTTTAAAATATTCTGATAACAGGGAGTGGGTATTAAAAAATGTATCTATGCTGTCTGGAGACAATAAGTATGTAACATTGAATCCTAAAGGTGAATACGAAATAAAAATCAAAGTTCTCAAAAATAAAAACGGAAAGGCAAAGGTTGAGTTTGAAATAATAAATATGTCTTCTGTTAAATTGAGGCCGGAGCTTCTCATAAAAACGTATGACGGTGTTGAAATAACAGAAGAGAGTACTAATGTTCTGATTAGAAGCAGTGAAAGTAGAAAAATTGAAAGAAAATATAAACTGGAGAACGGTAGTCCCCTGATTGTTTCCTGTAACGATAAAACATTACTGCTGCCGTTTAAATAATTATGTATAAAAGATTTTTATTGTTAGTTTTAGGTTTATTTTTATCATCAGCCTGTCTTTATGCGGGTGTGCTGACCGGTTCTGCTAACCTTGTTCTGGGTCAGATGGATTTCGTGAATAATGAAAAAAACTGTCTTGACGGCGGATCCGTTTATTCATCCGATGTTGCCGTAGATACGGTAACCGGAAGGGTATATTCACTGGAATATTCAAATAACCGTGTCCTATGGTGGAACGATTTATCTTCGCTGACCAGCGGAAAGTATGCTGATGGCGTACTGGGGCAGGCGGACTTTTACTCGAATGGAACTAACCGGGGAGGTTCTGTGTCTGCTAATACTCTGAATGGACCTGAAGGTATAGCTGTGGATAGTTCCGGAAATGTATGGGTTGCTGATTGTAATAACAATCGTGTACTTAAATATAATTCTCCCGTTTCTAACGGAGAGAGTGCTGTTCTTGTTCTGGGTCAGCAGAGTTTTACCGTTAACGCGGAAAATGACAGCAACGGTGACGGTACCGCAGACTCTGTTGCCGAAAACACAATGTATGGTCCTAAAAATATTATCGTGGACAGTTCAGGTAACGTATGGGTTGCCGACAGGAATAATAACCGTGTATTAAAATTCAATACGCCTACTTCGAACGGAGAGGATGCAGATCTGGTTTTGGGCCAACAAAGCTTTACCGTTAACAAAAAGAACGACAGTGACGGCAACAATGCCACAGATTCCGTTGCAGCCAATACGCTTTACTGGCCTGAAGGTGTAGCTGTGGATAGTTCCGGGAATGTGTGGGTAGACGATATGAGTAATCATCGTGTTCTTAAATACAATACACCCGTAGGCAACGGAGAAGATGCTGACATAGTGCTAGGACAGCAGAGCTTTACCGTTAACAAGGCAAATGACAGCGACGGGAACAATGTTACAGATTCCGTCGCCGCCAATACGGTTTATTGGCCCATAAAGGTAGCTGTCGACGGTTCCGGAAATGTATGGGTGGTTGACCTTTTTAACCAGCGTATACTTAAATACAACACTCCGACAGCAAGCGGAGAGGATGCAGATCTGGTTTTGGGCCAGCAAAGCTTTACCGTTAACAAGGCGAATGACAGCGACGGTGACGGTGCCACGGATTCCGTTGCCGCTAATACAGTTGATAATCCCAATGGACTAACAGTGGATTCCTCCGGGAATCTGTGGGTAGCCGATACCAGCAATAGGCGTATTCTCAGATATACTACTCCGACAGCAAGCGGACAGGATGCGGACCTGGTGCTGGGTCAAAATAATTTTACTGTTTGTGTTACAAATTTTATTGAAGGTAGGGAATTTGATAATCCCTTCTCAGCGGTGGTATCCACGAAAACCGGAAGAGTCTATGTATCGGATTGCAATAACAATCGGATACTCTGGTGGAACAATATATCTTCTCTTGCAAACGGTGAATCTGCTGACGGAGTTTTAGGCCAGGCTGATTTTTCTTCAAACTCAGCCAACCGAGGGTGCCCCGTTGCCGCTAATACTCTTTATTATCCTTTTGGGATACATATTGATAGTGAAAACAACCTGTGGGTTGCGGATGCGGGTAACAACCGTGTCCTTAAATACAATACTCCCGCTGCTAACGGAGAGAATGCTGTTCTTGTTCTGGGCCAGCAGAGCTTTACCGTTAACGCGGAAAACGACAGCGACGGAAACGGTGTCACGGATACGGTTGCTCTTAATACTATTGATACTCCCTACAGCGTCTATGTCGACGTTTCCGGCAACCTGTGGGTTGCGGATGCGGGTAACAACCGTGTCCTTAAATACAATACTCCCGCTGCTAACGGAGAGGATGCTGACCTGGTTCTGGGCCAGCAGAGCTTTACCGTTAACAAGCAAAATGACAGCAACGGTGACAACGCCACAGATTCCGTTGCCGCTAATACTCTTTATATTCCAACAGGCATAGCTGTTGACAGTTCCGGTAACGTGTGGGTTACGGATTTATACAATAACCGTGTCCTTAAATATAATACTCCCGCTGCTAACGGAGAGGATGCTGACCTGGTTCTGGGCCAGCAAAGCTTTACCGTTAACAAGAAAAATGACAGCAACGGTGACGGTGCCACGGATTCCGTTGCCGCTAATACTCTTTATTATCCTTTCGGCATCTATGTTGATACTTCCGGTAACGTATGGGTTGCCGACAGGAATAATAATCGTATTTTAAGATATAGTTCTCCGTCTTCCAACGGTGAGGATGCCGACTGGGTATTAGGTCAAAAGAATTTCACGCTGCATGCGGTAAATGACAGTGATGGTGACGGAACCCCGGACTCTGTTGCTGTTAATACTCTTTTTGAACCCACTGGCATAACAGCGGATGGTTTAGGCAATATCTGGGTAGTTGATACTTACAATAATCGTGTGGTTAAATACTTTTCGTTAAGACCCGATTTAATTACGCCCAGCCATGCTGCTAATACAGGCAGTGTGAATATAACAAATCTTTCCGGCTATGAGTTTGTCTCGGGAGCAACGGTAAAGCTCACAATGTACGGTGAAACTGATATTACCGCAACCAATGTCAGCGTGGAAAGTTTGAATAAAATCACCTGCACCTTTGATTTGACCGGAAAAAGGCCGGGAAAAAGGGATATTGTGGTTAGTAAATCCGGGTTTACCGGAATTTTAACTAATGCTTTTTTAATAGATTATGAAATCGGGAGGACACAGACGATATTGTCCGGCACGGACAATACAGTAACGCTGATGGCAGAAACTGGGAATACAGTCATAGAAATTCCTGCCGGAACCTTTTCGGGTGATGTATCTATGACAGTAACTGTGGCTGATGTACCTTTATCCGGAAAGGAAATCTTGAAGAAAACCGGTATGGGGGTGGAAATATCGGTATCATCCGGGGAACAACCCTTAAAACCGATTACACTAAAGATAAATTACAGGGATAGCGACATACAGGGTCTGGATGAGAGCAAGTTAAAAGTCTGCAGGTACGACAGTGTTAATTTAAGGTGGATACCTCTTGTCACTACTGTACATGCTTCAGAAAACTATCTTGAAGCAACAATAGGTCATCTTTCAAAATTCGGTGTTTTTCAGCTTGCGCCTGCAGTAACACTTGACAGTGTTAATGTATATCCCAACCCGTATAAACCAAACGATGCTCAA
>JAFGLF010000051.1 GCA_016928195.1 Elusimicrobiota bacterium
CATGGTTGCACCTCCTGAATCTGTTAGCGAGCATCTACAGGCTATTGCAAAGATATCCCGGCTTTTAAAGGATAAGTTTTTTAGACAGTCGCTTAAAGATGCCCGGACGCCACAGGAAGTTATTAAAATAATAAAGGAAGAGGATGAGTTGTTATCGGAATGTGTCAAAAGTTAATAAAGAACAATACAATATGAGTTATAAGTTATAAGTTTTTTGGGGGATTTGATGGATTTGTTGAAACTGTTTAAAGAAAAGGGTGCATTACTGGAAGGTCATTTCTTGCTTTCCTCAGGACTGCATTCAAACAGATATATTCAGTGCGCTAAGATTCTTCAATATCCCGATATTGCTGAAAAACTTGCTGAATTACTCGTCACACATTACACGTCACACGTTACACGGTCTGAAATTGATGCCGTCGTAAGTCCTGCTGTCGGTGGTATTATTATAGGTCAGGAGATCGCACGTCGGTTGAAATGCCGTGCGATATTTTGTGAAAGAGAAAACGGGTCAATGAAGTTTCGCCGTGGTTTTGAGATAAAAAGAGATGAAAAATGTTTGGTTGTTGAAGATGTGATTACAACAGGGGGTTCCACGAAAGAAGTGATTATTCTAACGGAAAGTTTTGGAGGAAAAGTCTCCGGCGTATTGTCAATTATCGACAGGTCTGATTTGCAGGATTTTTCAGTTTCACTGTTAAAATTAAAGATTGATACATATAAACCGGAAAGCTGTCCGCTGTGTAAAGGAAGTATCCCGCTGGTAAAACCGGGCAGCCGGACTGCGGTAACGAAGAACGATGGACGATAGACGAGGGATGATAGACGATGGTTAAAATTTGGTCTTATCACTGTAATCTTATCCCGCCTTGGCGGGATTAATCACCGAAATCATTAGTTGAGATATGATAACTTATAAAAAATCTGGTGTAGATATTGATAAAGCAAACAAACTTGTAAATTGGATAAAAAAACTGTCTCCTAAGATTGGAGGTTTTTCCGGTTTTTTCCCAATCGGAGGGGATCAGTTTATATCTGCTTCTTGTGACGGCGTTGGAACAAAACTGAAGATTGCCCAAATACTCGGTAAGCATAGTACCGTTGGTATTGACCTTGTTGCAATGAATGTTAATGATTTGGTATGCAGCGGGGCCAAACCGCTTTTTTTTCTTGATTACTATTCCTGCGGAAAACTTGACTCTAAAATTGCAAGACAGGTTATTACAGGAATAAAAAACGGCTGTGATGATTCAGGCTGTGTATTGCTTGGCGGAGAAACCGCAGAAATGCCGGGTTTTTATAAGAAAGGCGAATATGATTTAGCGGGTTTCGCGGTCGGTATTGTTGAAAAAAAGAATATTATTGACGGTTCAAGGATTAGCGACGGTAATTTAATATTTGGTCTTCCGTCCTCAGGGCTTCATTCAAATGGTTTTTCTCTTGTAAGAAAAATATTTTCAAATCGGGAGATTAAAAAATACGGGAGCATTCTGTTGCAGCCGACAAAAATCTACGTAAAAGAGGTTTTATCTGCCATCTGCCATCTGCCATCTGCCATCTGCGGCATCTGCCACATCACCGGCGGCGGTTTCTATGATAATATTATAAGAATACTTCCGGAAAACCGCCATGCTGTGATTTACAAAGACGGGATACCGGTACCCAGGATATTTGGGATTATTCAAAGTAAAGCAAAAATCAGTGATAGAGAAATGTATAAGACCTTCAATATGGGGATAGGAATGGTTTTGATAGTGCGGAAGAGTAAAAGCGCAGAAGTGCAGAAGATACTGAAAAAATCTGTAGTTATCGGTGAAATAGTAAACGGACAGAAAGGAGTTGAAATTATCTGATGAAAGTTTCTAACTCTCAATTCTCTCTGCCAGCCGGCGGACTCAACTCTAAACTCCGTATAGGGGTTCTTGCCTCAGGTGGGGGGTCGAATTTACAGGCGATTATGGATGCCTGCAGGACAGGAAAGATTGATGCCGAGGTTGTAGCAGTTATAAGTAATAAGGAAAATGCGTTTGCATTGGACAGGGCAAGAAAATATAATATAAAATCGGTTTTTGTCGACCCGAAAAAATTTAATTTTGATAGAAAAACCACCGAAGTTTTAGAGAAACAAAAAGTTGATCTGGTCTGTCTTGCCGGATTTTTAATGAAAATTTCGAAAGAATTTATAAAAAAATATACCGGAAGAATAATAAATATTCATCCTGCTCTGCTGCCGAAATTCGGCGGCAAGGGCATGTATGGAATGAATGTGCATAATGCAGTTTTAAATGCAGGAGCAAAAATTTCAGGATGTACTATTCATTTTGTCGATGAAAAGTATGATAACGGAGAAATCATACTGCAGAAAAAAGTTAAAGTTTTTAAGAATGATACTCCGGAGAGGTTGCAGAGGAGAGTCTTAAAACAGGAGCATAAAGCTTATCCGGAAGCAATAAAAATTTTTATAGCACGAATAAAGGCACACGAATAAAAGTACACATCACGAATGTATACGAATAACGACATTAATTTATTCGAGACAATTCGTGACTTGATTCGTGGTCTTTTTCGTGTGATGAGCGGAGCGAAAAAAAATGATAGAACGTTATAGTCTTGCTGAAATGGCTGGTGTGTGGACGGATGAAAGCAGGTTCCGGAAAATGCTTGACGTGGAAATTATTGTTTGTGAAGCGCTGTGCAAATTAGGGGAAATTCCGCCCGCAAGCCTTCAGGTAATAAAGAAAAAAGCAGATTTTAATGTACGTAGGATAAATGAGATTGAAAAAACAGTAAAACACGATATAATTGCTTTTTTAACAAATATTGCGGAAAATGTCGGCAAGGATTCAGTGTATATACATAAAGGTCTTACATCCTCTGATGTTCTGGATACGGCACTTGCATTACAGCTTATGGATGCTTCGGATATTTTAATTAACGACTTAATAATTCTTTCTAAGACGATTAAAAAGCAGGCAGCAAGATATAAAAATACATTGATGATAGGAAGAACGCACGGTGTGCATGCAGAACCTATAACGCTTGGTTTTAAACTTGCAGGATGGTATACAGAAATTATGAGGGATATAGAAAGGTTAAAAATGGCAAAAGAAAATATATCTTACGGAAAAATATCAGGTGCCGTAGGTACCTATGCACATTCGCCGATTGAAGTTGAAAAGTACGTAATGGAAAAGCTTAAATTAAAGCCGGAACCTGCTTCAACCCAGGTTGTCCCCAGAGACAGACATGCGCAGTATCTTACAACGCTCGCAATTATTGCCGCTTCGCTGGAAAGATTTGCCCTTGAAATAAGAAGTCTGCAGAGAACCGAAATAGGCGAACTCGGAGAGCCGTTCACCAAGGGACAGAAAGGTTCCTCTGCGATGCCTCACAAGAAAAATCCTATAACATGTGAACAAATGTGCGGGCTTGCCAGGGTATTCAGGGCTAATGCCATGGCATCTCTGGAAAATATTGCTTTATGGAATGAAAGAGATATATCGCATTCGTCAGTTGAAAGAGTGATTATTCCTGATTCAACAATCCTGCTTAATTATATGCTTAAAAAAATGAATAATATTATTAAAGATATGGTTGTTAATCCTAAAAAGATGATTGAAAACATTAAAATTACAGAAAGTGGAATATTTTCACAAAGAGTTCTCCTGGCGATTGTTAAAAAAGGTATTGCAAGGGAAAAAGCATATCCGGTTGTTCAAAAATTAAGCCAGAGTGGTTTTAAGAATAAAAAACCTCTCGAAAAATTTCTTACAAAGAAAGAAATTGAAGAATGTTTTGATGTGAATTATTATACAAGGAATATAAAGGAAATTTTGAAGCGCGTAGGTATAATATAACTATTGGGAAAGTCATCAATAATTATTGATGACAGTGATAATAAACATAGATTGCGGTGGTTTTAATCACTGGAATCATTTCCGCCAGCGGGCGGATTAATCGCTGTAATCACAAGTTTTTGTGGTTTTTAGCGGGAACTTATTTAGGAGAAAAAATGTCAACTCTTGTTGTTGTAGGATTACAATGGGGAGATGAGGGGAAAGGAAAAGTAGTCCATGCCCTTTCCAGGAATGCCGATTATGTTGTTCGGTATCAGGGAGGGAATAATGCGGGGCATACCGTTATTTTCGATGGTAGGAAATTCGTTCTGCATTTGGTCCCGTCAGGCATACTCGAAAAAGGGAAAAAATGTATTATAGGTAATGGCGTTGTTGTAGATCCGGAAGCTCTTATTGAAGAAGTAAATTTTTTAAAGAAAAAGGGAATAAGTGTGGAAAACCGGCTTTTTATTTCCGATTCGGCACACGTAATTCTTCCGTATCATAAGATTTTAGATGGTATAAGAGAAAAAGTTCAGAATATCGGGACCACGAAAAAAGGAATAGGGCCTTGTTATGCCGATAAGTTTTCAAGGACAGGTATAAGAATGTGTGATTATCTTGACAAAGGAATGTTTAACATCCTTATTCAGAAAAATTTAAAAGAGAAATCAAAAATTCTTGGTTCGCTTAAAACATATAAGATAAAGAAAGAAATATTTAAAAAATACTCTGCTATTGCAAATAAAATAAAGAAATATGTAACTGATACATCAATTATAATAAATAAACAGATATCAGAAAATAAGCGTGTACTTTTTGAAAGTGCACAGGGGACACTTTTGGATATTGATTTCGGGACATACCCGTATGTAACATCCTCGAACCCTGTATCCGGTGCGGTTTGCGCCGGTAGCGGAGTAGGTCCTACGAAAATCGATTCTGTTATGGGGATTGCCAAAGCATATACAACAAGAGTCGGTGAAGGTCCGTTCCCTACGGAATTAAATGATGGTGTTGGAGCATACCTTAGGGAAAAAGGCCAGGAGTTCGGTGCAACAACAGGCAGACCGAGGCGTTGCGGCTGGTTTGATGCGGTTTCTGTCAGGTATTCTGTCCGTCTAAACGGATGTTCATCGGTTGTTATTACAAAACTTGATGTTCTTGATAATATGAAAAGAATAAAAATTTGTATCGGATATAGATATAACGGAAAAATTTTAAAAGAATTCCCTGCATCAAAAAGAATAATACAGGAAGTAAAACCCGTATATATAGAAATGCCGGGTTGGAAAAAATCCCTTAAAGGCATTACCATGTTTAAAAATCTTCCTGAAAATGCTAAAAAGTACATAAGGAAAATAGAAAAACTTATCGGTGTAAGGATTTCTATGATTTCCAACGGTAGAAGTAAGGAAGAAACAATTAAATGCTGAGTAAATAGTTTCTGCATGTTTTCTTATCATCGTATCAGCTTATCAGCATATTTTCAGATAAACAAGTGAAATGAGTAATTGGTTATATGAAGCAATAATTTATGAGATATTTCCACGTATATTCACCGAAGAAGGAAGTTTTCAGGGCATTATTGACCGCCTGCCTGAATTGAAAGACCTGGGCATAAATACCTTATGGCTTATGCCTATACATAAAATAGGCCGCCAGCACCGAAAAGGTACACTGGGCTCACCTTACGCAGTTTGTGACTACCTAAGTACTCATCCCGATTTAGGTTCAAAAGATGATTTTAGAAGACTGGTAAATTCTGTACATAGACAGAATATGAGAATAATTATTGATTGTGTGGTAATGTATACCGCATGGGACCATCCATGGATAAAAAAACATCCTGATTGGTATAGAAAAAATGAAAAAGGCGAAATTGTATCGCCAAACTCCGACTGGATTGATGTTGCACATTTAAATTATGCAAATCTTGAATTGCATGAAGAAATAATAAAGATAATGAAATATTGGATAAAAGAATTTGATATTGACGGTTACAGATGCGATACCGCAGGTAATATGTACGGATATAAACCTGTACCTTTCTGGCAGAAAGCGATAGCCGAGTTAAGAACTATTAAACAGGATGTGCTTATGCTTGCCGAATGGGAGGATCCGGAATTCCATAAAGATGCGTTTGATTTGACATATTCTTGGGCGCTGTATCATCTTTTAAGAAAAGTAAAGAATAACGAAGATAATTTGGCCGGGTTAACTTCGGTTGACGGAATAAGAATTCCGTGGACAGAAAAAGAATACTCTATTAATCCAAAGATTGCAGGAGCCGGATTTATCTATGAATTTCTTAAAGCACAGAAAGAAGAATTTCCTGAAGGTGCTTTGAAAATGCGTATTATAGAGAATCATGATGAGCCTCGTGCAGCAAATCCCTTTGGTAAAGAAGAAAGCAAAGCTTATGCGGTTTTGATATTTACACTTGACGGAATACCGCTGCTTTACAACGGCCAGGAAATAGGGGAAACCGAAAGGCCGTCGCATTTCGAGCCGTATAAAATAGACTGGAAAAACGGTAATTTCGCAATGAAAGATTTTTATAAGAAGCTTATCGCAATAAGAAAAACAAACCCTGCTTTAAGAATTGGTGACTTAGAAAAGATACAAACAGGAAATGAAAGCATGATTTGCGGATTTGTAAGAAAATATAAAAATGATTCAGTCGTTGTCCTGATAAACTTCTCATCCAAAAACGCAGATGCCGATATTATCTTTCCCGATCAGGGCGAGTGGGCTGATATACTCAATGAAAACTCTATAAAAATTGACAACACTAAAAAGTGTTCTTTACAGTTTAAGCCTCACTCAAGCCATATATTTAAAAGAAAATAATTGTAAAAGTAAAACCGGTGATAGGATGATATGGGAATATGGTGATAAGAGAATAAGATTATATACGCTTAGGTTTTACGTATCAGCATATCACCATATAAGCGTATCAGCGTTTTTAAAGGAGAATAACGTATGCACATTAAAAAATTTTTAACATCTGCAATGATTCTGTCGCTGATATTGCTAATTCATGGATGTGGTAAAAAAGACAATCAGCTTGTATTTATGGTTGGCGGTGCAACTAATGAGATTGATTACTGGGAAGAACTTGTAAAAAAGTTTAAGATAGAGTATCCTGATATAGAAATAACTCTGTTAAGACAGCCTACTGACACTGAACAGAGAAGGCAGGGGCTTGTTATACCATTGAAGTCCGGACAAAAAAATCCGGACGTTTTTCTTATGGATGTTGTCTGGGTAAAACAGTTTGCTGCATCGGGATGGCTTGAACCGTTGGATGATTTTATGAATAAAGAAAAATTTGATAAAAGTCTTTACTTCCAGAGAATATTGAAATCGGTTGATGTATATAATAACAGTATTATTGCACTTCCTGTTTATGTGGACGGCGGGCTTTTGTACTACAGGTCGGATCTTCTCAAAAAATATGGATTTAGTACACCGCCTGAAACCTGGCATGAGCTGGTAAAATATTCCAGTAAGGTACAAAGCGGTGAGCGTAAACAAAATAAGAATTTCTGGGGTTTTGTATGGCAGGGTGCACAGTATGAGGGGCTTGTTTGTAATCTCCTTGAATATATAGGGTCTAACAATGGTGATATAACGGAAGACGATAAGTTTAAAATCAATACTAAAAAAAATACAGAGGCGATACGGTTTATGTCCGACCTTATAAATAAATATAAGATATCTCCGCCAAATACCTATACTGAAATGAAGGAGGAAGAAGTCAGAACCTTTTTCCAGTCCGGCAATGCCCTTTTTGAGAGGAATTGGCCGTATGCATATAAACTGCATCAAAGCGGAGATTCTCCTGTAAAAAACAAATTTAAAATTACAAAACTTCCTTATTTCAAAAATGGCAGGAGTGCCTCCACAATAGGCGGATGGCATATAGGGGTTTCGAAATTTTCGGATACTAAAGAAGCATCATGGAAGTTTGTAAGGTTTATTACTTCTTTTGAAGTACAAAAAGGTATGGCAATGGATCTCGGCTGGAATCCCGGCAGAATGGATGTCTATGATAGTAAAGATGTTATGTCACAGCTGCCGCACTTAAAAGTGTTGAAAGCAGTACTAGAAAACGCCGTAGCCCGTCCGGGATATCCTTATTATACACAGATATCCGAATCAGTTCAAAAGTATGTAAATATGGTTCTTGCGGGTAAAATACAGCCGTCAAAGGCGGTTGAAAAAATACAGGAAGAATCCGGAAAAATAATTAAGAACTATGAGGAATAAGACGAGAGAAGCATATTTTTTTATTGCTCCGCTTGTAGTTGTTATCTTCACATTCATCATCATTCCCGTTCTTGGTACATTCTATACAAGCCTATTTAGGGATGTTGCCTACCTACCTTTAAAATTTATTGGTTTTAAGAATTATCTAAAAATGGTTTTTGATTCCAATTGCCACCAATCCATTTTATTTACTCTTATATTTTCCATAGTATCGGTTTCACTGGAAATTGTAATAGGGTTGATTTTTGCACTGCTTTTAAACGAAAAATTCCGTCTGCGCGGAGTTATGTGTGCTGTTATTTTAATACCGTGGGCAATCCCCATAATAATTTCTGCCCGAACATGGGAATTAATTTATAATTATAATTATGGTATATTGAATTTTATATTGCTGAAATCCGGTATAATATCCAGTCCGGTAAATTTTATGGGAACGGCTATAAGTGCCTTTTTATCCATTTTACTGGCAGATGTCTGGAAGACTGTTCCCTTTGTAACCCTGATACTTTTGGCAGGACTGCAGGCAATACCGGGCGATTTATATGAACAGGCAAAAATTGACGGAGCATCCATATTCAAAAGTTTCTTTAAGATTACACTTCCGATTTTAAAACATGTAATTTTAATAGCATTAATTTTCAGAACCATAGATACTATAAGAATTTTCGATATAATATATGTCCTTACAAAAGGAGGTCCCGGCGGCGCAACCAGCTCATTAACCATGTATGGATATAAATATTTTTTATCGGGTGATTTCGGCTACGGCTCTGCGGTTTCAATAGCCACATTTGTAATTGCTTTTGTATTTACAATTATTTATTTAAAAGTAGGAAAATTGTCGATAGGTAAAGCAAGTTGATACGTTGATATGCTGATATGTATATATGTGAAAATCTTTAACCGTATCAACGTATTTCCGTATCACCGTATCATCGTATAAGCGTATCAACGGTTTTCAACACTATGAGCGAAAAAACCATAAAGTCAATATTGATAACATTCACAAGCATATGCATGTTTTTTTTCTGTATATTACCTTTTATATGGATGTGTGTAATATCTTTCTCTAAAAACCCGGATTTTCTTAGCCGTTCTCCGGCAAAGTTTATATTTACATTAACAAATTACTATGAAATAATCAGTATAAAGTCGCTTCATTTTATAGATTACCTGAAAAACAGCCTGATTGTTTGTTCATTAAGTACTATAATAGTTATTGTTATAGCATCTTTAGCAGCTTATGCTTTTTCAAGAATAAATTTTCCGGGCAGATTAATAATTCCTGTTATGGTTTTAGCATTTTCTATGTTCCCTCAGATAAGTATAGTCGGGTTCCTTTTCAGGTTTATGACCAAAATCGGTATAATAAATACTTATCCGGCACTTATTTTTCCGTATATTGCCTGGACGCTTCCTTTCGCATTGTGGATATTGCTCAGTTATTTTATACAGTTGCCCCATGAACTGGACGAATCTGGAATGGTTGATGGTGCAACAAGAATACAGATACTTTTAAGAATAATTTTTCCGGTAGCAGCCCCCGGGATATTTGCATGTGCGATTCTTATATTTATTTCCTGTTTTAATGAGTTTTTGTTTGCGTTTATGCTTACTTCGGATTTTAGAGCAAGAACAATCCCTATAGGTATAGTGCTTTTTCAGGGTCTGCATGGTGAAATACCATGGGGACAGATTATGGCTATATCTGCTGTTTCAGCCGTTCCGCTTATTGTTATGACATTGATTTTCCAAAAGAGAATTATAAGCGGTTTAACCGCCGGTGCGGTTAAAGGATAAAATTAACACATAAAAATAGCACATATATTTGTGCAATCTGGCAGTACCTACCTAATCTCCTTCGTTGAAAATTTTAAACAGCTTAAGAAAATTGGTTTTATAGTAAATATTTATATTTGTTTTATTAAATTATACAATTAAATGGAATTATTGTTATAATTGGATTAATAAGGAGAAATATGAAGAATTTAGATGAACTCTATACCGCTATAGGCAAAAAAGTACGTGAAATAAGAAAGCGCAGGGGATTAACCCTTGAAGAGCTTGCTGAAAAGATCGGCCGGAATTGGAGTTTTCTAAGTCAGATTGAGCGTGGGAAAGGTATTCCTTCATTAGAGACACTCTTTTTAATATGTGATGTACTTGAGATATCAATTGCCGATTTATTTCAAAAAAGCAAACTGCCCTCATATAAAATTGATTCAGAAACGGATAAGTTGATATGGTTGCTTAGGGACAAGGATATTTCGCAGAAGAAAACCGTTGTTAATATCGCTAAGCAAATTTTAAAGAAGAAATAAATTCATAATTGAGAGATTGTCCGACAATTCCAGCTAATCTAAATATCTAACCATGAAATCCGAAATAATTCCATAAGATGAGCAAATACCCGGAACAACTGAAAATATCACCAATTTCTAAAAGGCAATAATGACAGAGTTAAAACCCACTATACTGGTAGTTGATGATCAGCAAAGCGTAATAGAATCTTTTAAGGTATTGCTGGAAGACCACTATAATGTAATAACCGCATCCAGCGGGAAAGAGGCATTGGAGAAGGTTAAAAAAGAGGATATAAACCTTGTTCTTTTGGACATATTAATGCCTGATTTGGATGGTATAGAAGTTTTGCGCCAGATTAAAGATTTAAATGATGAGTTGGATATTATCATGGTAACAGCTGTAAAAACCGTGAAAACAGCTATTCAATTTATGAAATTAGGGGCATATGATTATATAATTAAGCCGTTTGACGTTGATGAAATATCGGCGTCTATAGTTAAAGTATTGGAAAAACAGAAGTTAAACAGAGAAATTGCTTATTTTCGTTCTGAATTAAGTAAACCTGTAATGTTTGATAATATTGTGGGAAACAGCGAAGAGTTGCGTCAGGTGTGTGATATGGTCTCAAAGTTGACAAAAAATGATGCAACTGTGCTGATTTCCGGCGAAAGCGGTACGGGCAAGGAGCTTATCGCCCGGGCTATTCATTTTAATGGTATAAGAAAAGACAATCCTTTTATTGCAGTGGATTGTGCTGCTATTCCGGAAAATTTATTGGAAAGTGAGCTGTTCGGTCATGAGAAAGGCGCATTCACCGATGCTACGGCACGGAGGATAGGCAAGTTTGAACTGGCTAATACAGGAACGATTTTTCTCGATGAAATTGGAAATTTAAAATTGGAATTGCAGGCAAAAATTCTCAGGGTATTACAGGAAAAGGAAATACAGCGTGTCGGAGGTGTAAAGCCGATCAATATAGATATAAGAATAATCTCGGCGACAAATGTTGATTTGAAGAAAGCAGTGGAAAGAGGGCAGTTCCGTGAGGATTTATATTATCGGATAAATGTTGTCCCGATTTATTTACCGCCTTTGAGGAATCGGAGAAAGGACATCCCTTTATTAATAGACCATTTTCTTAAAATATATAATAAAAAGTTTAAGAATAATATCAAAGGGATATCGGCAAAAGCTTTAAATTTTCTAATCAATTATAGATGGCCTGGAAATGTGAGGGAATTACAGAATATAATAGAAAGATTGGCGGCATTGGGCCAGGATGAGATTATCCCGCATAGAAGGCTCCCTTTGGATATTTTATTATCCGCTGAATCAACAAATAACATTAAAAGCGAAGAGAGAATACCCCTCAAGGATGCCAGAGATAGGTTTGAAAAACAATATATTATTAGCGTATTGGAAAAAGCGAATTGGAATCAGACCAAAGCTGCTAAACTCTTGAATATACACCGGAATACACTTATATTGAAGATGGAAAATCTGGGCATTAAAGTTATTTAAAAGATCCAAGAACTCAAGCCGAAGGTCCCTGCCTCGCTCGCCTCGTCTCCGACTCGTCGGAGCGGGCCGAAGTCAGGCGGGCGACGTAGCGGAAACTTAAGGACCTAAAAACCCAAGAATCCAAAGTTACAATAAAATAGCACAACTTTTTATGCTATTTGCCTAAAAAGTTAAAGTTTATATTGGTAAAACCACCTACATAATGAGTTAATCCATTATAAAATCTGAATAAAACCTTGTGCATATATAAGGCAGGTCCATTTGTAGATTGGTTTGTTTTTTTATGATAAATATTGGGTTTTAGTTTGAGAATTTCGTCGATAAAGTCATTCGGGAATTTTCCTGAATGGCTTTTTTTATTATGTTTTTTCCGGTTGGAAAGAAAATTGCAGTCAATAAATGTAGATTGGCACAGCTACTATTATGATATTAATATATATACTCCGCTTTCATAGTAGCGGGGAGGATTATAAAAATGTGTACGTCAAGAGCAGTAATTACAGGCTTGGGAGTGGTGTCTCCCAACGGAATCGGAAAAGATACTTATTGGGAGTCAGTTAAATCAGGGAAACCCGGTATCGATAAGATTCGCGGGTTCGATGCTACCCAATATCCGACACGGATAGCAGGTGAGGTCAGCGATTTCGTGCCCAGCAATTATATGGAGAGAAAAGAAGCAAAACGATTAAGCAGGTTTGCCCAGTTTGCTGTTGCCTCTACCCGTATGGCTATTGATGATTCCTGTTTGAAGATAGAGGACCCCTACAGGGTAGGTGTTGTGCTGGGAACGGCAGTTGGTGGCTTGGAAATTGCCGAAAAGGAATGCCGTGCATTTTACACCAGAGGTATGAATTATGTAAATCCGTATTCATCTATGATGATGAATCCTAATTCTGCCGTGGGTATGATTACCATTAAGTTTAATATCCGCGGTCCTAATGCAACTGTTTCCACAGGATGTTCGGCAGGCGTAAGTGCAGTTGCATATGCTTTTGATCTTATACGTAACGATAGGGCTGATATAGTAATTACAGGCGGTATAGAGGCCCCTTTGTTTCCTGTGACTTTCGATTCGTTTTGTGCTGCCCATGTTTTAACAAAACAAAATAAAAATCCTTCCAAAGCCAGCAGGCCTTTTGATAAGTTAAGGGATGGTTACGTATTAGGAGAGGGTGGCGGTATGATAGTTCTTGAGAAATTGGAACATGCATTGAAGCGCAGGGCACAAATATATGCCGAAGTATGCGGTTATGCTACAACAAATGACTGTTATAATATGTATAAAATAGAACCTACCGGCACTGAAGTAGCCAATGCAATGGAGTTATGCTTAAATAATGCGGATTTAACCGAAAAAGATATAGATTATATCAGTGCTCACGGAAGTTCATCGGTAGCAGGCGATAAAAGGGAAACAAATGCCATTAAAACGGCTTTGGGAGAGGCAGCTTATAAAATACCTATAAGTTCAATTAAATCTATGATAGGACAGTCGCTGTCTGCCAGTTCCGCTCTTCAGGTAATAACCTCTGCATTGGTGGTTAAGAGTAACTGTATACCGCCAACTATAAATTATGAAGAACCTGACCCTGAATGTGACCTTGATTATGTTCCAAATAAGTTCCGGAATGGTAAGGATATAAATACAGTTCTGGTAAACTCGTTTGGAGCCGGAGGTAATAACATCTGTATGGCAATGAATAAATATGTGCCTGTTTAAAAAGTTCTCAACAGCCACTGATTACACAGATTTAATACTGGGTTCTAATCTGTGTAATCCCCGCCTGCCGTCGGCGGGCAGGTTGCAGTTTAATCACTGTAATTCCGCCGCGGCGGATTGGGTTTTTCAACAATCTCAATGTAGTAATTCATAATATTTATGCAGATTGATATATTTTAATAAATATAGTAAAATTAGACATATTAAACTATTATGGCAGGGGGGGAATTAGTGGAAAGGATTGTTAGGATTTTGGGTTTAACAGGGATTGTTTTAATTTTAGGTTTTGGTAAGATTTTTGCAGGTGCACCTTGGGGTGAGGTTTTGCCAAAGGGACGGTCATGGTTTAAATTGTATTATGTAGCTACATGGGCATCAAAGAAATTTGATGAGAAAAGCAATAAGAGGTCTATAGTTTCCGGTTATGAAACTGACGCAAGAGAAAGTGTGCCGGCATTAGAGTATGCTTATGGATTGACTGATGATTTATCAGTTGGAACAATTATACCGTATACATATAGGTCCAATAAACTTGACCCTAAGCTTATCCCTGACCAGGAAGCAGACGGAATGGGAGATATTAAGATAGGCGGTCAGTATAGGTATTATAAATCTGATATATTGGCATTGGCATGCAGAATAACCGCAAAACTTCCTAACGGAAAGGTTGACGACCCTGATGACTCCGGTGATATTACCA
>JAFGLF010000052.1 GCA_016928195.1 Elusimicrobiota bacterium
ACTAAAAGAAAAATCACTTGCCCGCGCAAGAAAATTCAGCTGGGATAAGACTGCCAAAAAAACTATTAGTCTTTATTATGAGGCCGCGTCACTTGAGTAGTTTATTGAATTCATCTATCGATAAACCAGAATCAATTAAAATGCTTTTTAAGATTTTAGGATGTAAAACTTTCTTCCTATGGTAAGGTATAGTAATTCGTTTTCCCCTTTTATTCTTATAAATTTCATGACTGCCACTCTTCCTGACCAGAAAAAATCCAATTTTTCCTAATACTTTTATCGCATCAGTAGCAGCAATCCTTGGTAATTTTATATTCATACTGCTACTTCCAGCGTGGTTAAACTTACGGACTCAGACTGAGGTATTTCTTCTCCGCATTTTATCCTATCCTCTAAATGGAGGCGTATAGCATCCCTTATATTTTTTATCACTTCCTCATAAGTATCACCCTGAGTATAACAACCCTGGAGCTCAGGGCAGGAAGCAAAATATCCTTCTGAATCTTCTTCGATTATTATAGAAAATCTATAATTTTTCATTCTTTTACCTTTCAAATCTTTCTAAATTCATATAAATTTATTATATCATACAAGTAAGTTACTTTTATAAATTACAACATTACCACTCTATAAAACATCATTTTAAAACCATCAAGATACTTCTTTTTGCCAGCTCAACCCAATCCCCAGCATCTGGATTCAGCAAGCCCTGCATCAGCATACCTATAGTCAGTGCGAAAAGAACTTTTGCTGCATCATCCGGATTAACCTTTTTTATAGAACCTTCCTTAATGCCTTTATTTATTATACCCCTAAAAAAAACTATAAATTCATTATATGATCTTAGCGCCATTTTATTTAATTCTTTATCATTGATAGCTTTAATAAATAACTCTAAAAAAATTGGCAGCTGTTTATCCACCTCTTCAAAGGCCGGTTTAAATTTTTCGGGAATGCCGAGAAGAAGCTCCAGGGTATTCCCGGATTTAAAATCATTCAAATCAAGCTGTCCGGCCACTCTTTTTCCCCATTGTTCCAGCATTTTTAAAAAAAGTTCCTGCTTACTTGAAAAATGATGGTAGAAGGCACCCTTGGTCAAATTGGCCTTTCTGCAGATCTCGTCAACATCGGTTTTTTCATATCCTTTTTCTTTAAAACATATTGCCGCTGCTTTTAAAATATTATCTATTGTAGCTTTTCGTCTGAGAATTTGCCTCATAATTATTTCTTGTATTTAATTATCTTAAATTATCCTGATTAACCTTTTATATTATATACGATTTAAAGAGTATTCACCAAATAACCACTTAAAATAATTTTTAAAGAAATCCATTTTTCTCTTGATAAATTTTAATACATACTTTAAGATTGTATCTATTATTATCTTAAAATACAGGAGGTACAATGGGTAAGCTTGTGCTTATGATCGCAGGAATTATTGTGGCTGTTCTGGGGATACTTGCACTGATCCCGGCAATTCCACTACCGTCACTGCTGCTGGCTATTATCCTAATAGTGTTAGGCGCAGTAATTTTCATTCTGAGCCTGATGGAAAAAAGGAGAGCTTAACGCTTAAGCTTATAAGGCCTGGTTTGATATGTAGAGTGGAAAGATTAAGCTTGGAAAATTAAATCTTTAAACTTAAAGGTTTAATTAAAAAAATTATTTTTCTATGCTTATTTCCGGGTCAAGATCTGCCAGGCCTTCAGCTATATTTCTGTGAATTACATTTATTGTAAACATATCATTTACCCAGTCGCAGTAGGTCCTGTTATCATTGTAGCCAACAGCAGGAGATACAGAATACTCCCCGCCCATTAAGCTTATTTTAAATGAAAAAGCAACCGATACTTCGTCACCCTTATTAAAAATCCCGGTTTTAATTTTATTTAGCCTCGAGTTCGTACCATAAATAATATTGCCGCGGTAATCCGTTATCCTGATGCCGAATACCGGTTCTTCAACTTTCTCCTTGAACAATACTTTATAAGTAACTTTTACGCTATCCCTGTATTTGCAGTAACTTATTTCATTTCCGCTCTTATCAAAAAGATTTATACCTGTAATTTCTGCATCTCCCGACCCAAACCGGCTTATGGTCTCTCCATCAATACTTAAATGGGAAAGTCTGCTTATCTCTTCTCCATCAACGACTTTCCTGTTGCCTTCAATTACTGTTTTAAAAATCTTCTTTCTTTCAGCTCTCTGCTGCTCAATGATTCTTTTTTTCTCCAGTTCTTCAATATGAGCCCTGTATTTTGACACTATGTCCAGGGGTTTTCCCATATCTACTATTTTTCCATCTCTTAAGAATATAACCTTGCTGCATAAATCGGAAATAGTATCAAGGTCATGGGAAACTATTATGATTGTTTTGCCCTGTTTCATAAAATCATATATTACCTTATAACATTTTGCCTGAAAGGCCTGGTCCCCCACAGCCAGGACTTCATCCACAAGCAGGATATCGGGATTAACATTTACGGCTACTGAAAAACCGAGCCTCATATACATCCCCGATGAGTAGTTTTTTACCGGCGTATCTATAAAGCGCTCAAGCTC
>JAFGLF010000053.1 GCA_016928195.1 Elusimicrobiota bacterium
CTATCCCTACGTAATACATAATGTACCCCCCTCTCTCTATTTTACTTTTTTTTCCTTGGGTACACTATGCCTTCATTATAACTCCTTGTATTACTTTCTACTAAAAGTATAACATTTTTATTAAGGTATGTCAATAGGAAAGTTTGTTTTACTAAATTTTTATTCTCAGGGGGAGCATTAGATATGCCTTTACCACTTGATTTTTGAAATTCTTTCAATCGCCTGTTTCAGACGCGGAACAGGAACAGTCAGGGCAAACCTGACATATCCCTCACCGGAAGGGCCCATGCCGTTGCCCGGCGTGGAAACAATCCCTGCTTTATCCAGAAGTTTTTCGACTGTTTCGGCAGAGGTATATCCGCCGGGAACTTTTGCCCATATATAAAAGGTTGCAGAAGGTTTTTTAACAACCCAGCCGAGACTATTCAGCCTGCTGACAAAAACATCCCGTCTTTCCTGATATATTCTTCTCATTTCCGAAACGCAACTCTGCGATGATTCAAGCGCTGCAATTCCTGCTTCCTGGACTGCATTAAAAACTCCGGAATCATAATTGTCCTTTACCTTTGCAAGTCCGGACAAAATTTTTGGATTCCCGCAAGCCCATCCCAACCGCCAGCCGGTCATATTGTATGTTTTGGACACGGAATGAAACTCTATACCCACATCTTTTGCTCCTTTGGTTTCAAGGAAACTCGGAGGCTTTTTATTGTCAAAATAAATCTCCGAATATGCCGTATCAGCACAGACAATAATATTGTACTTTTTTGCAAACGCAACAACTCTTTCATAAAACTCCGGTGTTGCGGTTGCCGAGGTCGGATTGTTCGGATAATTTATAAATAAAATTTTTGATTTTCTTGCAACCTTTTCCGGAATCTTTTCCAAACTGGGCAGAAAATCGTTCTTTTCAATTAAAGGAAGAAAATAGGAACTCCCCTCGGAAAAAATTGTGCCGCAGTTATATACGGGATATCCCGGTTCCGGTATCAATACAACGTCTCCGGGATTGACAAATGCCAGATGTATATGCCCTATCCCTTCCTTTGAACCGATTAAGGAATGAATCTCATCCTGCGGATTTAAATCAACATCGAACCGCTGTTTATACCAGTTCGAAACTGCGGTTCTGAACTCCATAATTCCGGCACCAAAAGGATACTGGTGGTTTTTCGGCTTTTCAACTGCAGATTTCATAGCATCAACAATATGTTTTGGGGTTGGGAGATCAGGGTCACCGACACCCAGCGATATTATATCAACCCCTTTCTTGATTGCTGCTTTTTTCTTTTTGTCAATTTCAACAAAAAGATACGGAGGCAACTTTTTTAACCGTTTAGAAAAATCAACTTCGCTCAACATTTTTCTCTCCTTAATATTCTTATAGCAAAGAAAACAAGTCCGCACAGAAAAACAAGTGCAACAATATTCGTAATCCAGCCGCCAAAAACACCCATTTCATAAGGATATCCTTCATAACCGTAATCTGCGAGTGTTTTTGAAGTCAAAATAACGCTTAAAAACGGAATTACTTTTGACAACAACCCGCCTTTATAAACCAGTAAAGACCAGAAAAGCCAGAACAGAATGGATATTCCGAAAAGCGTAAGAACTATCATTGACGCTATGTGCATAGGGTCATAAACCGGTTCTTCGGGATTTTCTTCGTCTGAAAAGACATCCTTTATCCATAACCAAACTTTTCCCATAAACTCTTTCATTTTAAACCTCTATTCACTTCGTTTATACACAAATTACCGCAAATCAACACCCGAATTACCACAACTAATTAGCGGCAATTTGGAATTTAATTTGCGTTAATTCGTGTTTACTACGTAATTCGTAAGTGTTCCTATTTTTTCTATTTTTACTTCTATCTTATCCCCGATCCTAACCGGACCTACTCCGACCGGTGTACCTGTTGCTATAACATCATATTTTTCAAGTGTCATAATTTTTGATATAAATGATATTAGTTTCTCCGTTTTGAAAATCAGATTCTCTGTATTAGAAGACTGTTTTAATTTACTGTTTAAAAAAAGCTCTATCTTAAGATTATCCGGGTTTATTCCGGATACTATATGCGGACCTATGGGACAAAATGTATCAAAAGATTTTGCCCTTGTCCACTGACCGTCCTTTTTCTGTAAATCCCTTGCAGTAACATCATTAAAACATGAATACCCTAAAATATATTTTTTTGCGTTTTTTTCGGATACATTTTTGCATTTCTTCCCGATTACTATTGCAAGTTCTGCTTCGTAATCAACCTGTTTTGACATTTTCGGGTATTTTATTTCTTGGTTATTCCAGATTACAGCAGACGAGGGTTTAAGAAAAATCACCGGCTCTGCCGGAAGTTTCATCTTTAATTCCCTTGCATGGTCAATATAATTCAAGCCGACTGCAATAACCTTTGACGGCTTTTTTTCGAACTTATAAATCCTCATCTTTTCTCACAGAGCGAGGCAGAAATTTTTATCAGACCCTTGAGGAACGACTAACACTTTCAATCGACCGCGAGGGGGAACTTTTCGTAGAGCCTCGATTTGCGACTACGCTTTCACGAGCAAATCTCCGAGCGAGCTGGTGCCGAGCGACTCAAGAAAAGTTTTCCCGAGGGGTCAGGCTGAACGTGTCTGAAAAAATTTACTGCCGAGCGACTATTCATATCCCCAGAACATTTTTCATGCTGTAAAGTTTAGGTTTTTTATTTGCAAGCCACTTTGCCGCCTTTACCGCACCTGCGACAAGGGTCTCGCGTGAACGTGCCCGGTGTGTAAGCTCTATTCTTTCTCCCGGACCCGCAAAAATTACCGTATGTTCACCTGCGATGTCACCTGCGCGTATGGCATGTATTCCTATTTCGTTTTTCCTCGGTCCTACATTGCCATGCCTGCCGTAAACCGGTGTCAGTTTAAGTTTTTTCGAAATTACCTCGGCAAGTTTCAATGCCGTTCCTGACGGGGCATCCTTTTTCTGACTGTGATGTGCTTCTACTATCTCAATATCATAGCTTGAGAGAACACCTGCCACGGCTTCGGTAATCTCAAATAACAGGTTTACACCTAGCGACATATTAGGCGCAAAAACAATCGGTATCTCTTTAGCTGCCTCCTCTATTTCTTTAATGCCTTCATCGGGAATTCCGGTGGTACCGATAACCATAGCTTTCCTGCTTTTTAGTACCGATTTCAGGTGTTCCAGTGTTGCCTCAGGATTTGTAAATTCAATTACCATATCGGTATTTTTCAATACTGCTTCAAGATTATCTGTAATCTTTATATCACCTACTTTCCTTCCGATAGCATTATTACCCTTTGACTCTATTGCACCCACCAGAGCAGTATCCTCTTCGGTAAGGACTTTTGCCGTTATCATTCTGCCCATTTTTCCGGCTGCACCGCATACGGTAATGTTTAACATATATTCCCCCATTCGCTCCGCTCATACACAAATTACCGCAAATTAACTGCCAAGCACCGCTAATCATTTGCCTGCCTCGCTGTCATCAGGCGGGTGGAAATTTGGTCCGCCTCCGCCGTTCGCCAACCGGCGAAGGCGGATGGCGGATTTATTTGCGGACATTTGCGTTTAGTGGGAACGAACAATATCCTTAACCTTCATAAGACGGGTCAGAGCATCTCTTTCGAGTTCTCCCATCTTCATTGTAATATATTTTATTGTTTCAATAAGGCCCGGTATAAAAATGTACTCAAGGGCATTTACCCGGCGCCGTATTCTCTCTATTTCGGAAGCCATTCTCAAAAGACGTTTCTCTTCCTGGGCAAGTTTTAATAACTGCGGAAGTAATTCCTTTGCCGAATCAAAAACCATATCCATCTTAACAGATGTTCCGGAAAACTCATAATCGGCGTCAGGCGGGACAAACCTGTATGAAAACTCGGCAACAGGAATATTCATAAAATTTCTGAGTTTTTTTTCAATCTCAATCTTCTGTTTTGACGATAAAACCTTGTAGTCCGTAACAGTTTTCGACTGAGATGCGGTAGTAAAAACATAATCGCGGTAGACCTTAAGAAGTTTTTCTTCCAAATCCAGCCGGTCCTTCCGGATCTGCTTAATCATAATCATAAACTGCCGGATAAGTTCTTCCTGTTTATCCTTTAAAAGTTTATGTCCGCGTCTGGCAATTATAAGCCGTCGCTTTATTTTTAACAGTTCCATCCTGTTCGGATTTACGTTTAGCCTCATACTCCTAAATAATGATTGCAGTGATAAAAAGAACGATTACGGTGATACACCAACACCTATTATTTATCGCTGTAATCTGCCGTTAAAATCACTGGTATCAGATCCCTATGACAGTTCCGCTGCTTTAAGGTCTTTAGGCATATATTTCTTTATTTCTTCCGGTTTTACCCGTTTCAATTCACCCTTTGGCAGAGGTGCCAGAAGCTGCCAGCCAAGATTCAGTGTTTCTATAATGGACCTGTCATCCGAAACACCCTGCCCTACAAATTCCTTTTCAAACCTGTCGGTAAATTTTACAAAAAGTTTATCTGTTTCCGTCAACGATGCCTCTCCTAAAATTATAGCCAGTTCCTTTGCCTCCTTACCGCGTGCATATGCTGCAAACAGCTGGTTGGTTACACCGGCATGGTCTTCACGGGTATGTTCGGAACCAATACCCTTTTGTTTAAGACGGGAAAGCGACGGCAACACATCTATAGGCGGATATATTCCGGAGCGCAGAAGGTCACGCGAAAGAATAATCTGTCCTTCGGTAATATATCCTGTTAAATCCGGGACCGGATGTGTCTTATCATCTTCCGGCATCGTAAGAATGGGTATCTGTGTAATGGAACCTTTTCTGCCTTTTATTCTTCCTGCTCTTTCGTAAATAGTTGACAAATCGGTATACATATAACCGGGATAACCGCGGCGGCCCGGTATTTCTTTTCTTGCTGCCGAAATTTCTCTCAACGCATCACAGTAGTTTGTCATATTTGTTAAAATTACAAGTACATGCATATCCTTTTCATAAGCAAGATACTCCGCACAGCTCAACGCCATTCTTGGTGTTGCTATACGTTCAATAGTGGGATCATCGGCAAGATTTATAAAAAGTACGGCCCGTTCTATAGCCCCGGTCTTCTTAAAGTCCTCTATAAAGTATGCTGCTTCTTCATATGTTATTCCCATTGCACCGAAAACAACCGCAAACTTTTCGTCCTTGCCCAAGATTTTTGCCTGTCTAGCTATCTGTGCAGCCAGCATATTATGCGGTAATCCGGTAGCGGAAAAAATAGGAAGTTTCTGACCGCGAACCAGCGTGTTCATAGCATCAATAGCGGAAATTCCGGTCTGTATAAACTCCATAGGAAAATCCCTGGCATACGGATTAATCGCACTGCCATTTATATCAACTTTCTTTTCAGGAATTATCTCCGCAGCTTTATCAATGGGATGCCCCAGTCCGTCAAAAATTCTTCCCAGTATATCAATGGATACCGGGAGTTCCATCCCCCTGCCTTTAAATCTGACACGGGACTGCGTTGTATTGAGCCCTATCGGACCTTCAAAAAGCTGTAAAAGAACCTTGTCGTTATGGACTTCCAGAACCTGACCCCGGCGGACCTCACCGGTCTTTGTAAGTATTTCTGCCATTTCTCCATATTTTATATCTTTAGTCCCTTCTACTAAAAGAAGCGGACCTGCAATACTTGTAACATTCAAATATTCCTTGTTCATTTTCTTAACCCTAAACTCCCAACACTTTTAACTGACTGCGAGGGAAACACTTTTCGAAGAGCCTCGATTTACGACTACACATTCACGAGCAAATCGCCGAGCGGGCTGGTGCCGAACGGCTCAAAAAAAGTTTTCCCGAGTAACATAACCACTATTGTACCTCTTTATCCAGCTGGTCAAACTGTTCAATATCCTTATCCTTAATAAACTTCATTCTTGCAATTTTAGTTCTTACTATCATTTCTGCAATTTCATTAATGGTTGCTCCCTGATTCAGAAGCTTTTCACATTTATCGTGCAGTGAAATAATAAGCCTGAGCATCCTATACTGTATTCTAAATGACGTATATGTATCCTCCGGATCAAAAGCGACCTGATGCAGAAAATCTTCACGTATTGATTTAGCCGTAATCAAAATTAATCTCTCCAAAGATGTCAATGCTTCTATTCCGACAAGACGGACAATCTCTTCAAGCGATGCTTCCTGTTGTAAAAGCTGCATCGCAGTTTTTCTGAGTGATAAGAAGTCAGCAGCTATATTTTTATCAAGATATCCTGCAAGCGACTCAATATACAACGAATAACTTCTCAGCCATGAAATCGCCGGGAAATGACGTGCATAAGCAAGTTTATCTTCAAGCGACCAGAAAACTTTTACAATTCTCAGAGTTGCCTGCACAACCGGGTCAGATAAATCTCCGCCAGGAGGTGAAACCGAACCAATAATCGTAAGCGCGCCTGTACGGTCATCACTACCGAGACATTTCACCCTGCCGGCTCTTTCATAGAACTCGGCAAGACGGGTTGAAAGATATGCGGGATACCCTTCATCGCCCGGCATTTCCTCAAGCCTTCCGGAAATTTCTCTCAATGCTTCTGCCCATCTGGAAGTAGAATCGGCCATAAGTGCAACTGTATAACCCATGTCCCTGAAATATTCCGCTATTGTAATACCGGTATAAACCGACGACTCGCGGGCAGCAACCGGCATGTTGGATGTATTTGCTATCAAAACAGTCCTTTTAATCAGAGGCTCATTTGTTTTCGGATCTTTGAGGTGCGGGAATTCCAAAAGAACATCCGCCATTTCGTTCCCTCTTTCACCGCAACCGACAAAAACAATTATATCGGCATCCGCCCATTTCGATATCTGGTGCTGAACAACGGTTTTACCGGAGCCGAATGGTCCGGGGATACAAGCGGTCCCTCCTTTCGCAACAGGAAAAAACGTATCAATAACCCGCTGTCCTGTTATCAGTGGTTCCGAAGGTGCAATTTTTTCTTTATATAAACGGGATTTTCTTACAGGATATCTCTGCATCATTGAAACGCTGATTACCTCTTTACCCCCATCATCAATGGATTGGTGTGGGGGTTTCTGACGTTGTATCTCACAAACCGTATCTTCAACCGTAAAATCTCCTTCTGCAATCTTTAGTATCTTACCTTCTACCCCAACAGGTGCCATTATTTTATGAATTACAAGGGATGTTTCCTGTACGGTTCCTAAAACATCTCCGGGAATTATACTGTCACCTTTCTTTAATACAGGAATAAAATGCCATTTCTTTTTTCTGTTAAGCGCAGGCACATCCACTCCGCGTGCGATCCAGTCACCGGAAATTTCTGATATACTGTCGAGCGGACGCTGAATCCCGTCATAAATAGAACTGATTATTCCGGGACCCAATTCGACGGAAAGAGGAGTGCCGGTTGCCGTGACAATCTCGCCCGGACCAATGCCTGATGTCTCTTCATAAACCTGTATTGATGCCAGATTGTTCCTCAGCTCAAGGACCTCGCCGATAAGCTTTTTCTCCCCGACCTTTACAACCTCGTACATTTTAACATTCCCGAGATTTTCGGCAATAACAAGCGGACCGGCTACTTTTACAATTTTACCCTTTGTCATAATACATCCTTAAACAAACAATTTAAACGAATTGAAACAGATGCATACAGATTTATATCCGTCTGAATCTGCACTTTCATCCGTCTGCATTATCATTCTTCCGGCGGAGGACTGCCTATTGCTTTTATCGAAAGCTGTCTTAACTTTTTCAAAGATAACTCCGATGACGGCAACTCAACACCCGGTACAATGGTAATGATGGAATCACTGTTAAGATTGATTTTTTCTATAAAATCTAAAAGCATAACAGCAAAAGTTTTTGTTATATATATCAAATCGTAGTGCTGTTCAACTGCCAGGCGTATATTATTTCTGGCTGTTTTCTCGTCTACGGCATTAAGAACATCCGTTCCGAGCCCGCGCCAGAATCCTGTTGCCTCATTCTCGCCGATAAAACAAATCTTAGCCATCCTCACTCCGTTCAGATACGCGAATCTTCGCGAATCTAATCCGCCACGGCGGACTAATCTTTTATTCGTGTGTATTCGCGTTGCCCTCTCATTCGCGTTTATTAGCGTTCCTTAATTATAGGGTTTTCTAAGTTCCGCAAATATCTTTTGTTTTTCTATATTGTAGATTTTGCCGTATAAAATAGTTCTTAAATTCTTAACTTCTATTTCCTTGGCCCACATGTATCCTATAAGAGGTTCTATGCCGAAAGATATGGTTTTTGACCGCCCTATACATTCAGTAAGATAATCATCGGCTTTTTTTTCAAAATCACTATTGTATGAACCAAAATACTTCTCATATTGTACGATTCTCAATTCTGTATTATCCTGGAACATTTTTATAAAAACTTCCCCGGCTATATTTCCTCCGGAAAGCAGTATGTCTGTCAGAAAATCCATATTTTTTCTCAGATTTCTGCATCTGTAAAAATTATTAATATTATATAAGTCAATCTGTTTCTTTAAGAAATCAACTATAATCTCACTTCCATTCTCTTCCGCAGTTTTAATTGAAACATCGGATAAAAGCTGCTGAAGATAC
The DNA here is from genome assembly GCA_016928195.1 of Elusimicrobiota bacterium. Lineage (GTDB taxonomy): Bacteria > Elusimicrobiota > UBA8919 > UBA8919 > UBA8919 > JAFGLF01. The sequence continues at coordinate 8,621 of JAFGLF010000053.1, forward strand.
ATATTCATTCTTTCCAACGGAACCTCTCTGCCGATTTTTTCCAGGGCAGGCGGCAATACGGGCGACACAGATTTAAAACGGCTATAGCTTCCGGTCTTTATCATTTCTCTCAGTTCCTTCGGTTCAAAAACTCCATAAACATTTTGCTTGCCGGGTTTGGTTCTGGATACCGGGTTTAATAAAATCTTTAAATTAAAAAAATCATACTTAAGCAAAAAAGCATTTATAAGGTCCCCGGAAACCGCAATATCTTTTAATAATCTATGGACTTCTGTAATATGCTCATTGAGTCCGCTTTCAAAATCATTTTTATCAAGATTTTTATGTGTGTAAATTTTATCGTCTAATACATTAACGGCAGACTGGTAATTGTCAGCAAGCCACATTTTCTCAAATACCGCCATTCCGATCAGACGGGTCTCAAGAGCTCTTATTTTAGCAACAGGCCGGGCATATCTTATATCAGAATTAATCACAAGTTAACCCTCACTTCGTTCGGGAACGCGGATAGTCGTGCTTCGACTTCGCTCAGCATCCTGAGCAACGTCGAAAGACTAATCAAATCCGCCGCGGCGGACGAATGATCGTCCACCAGCCGGCGTATTCATTCGCGCATATTCGCGTTGTTTTTATATTCGCAGTTATTCGCGTGTATCGGATTAAAAATCCGATACTAAAATAAAATCTCCGCAACCTTTATTTCCGTATTTTCCTTTAACGCATCTACCATACTTTCAAATGAAAACCTTGTCTCACTTTCGTTTGTTTTTATAACAAAATTTTTTTCATTTTCATCAACTTTAACCGGGCTTCTTTTCCTGGACGAATCCGGAAAAACATCTTTATATTTAGCAGGAACTATTATCTCCGCAGCATTCACTGACTGATTTTGAATTATATTTTTAAGAAACTTTTTCATATCAGAAGCCGGCAGGCCGGTTATTCTTTTCAGGACCCTTTCGTAGACATCCGATATTATTTTCCGTTTTTCTTCAAGAATACTTTTCTTAATTTCAAGAGCCGTAAGTATGATTCTGCGATTTTGTTCTTCCTCAGACTCTTTTTTACTTTTAAGAATTAGTTCCGTCTTTGTTTTCTTTGCCTGCTTTTCGGCAGCAGCCAGAATCTGCCTGCATTTAAAGCCGGATTCATCAATTATGTTTCTCTTGCTTTTTTCTGTTTCAATAATAATTCTATCAATTATATTTTCTACACTCATACTTATTCTCGCTATCACTCAAGAACGCGAATTCTCGCCCGCCTTGCCGCGAGGCAGGCTAATCTAACGCTAATGGTCGCGAATCATTTGCGTGTATTCGCGTTGCTTCTCCATTCGCGTATATTTGCGTTTATTATAACCTTATTCCGTTCAGCAGGAATATCGTAATTACCAAGCCAAGTACGGCGTAGGTTTCAACTAGTGCGCCATACACCAATGCACGCATCGTAGCTTCGGGGTGTTTAGCCGCAACCCCGATTCCTGCAGCACATACCCTGCCCTGATGTATACCGGATATAAGCCCTGTTACAGCTATGGGAAGACAGGCAACAAGTATCCCAAAACCCTGATTAACAGTTATTGCAGGGATACTACCGGCAATTAAACCTGTTTTCATAAGAACAAGAAAACCTGTAAGAAATCCGTATATGCCCTGTGTCCCCGGCAGTGCTACAAGCAGAAGCATTGTCCCGAATTTTTCCGGCTGTTCCGAAAGAACACCGTTACCGGCAGCACCAGCATACCCGATTCCTATTGCAGAACCGCTTCCGGCCATAAACACAGCTATTGCTCCGCCTAATAATGCTAAAATAAGTCCTTCCATAAAAAACCCCCACTTAAATGAAATACAATTGAAACACATAGAAATATATAGAAACTCATTGTATTACAACTGTATTTTCCGCCGCGGCGGATATTTCTACCATATTTCTACTGTATTTCAGTTCCATATATTTCTAAACATCCGCCATTACTGTATATTTTCTGCTTTCGCCGAACGGCTTAAAAAATCTGCCTCCGGAAACATAAAACTTTGAAAAAAATTCCAAATACTGCAGTCTGCTTGTATGCACATATGCACCAAGCATGTTTATAGCAATATTGAGTGTGTGCCCTCCGATAAAAAGTATAAGCATCGGAACAATCCCCAGGTAATATGGTATCTTAAGCGTAATAACCGCTATTTCGTTGACAGCCATCGCCATAAGCCCCGTTGCAAGACCAAGCGCAAAAAGACGCGCATAAGAAAGAGTGTCTGATAAAAAATTGCTAACAACAACTCCGTAGTTTGCAAAAACCGACCAGAATATTTTTTCACTGACCGCTTTGTTCATATTCCACTGAGTATATGCAATACTGACAATTGAAAGTCCTAAAATAGAAAAAAGTACCGGATAATAAAATCTGCCCGGTGGAAATACACCCGCAGCCAGAAGAACTAATGCCAGCAATACAATCTGCATTAAAATTGTAGGCAACTGCTGAAAAAACGCAAAAAATCTATTACCGGATTTTAACTGATAATAAAAATTTACGCCCAATCCGAATAAAAGCTGAACACTGCCCAAAACAAGAGCAAAAATTAAAAAATTTAACGGTTGTTTCATAGGATTTATCTTTTCAAAAGTGAGAAAGCTCTTAAAACTTTTTAAAGATGCCATTCCGGCGGGAAGCCTATCAAATAAATCTCCGAACCAACTTCCTGTAACAGCACCTAAAATTACCGCAAATATTCCGCAGTAAAACATTAATTTAAAAAATTTTGACATCTCTACTTTAAGCCGGTATTTCTTTAATACGAACAAACTTATTAAAGCTAAAATAATACCATAAGCAGCATCAGTCAGGCAAAAACCGAAGAAAACAACAAAAAACGGAGCCAAAAGCGGCGAAGGGTCTATCCCTTTATAAACCGGATGCCCGTATAATTCAGTAACAAAATTAAACGGTTCCGAAACCTTATTATTTTGTAAAAACACAGGTATATCATCTTTCGGGAGAGGAGCGGTGAAGTAAATCTCGGTTTCGGGAAATTCCTTTGCAATTGCGGATTTTATATAGTCCATCTTTTTTGCGACAACCCATCCGCACATGTAAAATGTTTTTTTTGTTTCATTTATAAAATTATAAGCAGCATTTTTTATTCTTAAACTGTAATAATAATCATATGCAACCATCAAATTCCGAAGTGCCGGCAGCTCTTTATTTATTTGAGTTTTACAGTTTTCTATTTCAGTATCGATTGTTTTTAGTTCATCGGTAATTTTTTTAATATACTCCCTGACCTTGATTTTTTCAAACGGGAATACAAACCTGTTAAATTTATATTCCCTTAGTATTTCGGAAACAGCAGGAGATTTTTCTTTCATATAAAGTAAAACAAAATATGTACTATGTTTTTCTTTGGAAACATTTTCTATATAAACATTTTTTTTCAGAATATCCCTGCTGAAATTTTTAAATACTTTTGTGCTTACTGAGCCGGCGGATATGTCATATGTTTCGGTGTCCTGAAGCGAATTCATATCTATATCCAGCTTAACCCACGGCATAAGCTGTGTTCTCAACTTCAATAATTTTTCTCTGGAATTTTTCAGCCTTGCTATGGTTTCTTCCGTTTCTCTGCAGATGTTAAATATTTCTGTATGTTTAAAACATACCGCTGTCTCTTTATATTCTCCTTTATTAACGACTATTTCTTCTCTCTTCTTGTCAGTAAACTTTTCCAGACAATTAATTGTATAACTTATTTCGGTAAGTTTCTTGTCCAATTCCGGAATATCCGCGTCAGGGTATGCCTTGCCCATATCAACAGGGGCATGGATTATCTCAACAACACCCATTTGATATAAAAAATTAACCAGTTCGCGTTCAACCCGTTTATGTCCCAGGATATGGATTTTTTTTACCGGTAATATAGCCATATTAACACACTACATTGATTACAGTGATTAATTCCGCTAAAGCGGAATAAGATTACAATGATAAATCATCAACTTAAGTATCACTGTAATCATTCTTTAAAAATCACCGTAATCAAAACCGTCTATATTTTTTCAGACGGTTCTATAAACCTATTTCCTTAAGCAAATACTCAACGGCTTTTTCAACTTTAGAAGATGCTTTTATTCTAATATTTTCTTTTTCTTTTTCTGCATTTTTTTTCATCAGTTTAATTTTTTCTTCAGTTTCTGCAATACCTTTTTTAATGATTTCACGGGCTTCTCTTTCGGCTTCCTTAACCACTTCCGAAATAAGCTCTTCTCCGGCACTTTCGGACTGCTTGATACGTAAATCGGCGTTTTCCTTTACCATGCGTATTTCGGCAGTATACTGTTCTTCGGCTTTTTTAATTTCTTCTATTACCTGTTCAATCATATTTTCAACCCGTAATCCTTCATTGCCTTGATAAGTTTCTTCCTGTTCTGCTCATCCATAGAACACATCGGCAGACGTAATTCATCGGAACACATTCCTAAAAGTCCTAATGCCGTTTTTATGGGGATAGGATTGGTTTCAAGAAACATTGCTTTAACTAAATCAAAAAGTTTAAAGTGTAGTTTTTTAGCCTTTTCAACATTTCCTTTCAGATATGCCTGTACCATTTCCGAAACATCTTTGGGAACAATATTTGCGACTACGGAAACAACACCTTTTCCCCCGATAGATAAAAGCGGAAGAGTAAGGGCATCATCTCCGGAAAGCATGTCTATCTTCGGACACAAACTAAGAATCTTTGTCATCTGTTCCAGCGAACCGCTAGCTTCTTTTACAGCTACAATCCTCCCCGGCAAACAGTCCGAGTAGAGTTTTGCAATTGTTTCAGGCAATATATTAACTCCTGTACGGCTCTGAATATTATAAAGCATCATTGGAATATCGACTTCCTCGGCTACTCTTTTGAAATGTAAATATATGCCTTTCTGTGTAGGTTTATTGTAATAAGGAGAAACCAGAAGCACTCCGTCGGCACCGGCTTTTTTGGCAAAAGCCGTCATCTCTATTGTTTCGGTAGTACTGTTCGAACCGGCACCGGCTACAACCTTGAGCCTGCCGGCCGATGTTTTTACAACTGTTTCTATAACCCGTTCATGCTCTTCGTAAGAGAGTGTGGTTGATTCACCCGTTGTTCCGCATGGCACAATACCGTCCGTACCGTTTTTAATATGAAATTCAACGAGTTCTCTTAGTTTTTCGAAATCAACTTTTCCATTTTTAAACGGAGTAACAATCGCTACATAACTTCCTTCAAACATACAACCCCCAAATAGAATCAGTTACAAGTTAGCAAGTAACACATTAGCAACCAATAATTTTATTATAGAACTCCTTATAAATTTTGAAATTACTTTCTGAAAATGAAACAAAAATTACTTTTTTCAGGCCGGTATTTTTTTCAATAAAAATCTTTACTTCATTTAAAGCAATGGGTGCCGCCTTTTCCATCGGGAATCTGTAAACACCTGTCGAGATTGACGGGAATGCAATAGATTTTATCTTATTTTTCAAAGCCAAAGACAAAGAATTTTTGTAACAATCAGCTAGTAAATCCCGTTCACCCGAAGAACCACCGTGCCATACAGGACCTACAGTATGAATGACATATTTGGCAGGCAGATTATATCCTTTTGTAATTTTTGCTTCGCCTGTTTGACAACCTCCAAGACCCCTGCATTCTTCTAAAAGCCCCGGACCGGCAGCTATGTGGATTGCGCCGTCAACACCGCCGCCGCCTAAAAGCGATTTATTTGCAGCATTAACAATAGCATCAACCTTTAACTTGGTAATATCGCCCAGAATTATTTCTATATCTGTTTTCACTTAACTGGATCCCATTGGAGGCAAACCCAACCCCGGCATTTTCGACATTTTTTGTGCTATTTGAATATTAATCTTCTTAACCGCTTCATTGAAACAGTCTTTTAAAATCTTTTCCTGAGCCTTCTGATCCAATGACGGGTTTAACTTCACATCCTCAACCTGAAGCCTGCCGTTAATAATTATCTTTACACCGTCTCTTTCTGTTTCAACTTTTTCTTTACCGATAATGCCTTGTAATTCTTTCAACTGTTTTATTTGTTTCAATTTATCAAACATCTTTACCCCCACACCTTGCCATAATACTTTATTTGCAAACCCTCACATCCTGCGTACTTAGGTGTGGGGGTTTACCCCTTTTCTATTTTTATTTTATGACTGTATTACGCTCTTATCTTATTTTCAAATACCAAATCAACCTTGCCTTCCAGGTAAACCTTACCTGCTGAAGGATTATCATAATACACTTTTAATATTTCTCCTCCTCTGGTTAAAACACTTACCGGGGAAGAAACATATCCTTTCAAAACCGAAACAATACTGGATGCCACCGCACCTGTTCCGCAGGCAAGAGTTTCGCCTTCGACACCTCTTTCATAGGTTCTTATTTGAAGTTTGTTTTTGTTTATAACTTTTATTAAATTCACATTGGTGCCGGCAGGCCGGAATTCTTTATGATGTCTGATTTTTCTCCCCAAATTGTCTATATCTATATTTTTTATATCTTTCATAAAAACCATGATATGCGGAACTCCGATATCCGCAAATGATACATTATATTTTTTCCCTTCAACTGTTATTGTAAAATCCAGTTTTATATCTTTTGGTTTCGGCATTTTTAGTTTGACATTACAGCCTTTTATCTCGGCAGGAATAGACCCTGCATCAGATTCAAACCTCATTTTTTTTGATGCAATCTTTTTCCGATATGCGAAAAAAGCTATACATCTGGCGCCATTACCGCAAAAGGATGCATGAGAACCATCGGAATTAAAATATCTCATTCTGAAATTCCTTCTGTTGCGTCGGGCAGACGGATTTTCAACAAGAAGAAGACCATCGGCACCGATACCTTTTTTTCTATGACAATATTTAATTGCAAATCTTGACGGATTTTTTACAATTTTTTTTCTGTTATCAATCACTATGAAATCATTACCGCAACCCGACATCTTTGCAAAATTTACCTCCACACCGGCACATTGGCGGCGGGGGTTTACAGTTTTTCCCTGCATCTTATTATTCTCCACTTATTATTTTCAACCAATACTTCTGCCGCACGAGCACGCTGATTATAATTTGAAGACATAGAGTATCCGTAAGCTCCGGCACATAAAACGGCAAGAAAATCATCCGCCTTTGCCGGCAGCATCCTACGGTCTTTTGCAAAAACATCGGATGATTCGCAAATCGGACCTACTACATCCCAGTTGTGCTTTATCCCTTTTCTCTTTATTACAGGAATTATTTCATGATATGCTCCGTAAATAGCCGGTCTTACCAAATCATTCATTCCTGCATCAACTACTAAGAAATTCTTCTTCAATGTTTTTTTAACATAAAGAATTTTTGTAACCATAACTCCGGCATTCCCTATTAAAAACCTGCCAGGTTCCAAAATCAAAGTGTGGTTTTCTGGGAGATGCGACCTAATGGCTTTTGCATAATCAGAAGTACTTATTATTTTTTCATCTTTATATTTTATTCCTAATCCTCCGCCCATATCAATGTATTTTAGTCCTATCCCAGCATCTTTAAGTTTCCGGATGTACTTCGAAATCTTTTTGGAAGCAAGAACAAATGACCCCGAATCGGATATCTGGGAACCTATATGGGTATGAATTCCGATAATTTTTATATTTTTAAGCGCTTTTCCAAGAATATAACCTGCAAAGGCATCCTCAAAACACAGTCCAAACTTATTGTGGGATAATCCGGTTGTAATATGAGGATGTGTTTTGGCATCAATATCAGGGTTTACCCTGAAAGATATTCCCGCAGTTTTATTAAGCGACTTTGCTATTTTGTCAATTCTGTACAATTCAGGTATAGATTCTATATTAAACATTAAAATACCGTTTAAAATTGCTCTTCTGATTTCGTCATCTCTTTTACCAACGCCTGCAAATACTATCCTTTTCGGATTTATACCGGAAGACACAGCAAGCTTTAATTCACCGCCGGATACTATATCACAGCCGCATCCGTTTCTAGCAAGAATTTTCAATAAATACGGATTTTCATTTGCCTTCATTGCATAGCATACGATATGTTTTACTCCTGAAAATGCACTGTCGAATTTTCTGAAGTTTTCAATAAGTTTTTTCCTGCTGTACAGATAAAACGGCGTGCCGACCTCTCCTGCGATTTCACAAACCGAGAGACCATCAACAAACAATAATTCTTTTTTGTACTCTAACATATTTTCCTCTCTCAGTATTTATTTGATACTTTTATTCAGAGCTGCTGCCAGTCGTTTGGATAAAGTATCCGCTTTCTGATTAATTAAAATCTCCAAATTTTTTCTGGCATTTACTTTATCATTCATCTTCAAGTATGCCACTGCTTTCAAAAAACATTCGTCAACAGAAGATAATTCGGAAATTGCGATTTGGGGATTCTTTCTAATATTCAGATACCCGGTTAAAATTTTAGATTCCGGCAAGGCATTCATATACTTTTCTATACCTTCGGATTCCGGGAACAAAATTGACAAAAAAAACATTTGTAATTTTATTTTATCCGTTGATTCTATCGAAAACACCTTTTCGTATAATTCAAATGCGCCTCTATAATCGCTTTTGCATTCTAAAATTTCTGCCAGACCTTTCATGGCTGCAAGGTTATCTTCAGAAACAGCTAGTGTTTTTCTATAATATTCTTCAGACTTTTCATACAAAAATTTTGACTTATACACACTGGCAAGCCCTAAAAAAATCCTTATATCCTTTGCACCGTATTTTAACGCCATGTTATATGACTTAATCGCCTCTTCCTTCATATCTGCTAACCGGTATGCTTCTCCTAATCTTAAAAGTACTTTTGAATTCTTTTTCTTTAACTTTTTTGCTTCATTGTATGAGGCAATTGCATAACTGTATTCCCCGCGCATTAGATGTTCATCGCCCTTGGCGGTATAAAACGCAATTTTCTCCTTTTTGGACTTTGCTTCGGTAGCATACGCAGTCTTTGCCTTCTCTTCGGCAGCTTTTTCTTTATCAGCACAAAAACAGGGAACAAGGAAATACGTTGACAAGAAAACAAGTAAAGCAGAAAAAATAAATTCCCTTATTCTCTTGCTCTCTTGCTCTCTTGTTCTCTTGCTCTCTTGCTCTCTTTTACTCATTGACAATCCTTTCTATAAACCTTTCCAGAATCTTGCCTTTTATATCGTCTATTTTGCTTCTTGTGGATACAAGTCCGGTTTCAATACATTCCTGTGACCTGTCAAGTTCTATCATCGTTATATCTCTTACATCCGGAATCAAAAGAAAATCCGCATTATCTAATGTCTTTGACACTAAAAACTCTCCCTGAATATTTATAACCTGATTTAAAGTAGTTAAAACATTTTTCATTTCAAATAAGGAATTGTCCCCTTTAGGCCAGACGGCTATTACAAAATCAGCTTTCATAACTCTTGCAATATCAACAGGCAGATTATCAACCACTCCGCCGTCTATAAGAAGTCTGTGCCTGTATTCGACCGGTTCAAAGACCGCCGGAATTGTCGCCGAAGCCCTCATGGCAAATGCAGCCTCTCCGTCTTTAAAAATAATCCGCTCGCCGGTCTTTACATCGCATGCAATACACGCAAAAGGAATTTTTAACTGGTCAAATCTTTTTTTCCCGATGTGTTTTTCAAGATATTTTTCCAACTTCTGGCTGCTTAGAAGTGATTCGGTAGCAATGAGTCCTATGAGTTTGACGGTTGATAGATCCGAAATTTTGTCCCATCCTATATCTTTGCCGATATTCTCTATTTCGGATATGTCCATCCCGGAAGCATAAAGACCCCCGACCAAAGCACCGGCACTCGTACCTACAATAATATCAATGGGAATTTTATTTTCCTCAAGTACTTTTAGAACACCTATATGTGAAAGCCCGCGGGCACCGCCTCCTCCTAATACAACCGCAATTTTCGGCCGGCGGCCGTTCATGGCCAGAAAATCCTTCCACAATAATTCTCTTATTATATTATCTCTCTGGGTGCAAAAACACAGCGGCGGGGAAAAAACGGCTATTAATAAATAACAAACTGTAAGCGGCAGGATCCTTAACCTCTTTCTGTTTTCAACTTTCCGTTTTTTACTGTTTTTTTTATTCGAGACTTCGCCCAATGGCATTTTCGAGGTCACTCTTTGCGATAATAACATCTTTAATTATATCAACATATTCAAGTTCCGAATTCATAATAATTTCCGATATCTCAATATATTCCAAATATGAAAGATTTTTAAATATAGTCCTTTTGTCCGAAGAAATGGATTCCATTTCTTTGTCTTTTTGCTCAAAATGTTTTATGGCATGCTCGTATTCTATAAACGATTTCCTGACCTGTGCCTTTATGGAATCCGCAATATTTGCTCTTCTAATCTGCGCCTGTCTAAGCTGGTACTTTTTCTGCTTAATCCTGGCAAACTGTGCAAACCCGTCAAACAGAGGGTATGTAAGATTGATTGTCGCATTCCAGGATTTCTTTTCAAACGGCCACTCTTTATCCTCAACCTGATAATTCCCCCCGACTGCAATTGTCGGGTATCTACCGGAAACCGATAAATTAAGGGACAACGCATCCATTTGCTCCTGCAACTCGGTTTTCTTAAGTTCTGTTCTGTATTCCATTGCCCAGGCAAGACATTTATTTAAATCAGCGGAAACTTTTTCATACTTCAATTCACCTTTTATAGTAAATATCGTATTAAACTCTATGCCTATGGCTTCTAAATAATTAATTTTTGCTATTTCAAACTCCTTTTCAATCTCTTGCTTCTTGTTATTTATTCTGCTTAAAATACGCTCAGCAATAAATCTGTTTTTGCTGTTTAAACCTTGCGGTTTTTCTTTCATAAGTAATTCCATTGTCTCATTGCAAATGTCTATTTTCTTCTTAATAGCCAAAAGTCTATAAAATGCCTTTTTAGTCAAAAAGATTGCTTTATTCTTTATTACCGTATAATCGCTTTTAGCAGCCTCAAGTGCAGCATTTGCAAACTTTTTGGTTGCGCTGAACTTCGCACCGCGCCATATAATCTGAGAAAGCGAAATTTTCGTAGTATAGTAATTTTCTATTTCATCCGTTTCGGCACTGATTTTCTGGGGGAGTATGGTGTTTCCCAGCGGAGGAGAAAGAAGCAGCGGGCTTTCAGCTTCAAATCTGGAGTAATTTGCGTTGAATTCAAGCTGCGGAAACATTATCGACCGCGCTTCCTTTAACCGCTGTCCCGCAATTTTCATATCCAGATCGGCAGAAAGAAGCGGTTGACTGTTTGATATAGCCATATCTATACTTTCCTTCAGTGTAAGTGTTCTTTCAACAAGCTGCTCGGAACAAAGAAAATTACAAATTACAAATTGCAAATTACAAATTAAGATTATTAAAATCTTTTTCATAGTTTTTTTAACTGATGCTTTACCGAATTAAAAGACGTGCCTCCGTAGGACTTTCTTTTTTCAATTGCTTTTTTGAGGTCCAGGGCAGCATAAACAGAATCATCAAATTTATCGGAAAACTTTTTCCAATCGGAAACAGATAAATCTTCAAATGATTTTTCATGTCTAATACAATGATTTACCGCCTTGCTTACAATAAAGTGCGCAGTTCTGAAAGGGATTCCTTTTGAAACCAGATAGTCCGCAACATCCGTTGCGAGAATAAACCCGTTCTTACATGCAGAAAGCATTTTCTCCGAATTAACTTTCATAGTGGATACCATCTGAGCCGAAACATCAACTATGGTCTTTATCGTTTCAACCGAATCAAACAGCGGTTCTTTATCTTCCTGCATATCCCTGTTATAGGAAAGTGGCAGTCCTTTCATGGCAGTCATTAAGGACAATAGATTCCCGTAAAGTCTGCCTGTTTTCCCTTTTATCAGTTCGGCAAAATCCGGATTCTTTTTCTGCGGCATAATAGACGAACCGGTCGTAAATTTTTCCGAAAGCTGAATAAAACCGAATTGCTGGGAAGACCATATTATGATTTCTTCCGCAAACCGGGACAGATGTAATGATAATAGCGCCGCGGTAAATAAAAACTCAATTATGAAATCCCTGTCGGACACGGTATCTACGGAATTTTCCGATATTGATGAAAAACCCAGATGCTTTGCCACATACTTCCTGTCAATAGGAAACTCGGTACCTGCAAACGCAGCCGTCCCCAAAGGCATAACATCCGTACTTTTATAACAATTCACTAACCGTTCCTTATCCCTTTTAAACATCCAGGCATATGCCAAAAACCAATGACTTAAAAGCACGGGCTGGGCATTCTGGAGATGGGTAAATCCCGGCATAATTACAGACATATTTTTTGATGCAAATTTTTTGATAATCGTATTTACATTATCTATCTTTTTTATAATTGTATTAATCTCGTCTTTTAGATAAAGCCGCTCAATAAGGACAACCTGGTCGTTTCTGCTTCTTGCCGTGTGCATTTTTCCGGCTATTTTACCGATCCTTTTTTTGAGTTCTTTTTCAATTGCAGTATGTATATCTTCACCGGTAAATTTTATTTTACCATGTTTGAAATCTTTTAAAATTGAACCAAGCCCTTTTACTATTTTTTTTGAGTCGTCATGAGATATAATATTACATTTGGCAAGCATTTTCGTATGTGCAATGCTCCCTAAAATATCATACCCGGCAAGTATGCTGTCATAACCAATTGACGAAACAAAGTTCTTTAGATTCATACAATATCCTAAACGCGAATTCTCGCCCGCCTTGCCGCGAGGCAGGCTAATCTAACGCTGATGATCGCGAATTAATATTGACAACGGATTATTTGCGTGTATTCGCGTTGTCTTTATATTCGCGCATATTTGCGTTTATCTCTTCTTCTTTAAGATTGCTTCAACTTTTAAAGGTAAACCAAAAAGATTTATAAAACCTTCGGCATCCTGCTGGTTGAATATATCATCTTCTTCAAAGGTTGAAAGCTTCTCCCAGTAAAGTGATTTCGGCGACGTCCTTCCCAAAACCGTACAATTACCTTTATAAAGTTTTAATCTGGCAGAACCTGTAACATTCTGCTGAGTTTTCTCTATAAAACCATCGAGCGCTTTCTTCAGCTGTGAATGCCAGAGACCGTAATATACTATCTCAGAATATTTCTGTGCCAAAATCTCTTTATAATGAAGTGTTTCCCTGTCAAGAACAAGGGATTCTATTTCCCTGTGCGCAGTATAAAGTATAACCGCAGCCGGAGATTCATAAACACCCCTGGATTTCATTCCGACCAGCCGGTTTTCAACTATATCGCATCTGCCTATTCCGTTTTTGCCCCCAAGCAGATTTAATTTCTTTACAATTTCAACTGCATTATATTTCTTTCCGTTTATTTTTACAGGAATACCCTTTTCAAAATAAACATCAATTATTACTGCTTTACCGGGTGCCTTTTCCGGTGCTACGGTCAATTGAAACATATCCTCTATCGGCGGATTTGCCGGATTTTCCAGAATCCCGCCTTCATAAGAAATATGCCATATATTAGAATCCGATGAGTATGGTTTTGACTTTGAAACAGGAACGGGAATACCGTGTTTTTCAGCATAATCTATCTCATCCTGTCTCGACTTCAAATCCCACTGCCTCCACGGAGCTATTATCTCTATGGACGGCATAAGTGCCTTAAAGGTAAGCTCAAACCTTACTTGATCGTTACCCTTGCCGGTCGCACCATGAGAAACAGCTTCCGCTTTTTCCTTTTTCGCGATTGCAACGATTTTTTCTGCAATTAAAGGCCTCGCCAGCGCAGTTGCAAGATAATATTTACCTTCATAAATCGCACCGGCTTTTAGCGTCGGGAAAATGTATCCTTCAACAAATTCCTTTGTTGCATCAATAACATAAGCCTTTGAAGCACCTGATTTTACAGCTTTCTTTTTAATTTCGTGCAGATTTTCGCCCTGCTGTCCTACATCTACAATGCATGCAATTACATCGGCACTATATTTCTCCTTAAGCCATTTTATTATAACGGATGTATCCAATCCTCCTGAATACGCAAGAACAATTTTCACCCAGCCCCTCCTTTTTATCTATAACCCAAACTTCCCGACGTAAAGTCGGGAGACGGGGTAAACAATACCCCTAAAAACTATACTGTAATTTTTTATTATATCAAAAAAACTGAAAAAACTCAACTAAGAAAGGCTTCCTCCCAAACACAGATACGGTTACGGCCGTCTCTTTTTGCCTTATAAAGTGCATCATCTGCCCTTTTTATCAGTTCATCCTTATCAACCTTTTTTTCCCCAAACCAAGAGGCAATTCCGATACTGATTGTAATTCCAAGCTTCTTGTTCTTTAAAACAAGCGGGGCCGACTCAACATTTTTCCTTAGCCGTTCGGAAATACCTTTTGCAACCTCCGATGTCTGTTCCATCTTTGGGTCAGGAATAAGAATAACCGCGAATTCCTCGCCTCCGTATCTGGCCAGTACATCGGTTAAACGCATGGTGTTTCTCAGGATTTTTGCCAGATGTACCAAAGCGGCATCCCCGACCTGGTGACCGTAGACATCATTAAAATTTTTGAAATGATCTATATCAAACATAACCAAATGCAGATGCTGATTAAACCTTCTGGCCTTTTCCATTTCCCTTTCAAGACGATGATGAAAATATTTATGAATATAAAGTCCGGTTAAACCGTCGCTAATAGCATTTTCATAGAATCTTGCGTTCTGTATAGCAACAGCTGCCTGGTTCGCCAGTATGGATAAAATCCTTCTGTCATATGCCGAAAATTTTCCCCCTCCTACCTTCTTATCAAGAGATACAACTCCTAAAACATGCCCTTTAAATATCAAAGGCAGACATAACAGCATTTCCTTGGGACGAGGTTTTTTCGAAGCAGATATAAAATCAAGATAAAGATATTTTTCCTTGGTTATATCGTCAATAAGCACAGACTCGCAGGTGGCTGCAACCACACCGGCAACACCTTCGGCAAGCTTAGGACGTACAAGTTTGCGCGCATGCGAGGATAACCCTATACCTGCTTTTATCTCAAGCGTCTGTGTTTCATCATTCATAATCATAATTGAACCTTTTGAGACATTGCCTGCTTTAACAAATGCATCCATTATCTGAGGGAAAAGATTCTCCAGTTCCAGTGTGGCGGTAATATCCTTTGA
Source organism: Elusimicrobiota bacterium (assembly GCA_016928195.1). Taxonomy (GTDB): domain Bacteria; phylum Elusimicrobiota; class UBA8919; order UBA8919; family UBA8919; genus JAFGLF01. Next base: position 23,812 of record JAFGLF010000053.1, read on the forward strand.
AATATCCTGTATTAGTTCTAAATCACTGTTTAAACGTTCAAGTTCCTTTGCTTTTCTTTTGAAAAAACGTAAGATAATCCATAAAACATAGGCCGCTGATACAGCTATAAATAATAAAATAATAATATCTAACCAATAATGAATATTCACCCAGCCCCTCCAAATATATTATTATTTATTCTTTGCATGCCCATACCCCTACAAGGAGAGGCTGGGCTCATTCGGTATACTCCGAAACTATACGGTTTTTATTTCTGAAACCCGTTTTTTCAATACAGGATGAACGAGCTTTGAGGAGATTTCCGTCAGCGGTATCAAAACGAATTTTCTGTTATGTAAGTCATCGTGCGGAATCGTAAGTTTTTTTGTTTTCATTACTTTCTTCCCGAAGAATAAAATATCCAAATCTATCTCACGGGGTCCCCATCGGAAACTCTTTTTTCTGCCGATTTCCTTTTCGATTTTTTTACAAAGGGACAGAAACTTTTCCGGAGATAATCCGGTTTTTAATTTTATAACTGCATTTAAAAAAAGGTTCTGCTTTTTATATCCGTAAGGCCTTGTTTCATGTATGGATGATATTTTTATTATCTTCTGCCCGTATCTTTCAAGAAGGCCCACCGCACGCAGTATATTTTTTTTTCTGTTCCCTTTATTCGAGCCAATCCCGACAAAAACATCCGTCATATTCTCGTTACACTCGAAAACGCGAATAATCGCTAATCCAACGCTAATTGTCGCAAATAACTATTTTTCATTAGCGTATATTCGCGTTGGCTTTATATTCGCGTGTATTAGCATTATACCAGGCTGTCAGAAAGTATAGAAATTGCGGTATCTATATCTTTCTTACCGATACTGAAAGGGGGCAGAAACCTGAGAACATTTTCCTGCGTACAATTTATTAAAAGTCCTTTCTGAAAACATTTTCCTACAATATCTTTTCCGGGTATGTTAAGTTCAATACCTATCATGAGCCCGATACCTCTTATTTCTTTTATAATTTTATACTTCTTTTGAAGATTTTTCAGCTGTAGTATAAAATACTTCCCGTTTTCTTCAATATTTCTTAATAACTTCTTATTGTTTACGGTCTTCAAAACCTCAATAACAGCAGCACAGCAGACAGGATTCCCTCCGAATGTCGAACCGTGACTTCCGTATCCTAATGCTTTTGCAATATTGCTTTTGGCAATTGTCGCGGCAACAGGAAGCCCCCCTCCCAATGACTTTGCAAGCGTCAGAATATCAGGCTCTACACCGTAATTTTTATAAGCAAATATTTTTCCTGTTCTTCCCAGGCCGCACTGGATTTCGTCGAATATTAAAAGCAGATTGTTTTTTTTGCATAATTTTTTCAGTCCTTTTAAAAAATCCTTTGATGCCGGATGAACACCGCTTTCACCCTGGACCGGCTCAATCATTACCGCGCAGGTTTTTCTGTTTATCTGTTTTTTTACGGATTCCAGATTATTAAACTCAGCAAACCTAAACCCTTTTAAAAGCGGTTCAAATCCTTTATGGAATTTTTTCTGGCCTGTTGCAGAAAGCGTAGCAATGGTTCTGCCGTGAAACGAATTCTTAAATGCAACTATTTCGTATTTTCCATTACTGCTTTTTCTCGCAAGTTTAATCGCACATTCATTTGCCTCAGCACCGGAATTAGAAAAGAAAACCCGGCTGCCGGGCAAAGAAATTTCAGACAGCATCTTTGCAACTTCAATCTGCGGTTTCGTATAATAAAGATTAGAAACATGAATCATTTTTTCCGACTGTCTCTTTATCGCCTTAACAATCCTCGGATTGCAATGCCCGGAAGAAGCGACTGAAATTCCAGAAAGAAAATCCAGATATCTTTTCCCTTTATTATCCCATAGATATTTCCCTTTGCCTTTAACAAATAAAACAGGGTTCCTTTTATAAGTCTGAAAAATATATCTTTTGTCCCAATCAAAATAGTTCACCCCGCCACCTCCTTACACGCTGAAAGTGTGTCTGCCGTCACACAAGGAGGCGGTGGGGTCACCCCGCTCCTTATGCCTTCGGCTATTCAGGCCGTTATATACCCCATCCACTTTATATATCACCAAATCCGCCGCGGCGGATAGGCAGGTGGTGGGTTCATATTATCCTTGTCCCTTTAAGATTTATATTTAGGATATCAACTTCTCCTACTCCTTTTTGTACAGCATTGGCACAGCCGATAATCTTCGGCATCATGCCTCCGGTAACAATTTTTTTATCCATCAGATTTTTTATATCTGAAATTTTTATTACAGAAATTGTTTTACCGTTTCTATCAAGTACGCCTTTTACATCGGTAAAAAATACAAGTTTTTTCGCTTTTAAGAATATAGCTATCCCTGATGCCACTTCATCGGCATTCAAGTTGAGTATTTGCCCGTCGGGTGTCTTCCCTGCCGGAGAAATTACAACAATTTTTTTTCTGTCTATAACTTTCTTTACCTCCGGTAATTTCACCGAAACGAATCTTCCGACATATCCCAGCATTTCGTTTCTCTTCCCGATAACTGCTTTTTTTACGGCAACGGCATTTTTCAGCTGTTTTGCAATTACATCCTGAATCTTTTCTAAAACCCTTTCGACAATCTTTACCGTCCGGCTGTCTGTATACCGCAAACCGTTTATAAATCTTGTTTCTATATTTGCCTTTTCTAAAGCATTTGTAATCTTTTTACCTCCGCCATGGACAACAATGACGGAATTTTTCTTTGAAAATTTTTTAATATCTTTAAAAATTTTTTTTTCGGCAGACCTGTTATCCATCAAGCTGCCGCCATACTTTACTACAATAATGTTTTTATTCGCGTTCATTCGTATCTGTGCCTTTTATTCGCGGCTATTCGCGTGTATCAGGTTTCAGCCTGATACATAGAAAGTAAGCACCATATCCCCGTATTTTTCTTTTCGGGAAATAGAAAATATACCGATTTTCTCCGGGAGTATATCTTTATAATGATTCTGGGTTATTACCAACCCGCCTTTTACAGCAACACCGCCTAGCTTCTCAATAATATCCGGCAGAATTTTCATTTTATAAGGAGGCCCTACAAAAATTATATCAAATTTTTGATTTAAAAATACCGGATCCGATGCATTACTTTGTATAACTTCCGCGGAATTTTCAGCTGAAAGCGATCTTAAATTTTCTTCAATTATTCTGACACATTTTCTGTCACTTTCTACAAAAACGGCTTTTTTGGCACCGCGTGAAAGAGCTTCAATACCTACAGAACCGGACCCTGCAAATAAATCCAAAAATACTGAATTAATAATTCTCGGCGTTAATATATCGAAAAGTGATTTTTTAGGTCTTGCTAAAAGGGGTCTTGTCTGGTATCCAGGTAAAGTTTTAAGGTTTCTGCCTTTATATTTTCCTGCAATTACTTTTAGCGGCATTATATAGTAAATGTAAATAAAACCGGATAGTCGAAATAGTTGTTACTAGACCCTGTTATTATATCATATTTTAGGATTATGTCAAGGTATGATATAAGTTGTAATTTCGCAGATTAATTAAGGGGAAAACGGGATTTATTCTTTTTTCTTGGATAGCCTGTTTTTTAATTTATCTATTTCCTGCTGCAATAATACTTTCTCTTCAAAAAACTGTTCATCCTTGTTTATTATATTTTGTTCAAGGCGCAGTTTCTCTTCCTGAAGTTTGGCCACTACACCTTTCAGCTTTTCTACTTCCTTTTTCATATCTTTTTTAATAGAATCTATCTGTTCTTCATGGTCTTTTTTGGTTTTATTAACTTCTTCTTCACTTTTTTTGAGTTTATCCAGTAAATCAGCCTTTTCCTGTTCGAAACTCAGCTTCAATCTATTTATCACTTTAGTACTTTCCTGTTTGACTTTGTCCACATCGCTCAATAATATTAAACTGGGCTCCGGCCTTATACTTCTTATCTCTTCAGTTCCGTCTTTAACATCAGGTTTCTTGATGGATATCTCAGTTAGTTCCTGGCTTTTCTTTTCCAATAAATTTTTTAAATTATTTATTTCGGCTGTTTGCTGTCTTATAATACCCTCCCAACTTCTGAACTGCCGATTCATCTCATCGGATAGAGTTGTCATTTTCATCTTATTAATTTTTTTCTGTAAATCATCACCCATTTTACTAACCCTGATTATTATTACCTATCAATTCAGACTTTTTTTGATCAATCAAATTTTTAATCCTTTCGTTATTAGGATTCAATTCCAATTCTTTTTTATAATATTCAATCGATTCCAGAACTTTTCCCTTATTATAATAACAATTCCCAAGTAATTCAAATATATATTCAATTTTGTTATCATATTTAAGGCAGTCATTGAATTCTAATATTGCTTCATTGTATTTTGCATCTTTATACAAACTTAAACCGTTCTTTAAATGAACTCGCAGTTTCTGATTTTGAGGAACAGGGAACTCTGTTCCCATATTACCTAACACATCATTAAGCATTCCCTCTATACCGGCTGAATCCTGTGAGGCACGTTCTTTGCCTTCATGATGTTCCTTAAAGACAACATCCTTTAACTTCTTTCTTATTGTTCTTTTTAAATCATCGGATATTTCTTCCTTTGCATTTTTAAGTATTCTTTCCAATGAATTCACTGCACTACGTTTTGAATGAACTTCTAAAAAATCCAACCGTTCCAATAAAATTCTTACACTTCTTTCATCCAGGATCTGACCCAGTGCCCATGCGGCACTTGTTTGCATCCATCTGCTAGGGTTGTTGACCATTTCACTCAGGATTGAAAAAGCAGTTTCAGCATTAAATTTATACAAAGCTTTTGCGGCATTTGCTCTTACCCTATTGTTCGGATCTCTTAAAAACGGAAGCAGTACTTTTGTTGCTGCCACCGGATCATTCTTCTGTTCCAACTCCTGTTCAAGCAGTTCGACACCTCTTGCACGAATATGGGCATTAGGGTGTACCATCATTTCTTTTAATGATATTTTTTCATCCGTAAGTGAATACTGACTTAATGCCAGCTTGGTAACACTTTTTGCAAAAGATATATCTTCCCTTTTCATCAAATCTAAAAGATGATTTTCACGCTGTGACAGGGATTGTTCACGCTCGGCATACCTGCGCTGGGTTACTATAAATAAGCCCAGCCCTGAAAAACCCAATAACAAAGAAATAATCATCAACACTATATACCTCTTTTTTTCACTTTCAAATTGTGCTATTTTTTTATTTAACATTTCTTCTGATTTTCTATATGACTCCATCCACTCTTCCTGTGACTCTCTATACGAATACAGCGAAGAGATTATTTTATTAAGTTCTTTTGTATCCATACGGCTACCGGTTACAGCGGGCTTCCTGGATTTTCTTTCCGCTGCTGCGGCTTCAGCTTTCTTTTTTGCATCAATTACCATTTCATAAATATCTTTTACATATTTATCCGTAGGTGCTAAATCAACCGCTCTTTTTAGCGACCTAATCGCCCTGTCATAATCTTTTTTCGAATAGTCATTTTTACTGTCTTCAACCAGCATTTTAACTAATAGTGTCCTTATTTTTACTGATGTGGGATTAAAAGCCATCCCGTCCTCTAACGAGATAATGGCTTTTTTTATCTCACCCTTTTCATAAAGTTCATTTGCTTTGGAAACATATGAAATCACAGAATCAGATTGAGCAAATAAATTAATAAACAAAATACAGACTGCAGTGCCTGTCAATAAAAATATTTTTCGATAATATATCATTATAAATATCTCCTAATCCCTTGGAATGATTATTTCCATCCCGGGTTCAAGTATAAGCGTCGGACTTATTCTGTCCCTATTGGCTTCGTAAATCCTTCGCCATTGTTTTGCATCATTGTAAATCTCCGGTTTGGCTGATATACCGGGTAATGTGTCCCCCGGCTGCACAAAATATCTGGGCATTTTTATTGTTTTAGGTTCTTCTTCTTTCTTTTTCATAAAATCAAATCGTATAAACTGCATCGGAATATTTAACGACATACTATGAGTCCCATTGGTTTCTGTAAATCCTGACAGAGGATAATTAAATGCATAATCTATCTGCAGGAGTTTATTTTTATAACCCATCCCAAGCGAAGCATCCCTGTATTTACGGCTGCCTATACCAATACCTCCGCGCATTGTAAAACGTTTTCCTAAAAACCATCTTTCTGCCCCTAAATGACTTTTCATATCGCCGTTTTTCTTAACAATATCAATATCACAATTAAAATAAGTTGTTTTATATGCCAAACCTAATTTATACTTTATAGGCACCTTCGTCTCTGTATCCTCCAGGTCTACATTAGGCTGATTGAGATCAATTAACGCCATACCCAAAAAGAAATCATTTCCCAAGCTGTATAAAAGCCCAAAATCTATTCCAAAAGCGGACTTACTATTCCCTTCATTAATAAACAGGTAATCCACTGCAGTATATTCATCCTCTATATACTTTTTGGTAAGGATTTTGAAACTTATACCTGTAAAAAGAGGATTCTCGATATATTCCTGCAGCTTTTTGAACTGTAATAAATCACAGCCAACCGAAAGAAGCCATACATTTTCCGAATAATAGTTACATAGTCCAAAATTATACCATCCCACACCTATAGTTCCTACTTTACTTTCCAACGGATAAACAAACCCGACTGTACTGTCATATAAATTACTATCATCATCCAGATTCAGAAACAGTCTTCTATACCCGGTACCCAGCATCTTTTTACGAATCTGCCCGAGGCCCGCCGGATTATAAAATAATGCGTTTGTATCATCCGCCAATGCCGTAAAAGCATAATTTAATCCGAATGTTCTTGCTCCGCTACCGGTAATTTCAAAATCAGCATATATGAACGAACAAAATAAAATCAGAAAAGCTATAAAAATACAGGGAATATATTCCCATTTAGATTTTTTCATCTCGCCAATACTATTGTACCATTAATTATTCTGCCTTCAGCTTCTATACTATAAATATATACACCGCTCGGAGCTTTATCCCCGCTGTCATAATTGCCGTCCCATTTTAAAGAACTGTCTGTGTTTCCTTTTGTCATATTTGCAACAAATGCTCCCGTCATATCGTATAGCTTGCCTATTACATCGGATTTCACCGGATTTTCATAATGAAACTCCATTACATCCCAGATACCGTCGTTATTGGGCGTAAATATTTTCTTAGGTTCAGTCCTTATTTCTCCGAAAAGGGTTGCCCTGACAACTCCTGCGAGTTTATATTTACTTAGATGGCTGATCCCGATATTTACTTCCTGCGAAGCTGTATCTACATCTCCCCCTATATTAATCCATTCAACATTATTATGTCTAAGAATAGCCAGCTGGCTTGCTGCACTTTCAGAAGGAATATTTAATTTTTCAACCTGCCCGCTGTTTACCTGATAATAAAATATCAGTCCCACCGACTTCGGGAAACTAAAACTGCTTATGACTCCGTTCGATTCAGCCTTTAATGCATTAATTTCATAAATATAAAGGTCGGCTGGTCCCTCTTCGCTTCTCTTACGGGTAATCTGTATGGTCACATCCTCGCCGTAAACATTTTGTTCTTTTTGAAATATATTACTTATTTCTTTCGGTATTTCCAGTCCGACGACAGGGTTGGAACTTGAATCCATATCCATAAATGTAATATTACCTGACGGAGAAGAATCAATAATCATTGAATTCTCGCTTTCAATTCCTGCTTCATTTGCCGAACGTATAAAATAATATATTAAACCCCAATCCGTCTGTGTGTCGGTCCATGTAAACGTATTTGTATCAACCGCGACTCGCTGCGTCCATGTTCCTTTTAAAGAATTTGCCGAGTATATATTATATGCTGCCAGGTCAGAACAAATAGTACCGTCGTTATTTTGCGTAACACTGTTCCATGTAATAACAAAATCACCTGAATCATTCAAGTTTCCACTTACCCTTAAGGGGGCTTTAGGCAAACGTAAAGCCGGGACCGTACTCACCTCATTGGAGTAACTACTTTCATGACTTGTATTATCAACCGCTGTTACAACATAGAAATACTCTTTCACATCAGCCAAAACATCGTCATACTGACTGCTGGTAACAATATAAGTACTTACTTTTGTATACGAACTTCCTGATGTCACGCTCCGGTAAACATTGTACCCTGCAATATCAATCTCCGTATTATCCTTCCAGTCCAATGACACTCTGTAATTACCGGATGTCCCAACAAGACCCTGCGGAGCCGAAGGAATAAAATCAGCGCAAATTGTATATGTAGAATTCGAAATATCGGAGATATTGGAACTGGGCCTATTATCCAAAGACTTCAATGCAAACCAATATTTATTTCCTGCGGTCAGATTTTCAACTGTAAAACTTTCGCCGGTACCTCCTAATGAAGGTGTGGGCGGCGAGGCAATCTGAGAAACCGCTGCATTGTCCCAGTCCGAATCAGTAATCTGATATGTTGCATAACGTATAATATAACTTTCCGCTTTACCTATTGTCCCGTCATCACCCGGAGCCGTCCACTGAAGAATAATCTGCCCGTCACTTGTCCCGGCTAAAGCGGTCAGGTCTGTAACTGCATTTGGAAGAGCAGCATCCCACATTGCAAATTTTAAATCCTTGTTATCACTGTCTTGGTAAGAAATATGCGGATTATTACCGGCATCAACCGCTATTGATGTATAAAGCCCGACAACCCCGGTCGCATCCACCGTTGTATTATACCAAGCATCCGTAAAACTGGAATATTTTAAATCAAAATTAGCAGCAGCATCATAATAAGAAATGTGAGGAACATTATCGGAACCAACTGCAATGGAAGAATATTCTCCCGCATTTCCCGTTGTGTCAACGTCCTGCAAGGACCAGGAACTGCCGGTTCTTTTTCCATATCTTAACTTTGTATTTGTCTTATCATAATATGAAACATGTGAATTCCCGCTTAAATCAATATCCAACGAAGCCCATGCACCGACATCATTTGGAGCATCCGCAGTTGATATAGACCAGTTTGTATTTACCGTATAACTTGAATACTTCAGATTCAAATTAGAAATATGTGCGTCGTAGTAAGCTATATGCGGATTATCATTCAGATCAATCGCTATTGACGAATACTGCCCGACAATTCCCGAAGTATCAATTGCCTGAGGAGTGGACCAGGACGCACCTGTCCATCTTATATATTTCAGGTCTTTGTCATATATATCATAATAGGAAATATGCGGATAATCATTGGAATCAAGCGCTATGGAAGTATACTGACCGACATTAGGCGAATCGAGGTCCACAATTGACCAGGAAGTACCTGTCCATTTTGCATATTTCAAATCATTACTGTCTGCATGATAAGAGATATGCGGATAATTATTGGAATCAACTGCTATGGAAGAATATGAGCCGACATCACCTGCGGAATCAACTGTCTGAATAGCCCATGAGGTGCCTGTCCATGCTGCATATTTTAAGTCCTTATTCCCCTCATCATAATAAGAAATATGCGGGTGGTTATTTGAGTCAAATACCAATGATGTCCAGGCGCCGACATCACCCGTAGAATCAACTGTTTGCAGATACCAGTTTGCATATGAAAAATTAAAAATCAAAAATATAAAGCTAAAAATTATAAAGACAAACGGTATAAATTTACTTTCTTTCATTTTATTATTTTAATAAAAAAGCCAATCCCGTATAATGGAATTGACTATGTATTTTTCATAAACTTTTAATTTGTAATTTTGTAATCTTTTGTAAAGGATAGTACAGCAACCAATCCCATCTTTTTATGGAGGTGATGGGATTTGAACCCACAACCCCTTGCATGCCATGCAAGTGCTCTCCCATTGAGCTACACCCCCACACCAATGGTCAAACTATTGGTGTGGGGGTGTACCCCCAATACCAATAGTATTTCACATTAATTGTAATTCTGTGCAATTTTAATTATACCAAGAATTTTGTTCTTTTGCAAGATATTTTTGCAATTGTACGGGTAAACCCCCACACCAACGGTTGTTCTGTTGGTATGGGGGTAAATTCGGAAGTATCCTTAACTTACTACATTAGGCTCCGGGCCCGAGGGGCCGGGAGGCGGTGTATCAGGTTCTATATTGCTACGAACTGCAAAAAACATGAATCCGCATGAAATAATCAAACCCATCAGCCACCAAAGCTGAATTGATGCCCCTACTGATGATAAAAGTGTTTTTACAACTATTCCGGGTGTATTTGCCATTATCGCGAGCAGTATTAATTTCCCATAGGTTAAACCGGACTTAAGAATTTTGGCAAATATTAATCCGACTATTGCCAGTAACAGAGCCTGTAAAATCCTGACTATATAAACCCATATCCAAAGCAACGGCGTCACTATATAAATAAGATATTTTATATATCCGGCCCATTTCCTTATATCTTCTTTGTCAAATGAAAATTCCTTTTGTATCTCCGATAAATCGTATGCCCGGGTCTCTCTTGAATTTTGTTCCATAATTACAGACGTTTTTGTAACCAGTATCATTGACTTGGCTTCCTCAGGGGAACTGAATTCTCCCTCAGTAGCAAATGCTATAATTCTTCTGCTGGTATCCGGGGCCTTAATGAAATAAGGAGAAGGTTTATTTATGGAAAGTTCACCGTTTTTTATGGTAACTGCCGGGAACTGGGAAACTATTTCCTTTACACCTATTTCCACAGCTTTTCTTAGGCCGGAATCTATTTTAATTATGATAGGGATGGAACACAGAATAACAAAAATTAATAAATAAACAAAAGATGCAAATCCCCAGTTTTTTGCAACATCCCGATAAAAATCCTTTGAAAAAAATGACAATACTATCGGATGCATTACACCGTATTTTCTCATAAAATACCCTCCCTAAATCAAATATTTAACTAAGCTATTTTAACATAAAACTAGATCTTTTTCAAGTAATTTGTTTCATGAAGTCCATTAATTTACATAGTATAGATATAAAAATGTCATTGATCGTATTATAAATATAAAATAAAGTATATTAAGAAAAATTAACATCATTATAACCCGCAAGTGTCCCAAATTCGCCATTTGAATCAAGCCATAGCTGAAAGCTATAAATATGATTACCGTTAACAAAAGAAAAGATGTCAGGGCAATCATTCTGGCTTTTTTATCTATATCAATCAATCTTTCATCTAAAAGATTTGTATCTCTGTATTTTTTATAGTATTTTAGTCTTAAATAAATATTCAAACCCATAAATAAAATTATTACGCAAAACGCAAGTATATTTTGTCCCAATATTATCAATAACGATGTTGTTATAACAATAAAAAGCAAAATTCCTATATTATGAATAAACCAGCTCCACCAACTACTAAGATTACGGATCCCTTTACCCTGCGGAGTAAATCTTGCAATAACCGAAGGAAAGATAAATAAAATCGCTCCGAAAAAACCCAATTGCGGTTTTATACCGCTTACAGCCGATATCACAGACCACAATAAAGCTATTAACATACATATTACCATAATCTTATGCCATATTAATGTGTAATTTTCCATTACCTCTGCTTTATTAACCTGAACTTTCTCCATTGTTTTCACCCTCCTTTAAATAGATTACCTCTTCCACAATCCTGCCGAAAAATTTTGCGATCTTTAAAGCAAGCAAAACCGACGGCGTATATTTACCTTTTTCAATTGAGATTATTGTCTGTCTTGTCACCCCGACAGCATTTGCCAGTTCTTCCTGTGACATATCATTATGCTCAAACCTTAATCTTCTTATGTTATTACAAAGCAATTTAACCTCCTTATTATGTTAGCCATACTATTCATTATGTATACTTTACTATACATATAATAACATATACTTTACTTTTTGTCAAGTATTTTTTTCATTTTTTTAAAGATTTTTATCTGGAGGTATGGGTTTTGAGGTGAAATCTAAGATTCTGCAATTTTCTTTTTCCTGTTAACGAATCTGAAAAGAATGGGTATTAGGAAAAATGTGAAAAATATAGAGGCAAGCATACCGCCTACAATTACCGCCCCAATGGAGGCCTTTGCTACAAATTTGTCAAAAACCTGGGGCAGTGCTCCGAAAATTATTGCAAGAGAGGTCATAAGTATCGCCCGGAATTTTATTGATGCACCCAGCCATAAGGCCTCTTTTACATCAGCACCGTTTGCCATTTCCTTCATACTCTGGTCAAGCATAAGGATACCGTTATTAACTACCAGCCCGACAAGCATCACGACAGCCATCATGGAACCTATATTAATGGAAAACTCCAAAAAGAAGAGCATATAAAAAACACCCACAAAAGCTGTCAACACAGATGACAGGATTACAAACGGATACTTGAAAGAATTCATAATAGCGACAAGAAGCATATAGGTAAAAATAACTGCAAGGATAAATGCCTTATTAATTTCCCTGCCGGTTTCTTCCATTATCTCGGCAAAACCTACGTATTCATAACCGAATCCTTTGGGAAAATCGATCTTTTTAAACCTCTCATCAAGAATGGTCTGAACCTGTCCAGCGGTAGATTTCGACAGATACCCGTCTATTTTAATGACCCTGGTCTTATCCTTTCTCATAATCATTGAATATCCTTTTCTCTTTTCTATCTTGCCAAGTTCAGATATTGATAAAAGACCATCTTTAGACATCACGGATATATTGGATATATCTTCCGCTGTTTCCTTATAACCGTCTTCAAATGAAATGTTTATGGTATATTCTTCCCCTTTTTCCTTAAAAACATTGGTATCGTGTCCGCTTACCGCATATCTTATTATATCGCTAACCTGTGTATTTCTGATACCTGCGGAAATCATTTTACCGTCGTCCGGTTCAAAACGGATTTCATCTTTGGGTGACTTATATGACGAAGATACCGACCTGAAGTATCCTGTTTCTTTCATTACCCGGGTCATTTCATGTGATATCTCTATCATCCTTCCGTAATCATCCCCGTAAATATTTATGGAAACATCGCCTCCGAAGGTTGAACCGCCTTCTCCCATTTCACCTGTAACAAACTCTATGTCCGCCCCCGGTATCCCAGCCATTACCGGAGTAATGTCATTTATTATATCCATATCGGACCTTTTCCTTGTTTCCAGCGGTTTAAGATTCGCCTTTATGGAAGCATTCTCGGCACCGTCTATACCGACATATGTAAGATAACTTTTCACTTCCGGTATATTCTTGATAATGGCTTCCGCTTCCCTGGCAGTCCTTAGGGTTTTTTCCAGAGACGCACCCTGGGGTAATTTCATTCCTACGCCAAACATGTCCATATCCGAGCTGGACATAAACTCGCTGCCTATGTGTTTTAACGGATAATACGCTGAAACAAAAATTAACGCAGAAACAAACACTGTAACAAACGGATGCTTAAAAATCCTGCGGAACAGTACATTGTATTCATCCAGCGCTTTTTTCTGTAAAACCTGGGGGTAATAAAAAATTGTTCTAAGCAGCCCGGCAGAAATATTGTTTTTACTTGTTTTTTCCCTTTTATGCAGGAACAAAGCGCAAAGCATGGGAGTAAGCGTGAATGATGCCAGTATTGAAAATATAGTAGCATACACTACCGTCATTCCGAACTGTTTCATAAACTGTCCTACTATCCCGCCCATAAATGCGATAGGCGTAAACACCACAAGATTCGTGCCTGCAGAGGCAAACACAGCCACAGATGCTTCCTTAGTGCCGTCAACTGCTGCATTCATCGGGTCTTTGCCTTTAGACAACTGCTGGTCAACACTCTCCAGAATAACAAGGGCATTTGCTATTAATGTACCTAAAGAAGTGGCTATAGCGAGAAGCGTAATAAAATTGATGGTAAACCCGGAAAACGCCATCGGGAAGAATGCGGATATCAATGAAGCCGGAATAACCACTGCAGCTATAAGGGTTACTCTTATATTTTCAAGAAACAGGAATAATATGGCGACCGTAAGAAGTATGCCGAGCAGTATATTGATTATCGTTTTTATGGTATCGTCCAGAAGATACTTGGTAGAATCATATGCTATTATGAGTTCCATGCCTTCGGGAAGGGTTTTTCTGATACCTTTCAGGGATTTTTTCAATTTTTTTATTATATCCACGGCATCGCCGTCGGAAAGCTTTTTTATGGAAAGCCCGACAGCGTCTTTACCGTTATAGCGAGTGTAGGTCTCAACTTTTTTGAATGAGTCCTCCACTGTCCCTATATCCGCGAGTTTAAACCTGTATCCTTCTCTTGATACCAGGTCCATATTACGCAGTTCATCGAGAGACGTAATCTCCCCGAGAAACCGTATGTTTTCCTTTGATTCGGTTGTCTCTATTGAACCCCCGGGCGAATTAACATTGCGGCCTTCCACCGTAAACGCGACGTCTTCTATAGTCGTAAAATATTTCTTCATCAGCATCGGGTCAAGTTTTACATTTATCTGTCTCTCCTTCCCGCCATAAATATCAACAGAAGCCACACCTTCTATTACACTTATTTTGTTACGCAGCTTTTTATCCGCGTACTCAAAAAGCTCCCTGCTGTCAATCCCCTCTTTTCCCAAAAGAACAAGGTCGGCAATCGGCTCCACTGTAGGGTCAAACCTTGTTACTACGGGTTTCTTTGCGTCACGCGGCAATTCATCAGTAACCGGTTCTATCTTATCCTTTACTTCTATAGCTTTAAGGTCAGCGTCGGCATTTATCTCAAATTCAATAAAAATCAATCCGAAACCCTCGTAACAGTATGATTGTATTTCTTTAATCTGGGATATTTCGGCAACCGCATCTTCAAGCTTTTTTATTATCTGCGACTCTATCTCTTCCGGCGAGGCGCCTGAATAAACTGTCCTTATAGTAACAAAAGGGAAGTCCATCTTGGGAGTCTGCTCTATGATAAGGTCATTAAAAGAGACCATTCCCATAACAACAAAGACCAGTACAAACATCAGGGTCATGGCCGGCCGTTTTACAAAAAGTTCTATCATTGCTCCGCCTGTTTTCTTATCAGCACTTTATCGTTCTCGTTAAGCTCCGACATCCCGTTTATACAGACCTTGCTTCCTTCGTTCAATCCTTTCACAATCTGTATATTGTCGTCGGATTCCAATCCCAGTTTAACTCTGCGTTTAACCGCCCGGTTATTTTCAATTACCCAGCAATAGACATTGTCTTCTTCAATAATGACTGAGGTCACCGGTACCCGGATTGTATCATAATAAGTCGCTGTTCTTATCCTTAAAGGAACTATTGAACCTTCGGGCAGGTTAATATCTTTTTCGGATTCAAGAGCCAGTTTAAATAAGCCCGTTACTATGTTCCTTTCTTTGGAAATCCATTTTAATCTACCTTTAATACTACCATATGATATTGAATCGAATTTCTGCCCCGGCTCAAGATTTAGGATATTTTCAGGCGGGACTTCGGCAACAATGGTTCTTCCGTCTTTCACAACTCCGGATACTTTCTCGTAACAATATGTCATCCCTTTCTTAACTATTATAATATCAACGGGTTTCCCGTTCTTATCCCATTGTTGGGAAATACTGACAATCTCTTTCTTTTCTTTATTGCGGATTATACTGCCTTTGTATAACACGATAATTATGAAAATCGCTATCAGCAGAAAATAAATTATTTTTCTCATGGTTTCTCTTGGGCCCCGGCAAGTTTTTCTATCTTTGCTATAGTAATACTTATATCAAAAAGTGTCTGGATTCTGGACATCTTGGCAGAGGTGAGCTGTATCTCCGCGTCATTCAGCATGGTCTGTCCCGCAACTCCGGATTCAAAACTCGCCAGCACGATTTCATACGAGTCCCCGGCAAGTTTTTCCGCTTCTACGCTGGCTTTATATGTATGCAGCAGCCTCTTGTATTTTACCAGAGTCGCTTCCAGTTCCACCCCTATCTCATTAAGCTTTTTCTTATACTCAATTTCTGCGATATTATTGTCATTAACGGTTTTCCTTAGCGAATTCAGTCTTTTCCCGCTGTCCCATACCGGCATGTTAAGTTTTAATCCTGCTATTACTTCCTTCTGCATATTACCAAAAATATCCTCACTGTCTCCGGAATAACGGTAATTTAAATAACCGTCAAGCACCGGAAAAAAATCGGCTTTCTTTTGTTTTATAAGAAGTTTATTCAATTCAAGATTTGATTTTAATATGCTCGTTACAGGTTCTGTTGCAATCATATGTCTGTGCAGTTTTTCTTTATCATATTCCGGAAAATCTTCTATAAAAAAATCCGTAAAAATGACTTCGCTGTTTTTATCAATACCCAGTAAGTCCTTAAAGCTGACTTGTGCTTCATCATACGCGGATCTCGCCCGCTGAACAGTAGTATACCGCATTGCTATATCTGCTTCCACTTTTACATTGTTGATCCGCGAAACCCTGCCGCCTTTAAATTTTTCTTTTAATACCTGTTTGTTCTTTCTAGCGTTGTCATATGATTCCTGTGATATCCTCAAAGCCTCAGCCGTAAAAACCATAGTATAATACATCTGCTTTGCGGCAAAAACCAGTTCGTTCCTGGTGGCATCCACCGATAGGTCCTCAAGATTAATAGCCTGTCTGGCTATTTTTACGGCATTACCCACCTTACCGAAAGACCAGAGGGTCTGGGACAAGTTCAGACCATAACTTGTACCCCATTCCTGTGAAAGAGGTACCGACACCGGCCCGGTACCCATATCAAAATTCAACACAGGGGATTCTATATAATTGTCTACAGAGGCCATGGCATCTATTTGTGGAAAGACCGAAGCTTTTATTTCCCTGTAGGTGTTATATATCTTTTTCCGTTTTTCCTCGCTTATCCGGATTTCTTCGCTGTTTTCCAGAGTCAGGGCTACGGCTTTTTCAAGCGAAAGCTCGATCTTATTACCGGCAGCTCCCTCGGCAAAAAGCCCGGAAGCTATACAAAACATGATTATGAATATACATAAAAATCTTCTCATTGATTTATACCGACAGTAAATTCTTTAAGAACCAAAAGTGGATTTAAGACATTTTACAACAAACTTTGATGCGTTTTGAGGGCTCTGTTCTATTCCTTCGGCTACCCGCCTTAGAATTCCTTCGATTACTATTCCGCAAAACCTGGCTACTTCTTTATCCGTATAACCTTTTATGCCGGCCTTATCTCTGCCAAGCACTTTAAATATATTATTAATTTTTTTTAATCTCATATCCTGAATCGCTTTTATTTTTTCCCGGCCTTTTTTCCCTATGCCTTTCGGTTCGTTGGTTATATTATGAATTACATTCACGGTCTCCCTGTTTTTTTTGAAATACAACCCCATATCACATATAAGATGCTCAAGCTTCGCCCAAAAATCCCCCTTATATTCAATTGCTTTCTCTATCCTGTCATCTATATTTCTCTGGAACATCATTATTATTTCAAAAAATATTTCTTCTTTGTTCCTGAAATATAAATAAGGCGTACCCTGCGCCACCCCGGCCTCCCCGGCAATTTCTTTCATTGTGGTTTCATAATATCCCTTCTTGGATATAAGTTCCCTTGTTTTTTCTATAATCCTCTTTTTCTTATCCATTTATTACCCCGGTTAATGAATGAACATTCATTCATTAAATGTATATTAAACTTATTTTAATATTATATGTCAAGGATTTTCTTTATTTTTTTAAAGATTTTTATTTTGGGGTAAAATTCCGAGTAAGATTTGTACTTTTAAGGATATTATTCTGGCGGGTTTTCCTGTTTTTATTATCATTTCCTTGCTGCCAGAAAGCCCCATATGTATTGGACATGCCCTAATGTTCCTACAACGTATTCATTCATTAAAAATACATTATTTAAATCAAAATATGATTCCATCACAGGCCACTCTTTGTAGTATGGATAAATATTATCACTTATTTGCGGTAAAGGGAATTCATCTCCAAACCACTTTAAATCCATTGGTCCATAAACAGAAATCCCGGCAGGAGAAGGCTGATAAACCGCTTGTACTATATCAGCTATAAAAGGATTCTTAACAGGATTTTCTCCTACGCCGGTTGTCAAACACATATTCATTGGATTAGCACCTGTCGGATACTGCATGGATAACTGGATCATCTTTAAATACTCCGGATTCTTTGTTAAATGATATGCTCTTATATACGGCATTAAATCCTGTCCATTCATTACTCCATAGAATATGGGTGTTGCAAAATCTTTTTTTGCAAGCCATTTGAAACCTGTCTTTTTTGAAAAGGCCAATCCTTTTTCAGCTGTTTTAATATATATTTTTTTTATAGTGTTTTTTAAATCTTTATCCACTCCGGGATGCTCTGTAGTAAGATACACAAAAGAAGCATTTGATTGATCCCAATGTTCCCTATTGCCAAAAGCCTGTCTTTGTATTAATGCCATATTAGGATTTCTAAGTACACAAGTTTTTTTAAAAATATCATGCCATATTTCATCCCCTGTATAACGATAGAGTTCAGAAGCTGCATAATTTCTTGCTTCACGAATTTCATACCACCAAAGGTATTTATTGTTGATATAATTTTTTTCTGCCCACTGCATTGCTTTAAGAGCACTCCGGAAATACTCTTCTGATAATTCCGGTTTCCTTGATTTTAGATACCGTGCCAGACGGACTGCTGCGCCTGCATATAAACAGCTGGACCATATATCAGGTGCATAAGCCATAATTAGTCTTGATTCCTGCCAACTTCCCTCGCCCCATTTAGGATGTTCAGCTGATTCAATACCTCCTCTTATTCCCCCATCAGGCATCTGAAGCCTTTTATAAAAATCAATATTCCACATGGCTTCATCTGCTAAATCAGGCATATCATTGTCTGATTCAGGTATATTTAAATCTATATTTTCAAAATATTCTGGAAACATTTCCAGAAGTTCAAGGTGCAATATGGTAGCATCAATAAGATGATTAATCCTTCTATCCCAGTCCCCTGCATCAAAATATCCTCCCCATGCATTCTCCCCAACAATCTCCTCTGTCCGGCCTTCTACCAGTTTTTTAAATGCTTGATCATTAAGAAAAAAATCCAGAAGAGAGAATGTGGATTGATATATAATAACACCGTCATCCGGATGAAAACAGCGAGGACGTCTATATTCTGTATAAGGCGGTCCCAGCTCTATACCGCTCCTCATATGATAAAGCCCTTTCATGGAAATTTTGAAAGCTTTTTGCCATACATCTTCACCAATCTCAAAAGGATAGGATGTCCCTATTCCTTCTACATAAATACGATAGGTGCCTGGTGCTTTAAAATCGGAAAAGTCCATATAATAGACATCTGTAAGATTATAGTTACGGTTATTGAATTCAGGGACCAGCAGATTATTATCTTCTATATTTTCCGCTCTTAGGGATATTTTTATCTTGCCTTTATATACAAATTCATTCTCTTCATTAAGCAGATGAAACTCAAGTCCTTCAGGATAGGCATAAGCTCCCATATCACCTAACCATACGGAAAGAAAACCAACTTTAGCCGGATCATCCGGACGGAATCCAACCTGTGTCACATGAATAGCTTCACTTCTCATTTTTTTGGAATGATATTTAAAAGTATATGAAGGCAACATATTATCCTTGAAATGGACTGTATAAGTTTTCTCTTCTTTTAATGCTTTGGGAAGCGTTAGATACATAGTATGAGTTTTTGCCACTATGTATGATATAGAAGCAGCCTTTCCCATATCTGTTGGTTTAGTCTTAAATCCAGCTTTCTTTAATATTTTAGGATTCTTATAATTTGGGTCATCTTTTGAGGATATTAAGCAGAAACTACTTTTTCTTAGGAACTGCTCCTTTTCTTCTGGTATTTTATTAATTATAGTATCAAAAGTACGTAGTTTATTCATCTTTTCCCCTGTTCTACCTACTGGAGCACCAATCCTTTTCCCATCTCTACGAACAGTGTTAATCCACTTATCAATTTCTATTTTATCGCCTTCTTGTTCTTTATAAGGAATTTGATTTCCGTGAACAATTGTTCCGTCTTTAATGTATACTCCCAAGATGCTTGGAGATACTAATGAAGCAAAAATAGGTAAATCTTCTTCTTTAATAAAATCATCCTTCCTAATATTCATAATTGAGGCAGATACTTTTTGAGAAGGAATACTTTCTATACCCGTATAAGAAACAGTCTTTATATAATATGAGTACTTCTTCCCATAATTAATATTGTCATCTGTATATCTATTTACCTGAATAATATCCGTATTTATTTTTTCATACTTTTCTTCCTGCTGAATTGAACGATATATATCATATCCATATATATCTTTTGTATTTCCTCCCCAGCTAAGATAGATTGAGTAATATCTTGTTTTGGCTTTGACCTCTATAGGAGGGGGAGGTATCTTTGAATCAACTTTTAAATAGACTTTAAATTCATAAACAGAGTAACCATAAACAGTTGCCCGTTTTATACCATATACTCGTATATATCTGGCTTTTTGATTCCCTAAAATAACAGTATCTTCTTCACCATCACCATTCCTTTTTTTATATACAGTTTCCCAGTCCCGGTTATTATCTGAAATCTGGAGATTGTATTCTTTTCCATAAGCTGCCTCCCATATGATGGTGACCATATTAAAACTTTCTTTCTTACCAAGGTCAAAAACTATCCATTGTGTATCTGTGTACCGTGATGACCATCGGGTTTGTATGTTATTATCAATAGAATATTCAGGTTTATAGACAGGTCCTTCAAAAGATGATGCTGTTGCTTTAATTATTTTTAATTCTTTGCTATGAATATAAGCAGCAAACAGAATCAAAAATATAATAATGATTAATCTTGTTCTTTTCATGATTTTTATCACCGGTTATTATGATTTTTTTCGAGCGACATATTGTCTATTTCGATAAAACCTTCTTCGCCGTCAATAGACGAAGAAGCCAAGAAATACATCTTATATATCAAAGCAAGATTGAGCTCAACCCGCTCTTTTCCCCAGCCGCCCTGTTTGAAATCCGAAAAAGGTATGAAATATTCCGTCCATTCAGCCGGTGTCTTGTTTATATGGTACGAATGAAAATCCCAGTCCTTCACCGGTTCGGTGGCTAATTCTATCCGCATCTTTTTCCCGCTTCCCCTTATCCAGAACCTTATGCCCTTGTATCCCGACCAGTCCCTGACCTCAGGAAAGGTGAGCGTGAATGCTGAAAACCTGTACTCATACCGCGGTCCAAGTACATAATCCAGCCTCAGGGCTCCACCGCCTTTGTTCCTGCCACGGACTAATTTAATAATAGCAGATGAATTACCGCCAGCAGAGGAATCGTCTTCTGTATTCCACTCCCCGCCAAGGTTAGCCCTTAGATTCATATCATTAAAATCATCAACTGTGAGTGATTCCACTTGCTTAACAATACTGTCTGTTAAATTATTAGTTGGTGATAGTTTAACATTCTTACTATTACAAGCCGTAATTAATATCATTAATAAAATAGATAACTTTATCATTTTCAACACGTACAAACGGCTTTTTTATTAACCATCTTGATTAATTTTACCAGTTTTTTCTCATCAATATCTTTAAGTGTATGAATTTTTATATGCCTCATTGTCTTACCGCTGCCCTCAAAAAGACCTGCCTCTTTTTTACTTAAACCGGCGATAGCAAAGCCGACATTTACTTTATCTTTCAAGGCAACGATATAAAATTTATTTCCTGAAAAAGTTACAACTCCCCAGGCTGTTTTCTCGTCACAACCAGGAAGAGTTTTTAAAATGATATTCCTGACCTTCTTCAAAATTTCTTTTTGAGGGGATTTTTGTTTTTCTATGTACTTTTTAACTTCTTTGTTCATAGGTTGCTCCTTTCATTACTTTTTCATTGCTCTTCGTCTTAATTCTTCCGGCATTTTTTCTATGGCATACCGAAGTGCGGTTCTCGGCATCTCTGCCTTGTGCTTTAGAACATATTTAAACACTTCGGTTTGATGTGATTGACCGGCAACTTTAAGCATCCAGCCATATCCTTTTTGTACCAAATCATCGCTATCCAAAAGCAATATATCGGCTATTTCAAAAATATCTTTTAAGAACTTGCCTGCTCTGGCAGGGACAATCAGCGATACCGCCGAGGCGCGGCGCACCCAACGGTTTTTGGATTTCGCCCATCTCTTTAAATCCGCCAGATACTTCGGATATATTTCCAAGAATGCACCGATTGTATGATTGCACAAGGTGTCACAGGCAGCCCAATTGCTGACATAACAATTTACCCACCTTTCAAAAACCTTAAAATCCTGCGGTTCGTATTGTTTATTAATATAATATGACCAGTTACAGGCAATAAAAGATTCTTCCATATAGCCGGACCGCCATAGCTCTTCGCACAAGTTGAATATTTTTGCTTTTTCAAAATCCCTGATGCAGGCATAATACTTTTTGGCGATTTTACCTACAACTGCTGTTTTTATGCCGTATAATTTTATTTTTTCCTTAAAAAAACTCTCTCCTGTGGACTTAATCCCAGGGTCTGCATTTTCCTTTAGTTCTTTGCGGATTTCTGTAATTACTTTATTCATAAATTGAAATATAGGCTGTCCCTGTTTTTATTGAAACAAAGGTGCTATTCTATCTATACGGTTTGTCCAAATCCCGCCTCTATAATTCTTAGGTATTTTCTGTAAATCTTCTTTTTTATCAAAACCCTCCGACCATTTTCCCTCCCCGTTTACAAGTACAAAAATAGACCCGGCTTTTTCTATTCTATCAATAAAACGGTGAGGCCATCCCCACATTATTCTTGTATATTTTAGAGGTAAATAAAAAAAACTATTTTTCATTGAAGGCGGAATATAACCTGTCCATCCTAAAAGCAGGTAAGGAATCAGGGCCCTTTTCACGGTTGCTTTCGACATAACCCGAAGATTAGGTAATTTTTGTTCAAGTGAAGCAATCGGTCTGTCTCCCCCATAAACTATAAGTTGACTCAAACGGGTTTCGGGTATATTTTTTAGGTATTCGGCCAGGAGTTCTCCCTCTTCCAAATCATTGCTTTTAATATTAATTAAAAACACCTGATCAGGAAAATATTTAAGAACTTCATCTAATGAAGGCATAAGCCCTATGCCCTTTCCACGAAATGGATATGTTTTTCCATTATCAGCGGTATACCCATATCCAACATCCAGTAATTTTAATTCTTCCATACTATATTCTCTTGTATTGCCATTCCCATTTGTCCTGTACTCAAGATACCAATCATGGAAAACAGCAAATTCTCCATCTTTAGTTAGTTGAACATCAAACTCAACTATGTCAGCACCAGCTTTAAAGGCAGCTTCCATAGACGGAATGGTATTTTCCAGATAAGGATGTTCCGGTTTATATATTCGTTGAGCGGTATTTGTTTTACCCGTTATACCTTTCATGGAGAAACTTTGAGCTAATCCCCTATGGGCAAGAAGCAAAGGTCTGCTATCATGTTTTTTTACAAAAAAAGAACTATTATTCAGATAAACAAAAACAATCAGCAAAATAATAAACCAAGCTATTTCTTTAAATTTACTCATTTCGCATTATAAGAATCTTTTTTCTGCTTTAAATATCGTTACCATTCTTTCAGCCGAATTTTTCCCAGCCTGTTTTCAGAATCGCCCTGGAAAAGAACTTCAACTTTATTTTTCATCGTTCCTCCTATAAATATGGAAATTTCCTGCTACTCGTGGATGGCTTTGTTGAAAATCCTCAGTGGAGGAAACCCTGCCAGACTGTTTTGGTCAGGCGGGCAGTCCCATTCCTTCTGGTGGGTTGATGCTTCCTTGTATTTCTTCCCGTCAAACTCGTGTGTCATTATCTCTGCCGAACATATATGTAATTGTTTCTAAATCCATTTTACTATTGCTTCTTTTTTTGGCGGAGGCTCCGGGAATCCTTCTTTAGGATATCCCAGCAAAATAGGACCATAAACCTTTTCATCTTTTTGAAGTTCCAATTCATTTCTTATTTCTTGATTATCAATGGGTAGTTGACCAAAATAAACCCAACAACTGCCTATATCTAAAGAACGTGCTGCAAGCATGATATTCTCACATACCATGGAACTATCCGGATCACTTGTCATGCCGGAACCAATAACAAATACTATAACAGGAGCATTATAATATATTGGGTCCGAGCAAGCCGAATCAATATCTTTACGCATATTAATTAATCCTTCCGGGGCGTTTTCCATCCATTTTTTATATCTAGGGAGGGCAAGAGACAGTAATTTATCTTTAAAGTCTCTACTTTCAACTACGACGAACCTCCAATTCTGTGCATTGCAGCCGGATGGTGCAGCATTACCGGCATCAATTAAAGTACGTATAATTTCTTTGGGAATTGATTTTACGGTGTATGACCTTACAGACCGTCTATTCATAATTGTTTCAATTGTTTGGTTCATATTTAATCTCCTTTCCATATAACAATTAATAAACGAATTTAGTTTGTAGTTTTTTTTAGATTATATATTAAGTAAAAATAATGTCAAACAAATACCGAAAAAGGATTGGGTCCTAAAAATTGCTGAATTTTAAAACCAGTTGAAAATACTCCGTTAACTCCGCATCTTACTCAGCACCTTCTCAAGTGCTGCTATTTTGTCCGAATTGTCCTTCAGGTCCCGGGC
>JAFGLF010000005.1 GCA_016928195.1 Elusimicrobiota bacterium
TATGAAGAATTAAAATCAAAGTATGATGAAAGCCTGATAGGGTTAATAAGAATAAGCGGATTTGAAAAAAAAAGAATGTT
The DNA here is from genome assembly GCA_016928195.1 of Elusimicrobiota bacterium. GTDB lineage: Bacteria > Elusimicrobiota > UBA8919 > UBA8919 > UBA8919 > JAFGLF01. The sequence continues at coordinate 81 of JAFGLF010000005.1, forward strand.
TAAAATCTATGAAGCCCTGGATATAAAAAACATTGAGGACCTTAAAGATAAACTTACTTCAAGAGATATTGGCAGCAGGATTTATAATATTATGGCAGAAGCAGGCTTGAGTGAAAGCAAAGACAGTATGTTTTACATTAAAAGACTTAAATCTTCCCTTGATTATATTGACAGTATTAAGGGTCTATACCCGCGCTGGCAGGTTGAGCTTTTTCTTGATGAAATAAAAATGAGTCTTTATAAAATAAAAGATATAGAAAAAATAATTGTGGCCGGTTCCCTGAGAAGGAAAAAGCCTCTGGTCAGGGATATAGATATACTTATATTGCCTCATTTTAACAACAGGTTCTTTGATTCTTCGAAAAGTTTAAAATTGCTGGAAGAAATTAAATCACTAAATTTTATTAAAGGATTTAAAGAAAGTGGCATAAGGCCGGAAAGTATAAGCGGAAGATTTGGAACTGTTTTTGAAACAGAAGTTGAATTTATTATAAGCAGCCATAATAATTGGGCTGCAGATATATTGTATACTACCGGAAGCAAAGAACACATAAGAAAACTGGAAGAAATAGCCAGGAAAAAAGGGTTTGCTGAAAATGGAAGAATAAAAAATATTAATTTTACAGATATAATAGGGACGAAAGTAAAAAATAGCCTGCCAGATGAGGAGGCATGCTTTGAAGAATATATTTACAGCAGGCTTGGTCTTCAGTATATTCCGCCCGAGTTAAGGGAAAATCGGGGGGAGATAGAACTGGCAAAGAAACATTTGCTGCCGGCATTATTAAAAATGGAAGATATCAAGGGCGACCTTCATATCCATTCTAAATGGAGCGATGGTATTTTAAGTCTTGATGATATGATTGAGAGAATAAAAAAATTTAACTATGAATATATGGCGATTACAGACCATTCAACAAGTAATTATTATGGCAGGGGCCTGGATGATAAAAGAGTATATGAAAAAATAAGCTATATAGGCAAATTAAAATCTAAATTTAAAGACTTCCGCATTTTGATGGGTTCAGAAATTGACATAAGGGAAGCGGGTAAATTTGATTATCCTGAGAGCATAATTAAGAAAATGGATATTGCTATTGGTTCAATGCATTCTTCATTCTTGAATACGGAAGCCGAGAATACTGCAAGAGTGGTAAGCGCGGCCAAGAATAAATATATTGACTTTATCGCCCATCCCACAGGAGTGGTTTTTGGAAGCAGGGCGCCTTATTTTATTGATATCGAAAGATTAATTGCAGCAGCAGCTGAAAATAACAAAGCTCTGGAAATAAATTCTTATTATTTAAGAACGGATCTTAACGAACAAAATGCCAGGCAGGCTTCTAAAATGGGCGTAAAGCTGGTTATAAATACAGATTCTCACAGGCCAAATAATATGGATATGATAAGGCTGGGTGTAGATATAGCCAGAAGAGCCGGTCTGGGGAAAAAAGATGTATTGAATGCCCTATCTCTTAAGGAGTTAGAAGTATGGAAAAAACAAAGAGAATCTGATATCGCAGTTTAATTTCCCGTTAATCACCAGCCGGAAATCAGCTGGTTATAATTAATCCTCATCTTTATAGTATTTAAAAACTTTCTTATCTTTAAAATCAGGCATAAATAAATCTTCTTTACTGCTGAGTGATATATGATCCTGGGTCCATCCATAACTAAAACCTTTTTTTTCGGCATACCTGACCACGTCCAGATATTCTTTTGCCGTAATCATTCTATTTAATTCCGGATATTTAAATGCCTTATAAACCGGATGGTATTGAGCCATAATACTTAAATAAACATCGGTTGACAGCTCATTTTTAATAAAATCCAGGGTTTTTTTGATTCCTCCGATATTTCCAGGCATGACAAGAAGTCTTACGAGGAGCCCTTTTTTGGCCACTCCTTCTTCGCTTAATTTAAGGCCCCCAACCTGTCTGTACATTTCTTTAACTGACTCGCGGTTATACAGGACATATTCTTCTACAGAAGAGTATTTTCTTGCCATATCATTATCGCTGTAACGCATGTCAGGCATATAAACGTCAATAATTCCATCAAGCATTTTTATAATCCTGGGATTGTCATATCCTCCGGTATTAAATACGGTGGGGACTGAAAGGCCCTTTTTTCTGGCGGCAAATAAAGCTTTTATTATCTGGGGGATCCATATGGTCGGAGAGACAAAATTTATATTATGACAGCCTGAATTCTGCAGGCCAGCCATGCTTTCCGCCAGTTCCGGAATACTGTATTCTATTCCTTCTGATTCCTGGCTTATCTGGTAATTCTGGCAGTACGCGCATTTCATATTGCAGTGCGAAAAAAAGATAGTTCCCGAACCGCCGGCTCCCGAAATGGGCGGTTCTTCTCCATGATGAAGCATGGCAGATGAAATAACCGGCCTGTAGCCGGCGCGGCAAAAACCTTTTTCGCCTTTAATCCTGTTTACCCTGCAATCGTGGGGACATATCACACATTTATTTAGAATTCTATCAAGTAATTCGGAAAGTTCCGGTAATTTCATAATAGAACATGGAATAGCTTAAATAATGATAGGTTTAAGATATAATAATTTTACTTTTCTGTGAATGATTTTTTTCTTTCAGCTACTTTTAATTTCTCTTTATTTATGAGGTCTTTAGCATAATTAAAAGTTTTATCAATGATATAAGGGTTCTTATCCAGGATTTTTTGAATTTTGTAGATCCTGTATTCCATAAAATACTCCGGAGGAATACCCAATCCCCTGGAAATAAGCTTGATGGTTGAAATTGGCGGATAACTCCCCCTTTTCTTGAGCTTGCTGAAGTAACTGTAATTCAGGTTAGTTTTATTGGCCAGGCTTCTCAGTTTTATCTTCTTTTCATCTATTATTTCTTTTAAAGCTGTACCAAAGTCCTTATTGGAATAAATCATATAATTCAATTTAAAAACACTTTATAGTATCTTTCCAATTCTATAATATTAGAAAGAGTTCTATAAGTTTTTTGTTCCATAATAAGTTGACAATTATATCAACATATTAAAGAAAGAACGGCATTTGCATAACGGTAAGAGTCAGGGGTAAATAAACGGTTAATGAATTATTGAAATATTTGTTATATAATTAAAAAAATAGAGATTAAATAAATTTTTAAATGGGTCCTTTAGATGAAAGCAAAAAAAGATAAATTAAAATCAATTGGTAAAAGAGCTCCGGGGAAAACCATTGAAAACGAATCATATTTTAAAAAGCTTGTAGAGAATACTTCGGATATAATATATAAGTATAAGCTGGATCCTAAATTAGAATATGAGTATATAAGCCCTTCAGTAAAAAAAAATCTTGGTTATGACCCCGATCAGTTTTATGCTGATCCGGGATTTATTTACAAGATCGTCCATCCCAATGATAAGAAAATAGTTAAAGAAATACAATACGATAACTTTGATTTTTCAAAGCCTGTAGAAATCCGCTTCCTTCATAAAAATGGCAGTATAATATGTTATGAGGAAACGATAACTCCATTTTACAATAATAAAGGCAAAATCATTGCCATACAGGGCATCCTTCATGATATATCGAAAAGAAAAACAATAGAAAATCACCTGTCTTATCTGTCTTTTCACGATAACCTTACCGAACTTTACAACAGGGCTTATTTTGAGGAAGAATTGAACAGGTTAAATACTAAAAGACAGCTCCCGGTAAGTATCGTTGTAGGGGATATAAATGGGTTAAAACTAATAAATGATGCATTTGGCCATAATGAAGGAGACGAAATACTAAAAAGTTGCGCAAATGTCCTCAAAAGCTGCTGCAGAGCGGAAGATATAGTTGCAAGATGGGGTGGAGATGAATTTTCAATGCTTCTTCCCAGGACTGATGAAGAAGTTGCCTTAAAAATTGTAAGAAGAATTAGAGAAAAGAGCGCAAAGATTATCAGCGGTAGAATTCCTTTGAGCATATCACTTGGAACTTCCACAAAGGTCAGGAGTAATGAAGATTTTTCA
>JAFGLF010000054.1 GCA_016928195.1 Elusimicrobiota bacterium
AGGCACGGATTGGAGGATGGTCTACGGACTTAATAATAAATTAGGCAAGTGTCGGATACCTATTGACACTATGCCTTCATTGGAGAGTGAAATGAAAAGCGAAGAGAAAGTAGTTTATCCCGATAGAGCCGGGACCGGTCTTTTTGGCGGGCGAAAAATCCTGATAGGTTTGTGTATAGCAGTATTATTTATTCTTGGGATCGGTTTTGAGGTGCCGGCAAATGCAGAACCGGTAATGGACGAAGAACTGCTTTTTATGGAGATACCGGTAGTAATAACTCCGTCTATGACACAGCAGACGATTATGGAAAGTCCCAATGCGGTAACGGTTATTACAGAGCGGGATATTAAATTAAATGGTTGGCAATCACTGCCTGAAGTGTACCGTTCAGTAGTAGGTTTTACTGATTTCCAGGATGATAGCCAGGAAGTCTTTCCCATTCATAGGGGTGTGTATACACACAGCTATATATGGGGAAAGGTTATGATTAACGGACATAGCGTTAATCTTGGTTTTTGCAACGGCATTAGGTGTGTTCATGATTTTAATATTTCAAATGTTAAGCAGATAGAGATTGTACGCGGACCCGGTTCATCTTTGTATGGTGCGCAGGCAGTGATGTATATAATAAATATCATCACAAAAGATGAAAAAGAATTTAAGATAAATAACACCATTGGAGAAAACGACTATCAAAGAAGATATTTTTCTTATGGTACGGATATAAACGACGATTTGTCAATCAGTATGTTTGGCGAGAATTTTACCTATAAAGGTCCGGACATTATATATGAAAAAGGTATGCTTCAGGGAACACAATGGGATTTTGCAAAGAAATGGAACAGGGATGAAATACAAAAATTTATTTATTCAAGGATAAAGTATAAAGATTTAAAATTATCCGTTGGTTATGGCAATAGGCAGATAAATTGGCTGCAAGGTTGGGGAGGAATAAATACCGAAGATCCGTTCAGCGAATATGCCTCTGTTTTCTTAAGTGAGTTTGAATATAATAAGCAACTCACCGATACATTAACAATGAAAATCCTATCAGGTATTGATTATGCCGTAATTAAGTATTTTGGCCAGTATCTGCCGTTTGGTTATACGGACGGAACGTCAACATGGCCATATGGAGCATATTTTAGTAATGATGCTACTGTTATGAAAAACATTAACGATGTTATTTTTAATTATACCATACAGGAGCATAAATTATTAATTGGATTATCAAATACTTCCAGGCAGATAGTAAATCCTCATGCTAAAGGGAATATAGATACAGTCACTAGGGTAGCTATAGATGAAGGTATTGTTGAATTTCCTAATAGCAAAAATTGGACAGAAGAGGGCGCGGAAAACACATATGCAGCTTTCATCCAGGATATTTATACAATAACAAATTCGTTAAGTTTAATTGCAGGTGCACGGTATGATGACTACAAAACCGGATATGCAGAAAAGGTAAGAAGGAACGCAGTAAGTCCCAGGATTGCACTAATTAACGAATTTTCTTCTAATTTTGTAGGTAAAGTAAATTATAGTGAAGCATTTGCTTCGCCTGCTTTATGGTACCAATTTGTTGATTTTGGGACAAGTGCATATAGCAATAACCCGGATGTTGAACAGGAAAAACTAAGACATATAGAAATATCTTTTTCAAATGCCGATATAAAGAGATTTTGGTATAACTTAGTATTTTTTAGATACACTCTATATGACATTATTGGTAATGTAGCAGATCCAAATAGACCTACCGTATTCATAGGAGACTCAATAGGAGATGTTAATGGCTCCGGGGTCGAGCTTGAAACAAAATATAAACCGACCAGTGACTTATCATTTTTTATGAATTATGCTTTTACGGAAGCCAAGTTTAAAGATACAGATGTGACTTTCAAATATAGTTCTGACCATATAGCAAACGGGGGATTTACCTGGAATTTTCTTAAAAAATTCTATCTTACTCCCCGGCTATTCGTAATCAGTAAAAGACATAAAAATACATTCATTAATGCTGCAAAAGGTCTGGACGGTTATATGGTAATGGACGCAAATTTATTATATGAATTTTCAAAGGATTTTGAAGCTGCGGTAACAGTAAGGAATGCATTGGATGAGGATTATGTTACAGGTACAGATTGGCCGAATACAAGTAATCTTCCGGCAAATCCTAGAGAAACCAGACTTTCTTTGACAGCAAAGTTTTAAACTCATAATTCCTTATTATTTAGGGTTGGAAATATGAAAAAAAAGATTTTGTTTTTGGGTGTTGTGGCAGTGTTGGTTTTTGGGACCGTGTTTGATGTTACGGCTCAGGCAGAACCGGTAATGGACGAAGAACTGCTTTTTATGGAGATACCTACTGTGATAACCGCCTCGAAATTTACCGAGAAATTGTCGGATGCGCCGGGAGTTATATCGGTAATCACTAAAGATGAACTGGAGCGGTTTGGTGGGACCACATTAAAAGATATCTTAGAGCGCGTACCCAGTTTAATAGGTAGTTCTGTATATATGACCGACCGCAGTATGATTTCTGTTCGCGGAGACCAGTTTAAGAATTCCGGCAGTCATGTATTGCTGTTAATCAATGGCCGGCCGATTCGCGAAATACAGGAGGGTGGGATTAAAAGTGAAACATTAGAATCATTCCCTATAAACATTATAGAAAAGATAGAAGTCATCAGGGGGCCTGGTTCCGTTTTATACGGCTCAGGTGCTTTTTCAGGAGTGGTTAATATTATCACAGAGAAAGCAGAAGAAAATGATATTACTATGACAGGTTTAGGAGGAAAAGCAAGCGCATACGATACACAGGGAAAAGCAAAGTACCGAAACGGAGATTTGAGTATTGTAGCAGCAGGAAGATACCATAAAAAACCTGACTGGAATACGACATTGGATTATCTAAGTTCTTACAATCCTGCTTCTCTGGACCCTACGGGAAATCTTGTTAGTGCTGAAGTGGATATCCCCAATAAAGGTCCGGGAGTCTATCTAGGAGTTAACTATAAAAAGTTGAGTTTTATGTCAACTTACAACGAATGGGAAAGTTCCCATTTTATACCGGAATTCTGCAATCTTTTCCATGCTTATGGAGATAATGATGTTTGGAAAAAAGGCTTTGCCGATATGGGATATGCTATTGAAGTAAACGAGAAATGGAATATGGATATCAACCTTACTTATACACGTTCAAAATTAAAAATACCTTTCTGGCCCAGTACTTCAAGGGATTCCTATGAATTTATCGCTGAATGCGCTAACTTTATAAATCCTGTGGAAAAACTCGGGGTTGTCTTTGGGGGATTATATAATTATGCTGCCGGTAAAGAGAAAACCCTTGATGAAGGGACAATATCAGATAGCAGTCAAAATAATTTTGCCTTGTATACACAGGCGGATTACTGGGTACAACAGGACATTATGAAGTTAATCGGCGGTTTACAGGCCAATAAGGTTGAGAATATTGGCCTTGATATTGTTCCCAGAGCGGGCCTCATATTCTATCCTGTCTCCTATGTCAATGTTAAAACCCTTTACAGCCGGGCATTTAGAGCTCCGAGTATCAATGAAATAGGGATAAACTACTCGGCAATGCAAGGGAATCCGGACTGTAAGCCCGAAAAGGTGGATACCGTTGATATCGGGGTAAATTATATTGGAAAAAAAATTCAAGGTGGAGTGAATTTGTTCTATAGTAAGCAGACTGATATCATTTTGCAGGACCGGACATTTACAAAATTTTCAGCTCCCACATATGACAACATCGGTGAAATCATACACAGAGGAATAGAGATTGAAGGAAAGTATTATGTAAATAAAGAATTTTTACTTCTTGGTTCAGCGCTTCATCAGGAGAGTAAAGACAAAGACGGGAATAAAGACGTAACTCCGATAGCAAACAACGGAGCTAAAGCAGGCATAAGCTATAAATCAGAAAAAGGAGCAACGGTAAGCTTATTTAGTATATACCAGGGAGGACTGGACGAAAAATATGACGTAGCGGTAAACCCATCCCCCGGAGCATATAATATAATGAATCTTAACTGCAGATTTGACATGAATAAACTTTCCGACTGGAATGTCGGCAAGGGATTATCCTTGTTATTCAGGGTTGACAATCTTTTTGATAGAGAGGTCTGGGTGCCGAACTGGGGATTAATTCTTGGTAACTCGCTTCCCGTAAATCAAGGCAGGACGATATACTTAGGGGCAGAGATAGCTTTTTAATAAACTTACCGATAAAAGGAGTATAAAATGTTGAGCAAAGCGAAATCCGCCTGTGGAGGATTGAGCAAAGCGAAAGGAGTTTATCCCAATAGAGCCGGGACCGGTCTTTTTGGCGGGCGAAAAATCCTGATAGGTTTGTGTATAGCAGTATTATTTATTCTTGG
>JAFGLF010000055.1 GCA_016928195.1 Elusimicrobiota bacterium
AGGAATTACTCCCTGTGTTTATCCTTACACTCATTGACGATTGTTCCACACTTAACAGGTCAGGTGCTATGGGCAGCTCGCATAACGTCGAGGTTGTCGTCCCATTACCATAATTTACCGCTTCTACTTCATTCCAGTTCTTTGCTATAATTACTATTTCATATGTCGTATTCATCAATAATTCATTATTACCTACCCATACCTGTCCATTACCGTTATCCCAACTGTCACTGCTGTTCCATACCGCATTATCGCCTAACAGACCGTCATTAGCAGTTACATATTTCCCGCTATTTGATACATCCACACTGCTTACTTTGATTGCATACTTTGTCGGCCAGGGGTTGCTTCCTGTGCCTATTGTTATTGTTATACTTGAGGTATATACTTCATTGATCAGCGGCATTCCGGGGACTTGGCAGAGTGTAGTGGTTGAAAGGTATTCAGGACTGACCATCCAGGATGTTGCGTCTGAAAATATCGAGCCGGCACGCAGATAATATGTGGTATTGGAAATCAAATCCAGAACTGTAAGGTCTATATCGTTTTTATCCGATGTTGAAGAGGTTTTATAAACAGGAATGAAATTTGAATTTGTTGATGCTTCAACTACATATCCGTCAGGACATGCCCAGTTTGTCCAGGACATCGATACATTGGATATATTTACTGCATCTATCTGTACATCATCAGGTGCCGGTGCAGAGTCTATCTTTATTGCATACGCATTTGATTCCGCTATATTTCCTGCCATGTCGCTTATCAGGAACTGAACCTGGCAGTCGGTCTCGGAACTATGGAAAGGAAGTGATGTTACCGTTGATGATATTTCAATAGAAACCGTTCCGTTATCACCGGAAGTTACCGTTGTTGCTGTTGACGGATCTATTATCCATGTTCTAGCTACACTGCTCGTTGAATACTTTACACAGCCGGAATTATACCTACAGGCAACCTCTTCAGCAGAAAGCGCGTGGTTCAGAATACGGACTTCGTCGATCAGACCGTTGAATTCTGCATTCCCCCCAATATAAAGCAAACCCTCGTAAGGTTTTATATTTCCTGTGAAATCATCTCTGCTTTTATCCAGTTCGCCGTTAATATAAAGCTTAATGAGAGTCCCTTTGCGGGTCCCGACGATATAATACCACTCATTCTCTTTTATCGGATTATTCGTACTCGTCCAGAACCAGTCAGTACCATTGGTAAGATGCAAGTAAGGCTTCTTATCATTTGCTTCAATCTCAGATTCTCCTGTTCCAAATAAAAAACCTTCATTGTTGCCGTAATCAGCTCTACGCGCAATCATATCCTTTTCATTACCTCCATTTGTATTAAATTCTTTAACTTTAACCCAAGCCTCAATAGTAAATTCACCGGAAATATTCAGACTCTCATCATTTTGAACTTCAATATAATCGTCACTCCTGTCAAAATAAAGTATCTCTTCAGTTCCTCCTCTTGATTTCCATGTGGTTGTTGTAATGGAGGTGGCGCTATACACTGTGCCGTTGTTTCCGTATCCGGAACTGTCATACGTGGTTGCACCGTCAGAAAGGCCAGACTCGTTCATATGGAGTAACAGCACCGTATTTGTATCCGGCCAGACCTCCTGTGAACCAATCCTCAAACCTGTGTCTGTATCCTGTACTTCTACTTTTGCATTCGGCGTATCATCATCATTCCACTGCGTAGTATCAATCCAGGAGCCGTCAACTCTCTGGCTCGCGAAATTACTGAATATCGGATCATTATCTTTGGGATGGACAAACGGAACATTTGATATATCTGAAAGATTCCCTGCATTATCAAGTGTCCTTATTGCAAAATGGAACAAGGGTGTGCTTAAAGGAACATCAAAGGTCTCGGTTTTACTCTCATTATCAAATACCGTTCCGCCTGTTATATCTATTGCACTGTTCCACCATGTTGATGTTGCAAAATTGACAATACCGAAAGTTGCGTACTTAATAATATATGAATCACAACCGCTTACAGTATCTGTAGATTTTGTCCAGGTAAGATCTACTTCTCTCTGGCCTGAGCCGGCTGCAGCATTAAGATTGGTTATTGCTGTGGGAGGAATCGAGTCTATCTTTATTGCATACTTATCGGATTCGGCAACATTTCCTGCCATGTCGCTTATCAGGAATTGAACATGGCAGTCGGTCCCGGAAGTATGGAAGGGAAGCGATGTTGCTGTTGATATTTCAATAGAAACCGTTCCGTTATTTCCGGAAGTCACCGTTGTTGCTGTTGAGGCATCTATTATGTATGTCCCGTCAACACCGCTTGTTGAATACTTTACACAGCCGGAGTTATAAAGACAGGCGACCTCATTGGCTGAGAGAGCGCGGTTATAAACCACGACTTCGTCTACAAAACCCGTAAAGTGATCACCATCATTTGGATAACTGTCGTATTCCGTACCGATTGAGAAATAACCGCCTGTTTCCGGTCTTTCATCGGTTGTAAAATTTGCTTCCTCTTTTCCGTCAACATAAAGCTTGCCGTTATTGGATGCATCTATGGTCACCATGGCAAAATGCCAGTCTAATGAAAATGTATTTTGGCTATCCACTTGAGGATTGTCATCATCTTCATAAGCAAATTTCCCATCAGTGTATGCCCACCATAACATATTCAAGTCTCCAACTGTTTTTCCGTTGAATATCAGAACAGCATCCCGCTCTGTCGCTTGTGTAGGATGTACCCAGCAACCGAAAGAAAACGGTTTTCCGGTTCCGGTTATATGGTTGCATACGGAATCGGCTGTAACATATTGTTCACTTGCATCATCTAATTCAAGTATCTGTTCCTGTCCACCGCCTGTTTTCCATGTGCCTGTGGAGACCCAGCCGGGACCATTTTCTAATGTACCATGATTGCCGTATCCGGAATAGTCGGTTGTATTTTCATTTAAATGTAGGAGTAAAATCGTACCCGAAGACGGGTCAATTTCGGTTCGCCCTATTCGCAGTCCGCTGTAATCGGAATCTTGTACATTTATTTTAGCATTTGGTGTTGCATCATCATTCCACTGAGTAGTATCAACCCAGTAAGTATTAACCCTTTGACTGTAAAAATTACTAAAAGTCGGTGAAGAACTATCATAATTGTAGGGGCCGTAATCCATTGTGGTCGGATTGCTTGTGCCGGATGGATCATATGACTTCACATGCATATACCAGGAACCTTCGGTTGTTGCCGTTGTTACTTTTACTCCGCTGCTCCAGGTATCCGGATAATCGCTTGGGGAAACACTTTGGTCCCATTTGTATTTATAGTATTCCACCCCTCCTCCCCCCCATCCTAACTCATTTGTAAATACAAATTCATCAGTATTGGTCCATGTTTCTGTAGATTTATTGCAGGAAACATTCGGAGCCATTGATAACGTAGCTGTTGAATCCAGTAACACATAGTTAGTGGCATAATTCCAGTTGTATGTTCCTATCCTGAACCAGTAAGTCGTATTCGAGTTCAATTCTGATATAGTTAAAGCACTTGTATTGTATGTATATGAAATTGATGAATAAACAATTCCTCCCGGATATTCTACTCCGAAATTCGTTGAGGATGCCTCTATTATGTATCCTTCGCACGTTGAACTTGACGGCGTCTGGGGAAGTGCTGTCCATGTAAGTGTTACAGTTGACTCATTTAGCGCGTATATCTGTGCATTAGTTATTGGATTCGCCAGTGTGGATGTAGAAATAGTAGTCGTTGTCCAATAGGTTGTTCCATCAATAAAGTTTCCTGCTCTGAAATAATATGTTGTGTTGGCCCAGAGAGAGCTTACTGTAAGGGTAGTAATATTGACATCTGTTGTGCTTGAGGAACTAAAAACAGGAATAAAATTTGTATTTGTTGATGCCTCTAAAATGTATTCAATTGCATCGGTATTTATATCCCAGCTTAAAGTAGCGCTGGAGGTATATACCGCATCAAGGTTCATATTTTCGGGAGGTGATGGTGCTGCCTTGATAACCACTGTAACTGCCACCCAATCATCTACACCGGTCATCCCGAATTCTGCTGTGTCTGTTGAGCCAGTTCCGCTTACCAATTTATCTCCTCCGGCGCCGCAGGTACCCTGTGGACCACCGAAAGCACCACTAAATCTTGTTGTTAACTGAATGGGAACTGTATCGTATTTATCATAATCTGCGCCATAGAGCTGAAGAACCAAACTACCATTTGGCAAATCCGTATAATCTACAGAAGGGGCAAGCGGATATTGAGTTGATATTGCCGAGTTAGTACTTACAGCATAAATTGGGTTGGCCGCATCATGTCCTCTATAACAAAGTATCTCCCCCAGCCAGGTCTCACTGGCACTTGTCCATGTCCAGCTGGTATCCCCTGCCTGAAAAATTCTCCACGCAACTTGTACATAGTTCCCCTCACCTGGTGTACTGGAGCATATCACATTCCAGTCACTATTAGTGCTTATGGCGTCAATACCATCTTTGGTAAGGAAGGCAATTAGTAAATCCCCGGTAATACAACCTGTAGGTGTGGATATAATAATCTGAATTCCCGACTCCGTTGTTTCTGTCTTGTTTTGATATTCTACCGATGCCGAAGCAGCAGCAATAAAAATTAAAACTATAAAACAAATTGTTACAAGTATTTTCTTCATTAAGTTCAAAATGAGAAAACCTCTATGTATTTGGGATTTAGAATTTAGTATCATGGTATTATTAATACCTGTCCCGGTTTAGGTTTTCCTTCTGTAATTTTGTCCCTATTTGCTTCGTAAATTTCTTTCCAGCGGGATGAGTCGCCGTATACTTTTTCTGCAATAGACAGCAATGTATTGCCTTTTTGTACAATATAATACTCCAGTTTCCGGGGTTTTTCTTTTTCCGGCTGAGCCTTTTTGGCAGGTTTTTGTATTTCCTTTTGTATATACTCAATTTCGTTCATCACTTTTCGGTCTCCCGGTTTGTATTCAAGTGCATTTTTATATGCGTTTAATGCCCCTTTCCAATCGCCATATTCAACATATTGTTCACCCATTAAATACCAGTAGTCATACTTCCGTTCTTTTTCTTTTTTAACTGCAGTTTCATGTGCGTCTTCTGCTTCCTCTACCTGTCTTTCTTTCTGTTTTAATGCCTCTATATTTTCTATTCTATCCTGTGCCTGTTTGACTTCTAGTCTTGTCTTTTCCAATTCCTGTTTTGTAAGTTCTGTTTCCTGTCTTGATTTTTCTAATTGCAGCACAATTTTATTTAGCCGTTTTTCTAACTCATTTCTTCTGACCTGTCTCCAGGGTTCTTCTTCCGAACGTCCAAACAACAGGGTTAACGAAATACGATGGGAACCATATGTTTCTTCAATTCCTGATAATGGATATATGAAAGCATAGTCAAATCTGAATATACCAGTTTTATAACTTGCTCCCATAGTCGTATTTTTATATTCTCTTTTACCGAGCCCCAATCCTCCTCTCAAAGCAAAAGTATTGCTGAAAAACCATCTTTCTGCCCCGGTATGAATTTTAATATCCGATTCACTTTGAGTGACGCTTTCTTTACAAGCCACATCAACCGCAACATTGAGTAAATCCTCCCGATATGCAAAACCTGCTTTGAATCCATATGGAATTTTACTGCTTTGGACCTGCTCGGTCTTATGGAAAATCATATCAGGCTGGTTCATATCAGTTATTGAAAGAGCCAGATATAATCTTGAGCCGATACTGAATAAAGAACCAAAGTCAACACTATAACTTGTTTTAGAATCTCTTCCGCCATAGTCAAAAGCAGGGTCAATTTCAGTATAAATATCCTGTCCAACTACCTGTTGTAAAACTTTTAAATTTAAGCCTAAACAAACCGGCTTCCATATATTTTTACCATAAGAAAGTAAGAACTCATTTTCTGCATAATGTCCGACCAGACTGAAGTTCAGGTAACCTAAACCAAAGGTACCCAGTTTGCCAACCGGCTGGGTATATCCAAAAAAACCACTCCCTAAATTACTGTCATCATCTAAACCCCAATACAACCTGCCATAACCACTGGTAACCTCAGTACGAGTAATCCTGCCTAAACCTGCAGGATTGTAGTAGATTGTATGAACATCATCAGCCAGGGCAGTAAAAGCATTTCCCATGCCTACAGGGCGGGCACCGGCACCTATATCTTCAAAAGCAGCATACGTAAAAGGCGGGGAGAAGAGAGAAAAGAGAAGAGAGAAGAGGAGGATGGAGGTTGAGGATTTTACTGTCGGGGCTACAAACGCGCGCGCGCGCTTAAAAAAAATAAATAAACCGCGGATTATATTTATTATATAGCTTGGAAAGCTTATTAAGTAGGTTATTTTCGTTTTTGGCAGTTGGTAAGGGTTTTGATTCATTGTTATTACCTTCCAACAATATATATAACAATTTTTTTGCCAAAATATAAAGAATGGGAATTGGATAAAAAATAGGGCTGGATTGTTAAAATTGGAAAAATTTACCGACGAGGAAATAATAGGAATGATATATTAGAAAATTTTGGGATTTTTACGGAAAATTCTTTATTAAATTAATAGGAAGGATGATGCCGAAATATTGCCGAAATTCGGCAATATACTGCCGATTTGTTATAAACCATATTTCTTCATTTTATTGTAAAGAGTACGATAGCCAATACCCAGAGTTTTGGCTACCTTGCCTCGGTGGTAACCTGTTTTAAGAAGTGCTTCCTGAATTGATTTTTTTTCTATTGACTCAACCGTTTTAGTTTTAGCTCTTTTTAATGAGGTCGCTTTGTTTTCTGTTTTTTTTGAATCCAAATCTTTCAAAAAGGCGGTTTGGAGTTTATCCCGTTTTTGCACGTAAGAGCGGGATAAACTTACCTGAAAATGTTTGGGAAGAACAGTGTCATCTGCCAAAAGCACAGCACGTCTAACTGTGTTTCTTAATTCCCTTACATTACCGGGCCAGTTATACCTCTCTAAAAGAGATATGGCTTTTGAGGATATTTTTTTTACCTGTTTATGCAGTTCTTCATTTGTTTCTTTAAGAAAATGATTCGCTAAAAGAATTATGTCTTGATTTCTTTGCTGTAAAGGCGGTAATTGAATATTAAACTCATTAATGCGATGATAAAGGTCCTCACGCAACCGCCCCTCTCTTACTGTTTTTTCCAAAGGCAGATTGCTGGCTGTAATTATCCTTACATTTACAGAAATTTTCTTTTTTCCGCCTAAATGCTGAATTTCTTTCTCTTGTATTACTCTTAGAAGTTTAGCCTGAGTTGCCGGAGTCAGGTTGGTAATTTCATCAAGAAAAATTGTGCCGCCTTCAGCTAATTCAAACTGACCTAATTTAGATTTATCTGCACCGGTAAAAGCCCCTTTTTCATACCCTAATAATTCCGATTCAATTAATGTCTCAGGCAGTGCTCCGCAATCAACAGTAATAAACGGCTTTTCTTTACGCAGACTCTCGCTATGAATAGTTCTGGCAACCACTTCTTTACCTGTCCCGCTTTCCCCCTGAAGGAATACCGCAAAATCTGTAAGTGCAACTTTTTTTATCTGTTCAAATATCTCCTGCATTACGGAACTCTTTCCTATTAGAACAGGGAATTCCTTTTTTTCTTCTAATCGCTGCCGCAAAACCTTTACTTCCTGGCCTAACTTTTGTATCTGAACCGCTTTTTTTACTATTAAACTTATTTCTTCATTTTCAAAAGGTTTGGTAATATAATCAAACGCGCCCGCTTTCATCGCCTGAACGGCAGATTTAATCTTACCGTAAGCGGTAAGCATGACTACAGGCAGGTTTTTATCTATTTTTTTTATCTTCTCCAAAACTTTCATTCCGTCTATATCCGGTAATTCATAGTCAAGTAAAATCAAATCAGGCTGGTTTTCTTCGGTAATCTTAAGTCCATCATTCCCATTATATGCGGTTAAAGTATTAAACCCATCTTCTTTCAGAAGGTCACTTAGTGCAATGCACATATCCTGGTCGTCATCAATAATAAGTATCTTTTGCATTTTTTATTCTTCTAGCGGTAAGTTTACGGTAATAGCTGTTCCTTCTCCTTTTTTACTTTTAGCTAAGATATCACCATGGTGCAGTTCAATAATCTCTTTAGCAAATGATAATCCTATTCCTATACCACCTTTTCTCCTGGCAAAAAAAGGATCAAATATCAAACCGATTTCTTCGTCAGAAATACCACAGCCGGTATCAATAAAGCTTACTATAACTTTCTTTTCTTCGGGATTAAAAACAGTTTCAACAGTAAGCTTTCCGCGTTGAGACATCGCCTGTAAGGAATTCATAATAATATTACCGAAAGCTCTTTCAATATGGTCATAATCAAATTTCAGGCAAGGTAATTTTGTAGAGAATTTTCTGATAATTCTTATCTGTGAATTTATTTCTGATTCAAAAGCTTGACATATTTTCTCTATAACCTCATTAATTGACCCGACTTTCAGAGAAATTTTAATCGGCCTGGAAATAGCCAGGATATCATCGATTATCTTACTTGCTTTTTCACAATTTCTTAAGATAATTTCTATACGTTCCCTGGCTCTTTCATCCAACGAAATAGTTTTACTGGTTAAACAAAACTGTGAAAAAGTTTTAATATTAGCCAATGGTTTACGCAATTCATGAGCAATGTAAGCAGTTACCTTTGCCATAGACGCCATTTTTTCCGATTGAATCAACTTTTCCTGATATTGTTTAACCTCACCAAGTAATTTCTGTTTTTCCAGACAATGTTTAACTAATAATTTTAATTCATCGTGAGAAAATGGTTTATGTATATAGTCATACGCACCTGATTGGATTGCTTTTCTTCTCAATTCTTCGGATCCGGCTCCTGTCATAATAATTACATCAGAATATTGATAGTTTGTTTTTATTATTCCAAGGATTTCCATTCCATTAATATCCGGTAATTTTAAATCCAAAATAACAAGATTATAACTTTTTTTATTTAGCAGGTCTAATGCTTGTTTGCCCGTTGCAGCTCCATATGTTTCATACCCGTCTATTTCAAGTCTTTTCCTGCATAATGCTGTTATTTCAGTATCATCATCAACAACCAAAATTTTTTCTCTATTCATCTTATTTTTTTCCAGTCAGATATTCTTTTTTCTCCCAAAAGCAGGAAGAGTCTTCAACGTTTGTAGTTTTACTTATTTTTTTATTATACTACTTTTTATACCATTTTCAAGTAATAAAAAACCACCGAATTATTTCAGTGGTCAGCTTAAAGAATGGAACAGTATCATACGAAACTAGCGGGCAGAGTTCTAGTAAATAGCCATTAACCTCCTTTATTCCATAAATTCTACAGACAGATTGAGTTCATCTACAGGGCCTACAGCAACCGGCCCCTTCCATATACCGCCCCCGCCCATCCAGTCACTCACGCGCACACAGAGAACGTTGTGTCTGCCGAGCAGTTCGCTTGGAAATTCGTAAATCCTGGATTTTTTATACGCGGTTATCTTATCAGGCGGGAATTTGCCCAGTTCCCCTATCTTTTTTCCGTTTAAATACGTTACATCGGCATCGTCTATAGCTCCCATAATTACCCCGATTTTTTTGTCTTTCCAGAGCTTAAGCTCGCCGTCGGAAATATTAAATTTTAATCTGTACCAGGCAATGCCATCGTAATCCGGCAGAGCGTCCTTTTCCCAACCGCCCGGCACAACAGTATCAAGCCAGCCGGAATCGTTATAATCCGGCAATGCCCTTTCAATATTGTCTCCTTTTTTTATGAGCCAGGTTCCGGCAAGATTTTTATATGTTGGAAACATAAATTTTCTACTCCAGGTAAAGGGGGCATCATTGTCACTATACAATGAAGCTTCCAGGGTAAAAACCTTTCCTTTTTGGATAACGCTTCCCGGAATATCAAACAGCATTTCCTTTTCTCTTTTACCTGATTTGATATGAAATTTTTTAGCCCCTTCGTTTATAAGGACACCTTCATCGTTCAGGGCTTTCCATTTTAAAGTATATTTTTTCCCTATGATGTTAATAAAGTATTCGGGATACACGGAAAAAACAATATTTTTACCATGCTCGTTCTGTTTCAGTAAAAATTTTTGTTTAAACTGTTTATCATTATACTGTACCAGCTTAAAAGACCCGTCCGGCTGCTGAGCAAGAAGGGTTACGGCTGTGTTTGCAGGAGCAAACCTTCCAATCGGGTCAATACCAAGAAGTATTTCCATAATCCTGTTACCGGTACAGCTGTGTGATACAAGAAGAATGGACTTTTTCGAATTGTTAAATTTTTCTTTTATAAGATTGCATGCTTGTGTAAAAAGGGCAAGGCATTCCTCAGGGCCCCTTGGTGCATATTTAAATTCTGTTTTTGAATCGCGTAGTCTAAAAAATTTTCCACCCTCTTCTATTATCTCTATTCTGCCTCCCTGTGTTATGGTTTCGGAAGTTTTGGTATCCGGACATATATTGGAGCAATGCTCGTCTATTTCCGGCCATATTTCTGCAACAATATTATGTTCTTTAAGATACGGCAGAATTGTATGCTGTGTTCTGTACATAGGACTGACAAAGATATGGTCAAAGTGATATTCCTTTAATTTTTCCGCTATCCCTTCAATCTGCCGCTTTCCCTTTTTGGAAAAGGTTTTCTGGTTTTTATCGGAATATTTACCCGTTACATTTCCCATAGTTTCGGCATGACGAAGTATGTAAACCTTAA
>JAFGLF010000056.1 GCA_016928195.1 Elusimicrobiota bacterium
AAGGGAAGGAGGATGTTAACAAGATACGTTTGAGGAAAGGGGATGAACTTGAAAATCTGGCTGAGTTGATAAATAAATTAATTGATAAAATGAAAAAATGAAAAAAATATCTTTTTGTTTTCTGATTTTGACTTTAACTGTTTCCATAGCTACAGTGCTTGTAGCTGATTCTTTAATTGTAGCCGATTTTGATAAGACACCGGGAACCCCTTTTAAATATAACGACGACAAAGGCAGTATATTTGAAGTAAATTCTTCTTATTCAGAGAAAGGGAGGAACAGATTTCTTGGTATAGGTTATGATATTGTTAAAGACGGCTGGGCAGGTTATGGTTTCGGATTCGAAAAACTTGATGTAAGTGCTGCTAACCGTATTACATTCATGATTAAAGGTGGTTTGGGAGGGGAGACATTTGATATCAGTATAAAGGATTCGGCTAATAATGAAAAGAGATTTATTTCTACGGATTATTTTGATGTATCCAAAGAGTGGCGCAAGGTATCAATACCTCTTTCTGCGTTTAAAGGTGTTAATACTTCTTCACTTATTAATTTACATTTTGGTTTTAACAAAAATCACGGCAGGAATAAGATATATTTGGACGATATAGCATTTGAAACTGAAGCGCGTGTCGGTGTCGAAGCAAAAGCAACAAGGTCTGCTAAAGTACTTATAGACGGGTTTGAACGCGTTAATCCTTATAATATGTATATAACAATCGAAGGAGGGGACTCCGAATTAAATCTGACATCTTCAAGAATAGTTCACGATGGTGATTATTCTATGGAACTGGAGTATAAATTAGAAACTGTCCAGCCCTGGGGTACATTTGTTGCCGCAAGATGCCAGACAATAAAAACTCCTCTTGACTGGAGCGGTGTTAAAGATATAAAAATATGGGTTAAGGGAGATGGTTCCGATAATATTTTCAGAATAAATCTTATAGATGGTTCCGGAGAGATATATACTTGCGATGATATTGAAGTGCTTAGTAAAGCAGCATGGGAACAGGTGGTTATGCCTATAGAAAAATTTGTATTATCGGAAAAGTCAATACGCAGTGATAAAAAACTTGATATTAACAGTATTGCCGGTTACGAAATTGTTATTGCGGGTAAATCCGGGACTGATTCTCCGGGCGCCAAAACTTCATACGGAAGGGTATACGTTGACCATTTATATATAACAGGTATAGGGATAAAAGTAGTAACCGCTACTCCTCCTGATATATATAAAAAACTTGGCGTTGCCATACAACGTATAGGTAATGTTGATTTTACAGGAGTATTGTACACAGAATATTTTAATTCTCCCGAAGAAAAAGGCAGATTAAGTCATTATGGGAAAATAAAGTCTAATATAATCATTGATAACTACAGCGGTATATTTGAAATAGCGTCTCAAGGACAGAATTTTGGCGAGGCAGCATATTATAATCTTACATCAAGCGGTACATCTGTTGAAAGCAGAACACCATCGGTAGAAGCTCCTAATATACAGGTTATGGCAAATAATATTAGTCCTAACGTTAGCAATATTACATGCGGCAATCTGTGGGTGGATTATTCGCCTTATACGTTTACCCCTGTGTGGGGATATAAAGGATTGACTGCGGAGGGTGATTACAACAGGGTTAACTATCATACTTTTTTCATAAAAGGGAGATATGAAACCTTTACATTCGGAAGCCGTATGAAAACATTTTGGAAGGGAATAAGAACTACCGTAATAGGCGTATATTCCGAAGATTCCGCTAAAATTCCTTCCAGTGATGCAAAATGGCAGATAGAAAAAACCGCCAAAGATTTTGTGTATACAGCGGAGTTTAATACAGGTTTGTTTACAGACAGATTAAAATTGACAGGTATATACGGATATAATGAATACCATAAATATGCTGAGGTGGACTATTCTGCTGATCCGTACAGTCCTGTATATAACTATACCCTTCAGAAATCCGTTTCGTTAGGTGGCGGGATGTGGCGTGGAAGATTAGAATTAACCGACCCTGTATTGAGAGGACTTGGTATCAGGTACGAATATAGAGATGTGGATGAAAATTTCAAGCCTAAATATAGACAGGATCCCGATGGATTCGACGATTCTACTACTGACCAATACGGACATAACGCATATATAAGCCAGAGATACAAAGGTCTTGTAGTATCATATGAGTACGACGAATTACATCGTAAAACATCCTCGAAATATTTTAGATTCAGAGATGTTTATGGTATAGGATATTACGGAGTTCAGGGGATGGATATATCCTGTACATATGAATCTAAGAAGGATAAGTATGATTATACCAGTGACAGGTCAGAGTTTCATGCTGATAACAGGGATGACGAACTTTCCGCACAGGAGGTTTATATCCGCAACCAGCTGACAGGTAATATTTCCGTATGGTTTAAAATTAGACGCGAGTTATATATATGGAGAGCATCAAATACGGAAAATGAAACCGACAGTATGCAGACTAAGCTTGAATACTTCCTAACAGGAAACGCAAAACTTTTTGCAGAATATAAAGTGACTAATTATCCCAATACGGATTGGGAACCTCAGGGATGGCCTTTTGACGATAATTTTTTTAAGATATCATTCGAACTGTTGTTCTAATAAGATGTGAAGAAAATAATAATATGTTATTGACGAAAGAATACTTGACAAAATTTTATAATTTAGTAAAATATGACTTAAAAATTACTCGACAAAGGTATTCCGGCGATGAACCGGGATGCAAAACTAAAGGGGACATTATGTCTAACCAGTTGCCGAAAGTAAACCCCCGCACCAATAGATTGGCCATTGGTGTTGAGGGTAAAAATATAAAATTATTAATACGGTCATCCCGATTTGTCGGGATGGCTTTTTTATTGTAACATAAAGGTAAATACGAAATAAAGAAAAATACTAAGCACGAAATCCGAAATACTAAATAATATCGAATGTTATAAATTTCAATGTTCCAAAATGTTTATAATTTTGAAAATTGAGATTTGGAATTTGTTTAGAATTTAGAAATTTGAATTTAGGATTTATTTTAAAAAGGAGATATAGATATTATGAAAAAAAAGTCGAAGGTTCTGTGTGGTGGGCTGTTGTTAGCTGGTATTGCTTATCTTTTAGTTAACAGTGTTTATGCTGTGGAAACGATTACAGTATGGGCTATGGGTGCAGAAGGAAGGAAGATTGCACAGATGGCAAGGATTTTTGAAAAACAAAATCCGGACATAAAAATTGTGACACAGGCGATACCGTGGGGTGCAGCACATGAAAAACTGATGACGTCCGTTGTGGGGAATATACCGCCCGACGTGTGTCAGCTTGGCACAACCTGGATGGCTGAGTTCCATGCTATGAACAGTCTGGCATTACTTGATGATAAAATTATGAAGTCTAAGATAATATCTCCTAAAAAATTTTACACAGGTTCATGGAATACAAATGTTATAGATGATAAGGTTTATGGTATTCCCTGGTATGTTGATACAAGGGTTTTATTTTATCGCAAGGATCTTTTGAAGAAAGCAGGTTTTGATCATCCCCCGCGTACATGGGATGAACTTGTAAAAATAGCAGGAACAATGGCTAGGGATATCGACGGTGACGGTGAAAACGATAAATGGGGTATAAACCTTGCAGGCGGCGGTGTTGGTTGTTGGGGGGATCTCGGTTTTTTTGTTTGGCAGAACGGCGGCCGTTATCTTACCCCTGATAATAAACGTTCTGCGGTTGATACGAAAGAGTTCAGGGAAGCTTTTCATTTTTTTGTAGAACTGTTCAGGAAAAAGCTTGCACCGACAAAGGCCGGTATAGATACCGACCTTTTCCAGGCTTTTAAAACCGGTTTCTATCCGATGTTCGTATCCGGTCCGTGGATGATAGAACTCACCAATAGGGAATGTCCTGAAATAAAAGGTAAATGGGATGTTTCCGTGCTCTGGAAGGGAAAAACCAGGACATCTTTTGTCGGCGGATGTAATCTGGTGATATTTAAACAGTCACAGCACAAAGAGGCAGCATGGAGGTTTATAGAGTTCCTTTCAATACCTGAAAATCAGGTAGAATGGTACAGGTTGACTGCAGACCTGCCTTCCACGCGTGCAGCATGGAAGGATAAATATTTTGACGATAAGCCTATGGTAAAAACATTCGGCAGACAGTTAGAGGATACACAGAGCCCTCCGAATATTGCTGAATGGGAACAAATAGCGCGTACCATAGAACAGCTTATTGAAAGAGCAACATGGGGAGCTAATACGGAAGAAGAAGTGATAGGAATGATGAAGACCCAGATTGACGGTATTCTGGAAAAAAAGGTCCGTAAAGCTGAAGGGAAAGCATTGTTAATTACATGTATAGTTATTATTTTTATTGGAGCTGTTGTTTTCTTTTTGTGGAAACGTAAAAAGGAAACTGAAAAAATGTCATTCAGAGAACTTATAAAAGCACACGGTCCTCCTTATGTTTTTATTGCTCCTGCAATAGTAGTACTGTTTGTATTTTTAATACTTCCTATACTTGCATCGCTTATACTAAGTATGACAAACTGCGACATTTATACTATAACCGACTGGCCGAGTATGTCTTTTATAGGGCTGGAAAATTATAAAAATCTTATGAAAGATTCTATATTCTGGAAATCTGTAGTAAATACAGCGATTTTTGTTGCTGTCGGTGTTCCGTTATCAATAATGCTGTCGCTTTTCATGGCTGTTGTACTGAACGAAGGTTATGTAAAGCTTAAAAGTATTTTCAGGGCAGGGTATTTTATTCCCGTAATAACCACACTTGTTGCTGTTGCCGTAATATGGAAATTTATCTACAATCCCGATTACGGTCTGGCGAATTGGGTTCTTGATTTAATCGGACTGGAAGGTAAAGACTGGCTGAGGAGTACAACCTGGGCTTTGCCCTCAATTATAATTATGGCTGTATGGAAAAATTTCGGATACAACATGGTTATATTTCTTGCAGGGCTTCAGGCTATACCGTTAAGTTTATATGAAGCAGCGTGGTGTGACGGTGCAAATAAATGGCAATCGTTCTGGAATGTAACGGTTCCGGGGCTTCGGCCTACAACACTTTTTGTTACAATTACAACGCTTATAGGATATTTCCAGTTTTTTGCCGAACCATATGTTATGACACAGGGCGGGCCTATGAACAGTACAATATCCATTGTTTTACATATGTATTATCAGGGTTTCAAATTTTTCCGTCTGGGGTATGCTTCTGCAATAGCTTACGTGCTTTTCGGAATAATATTTGCTTTTACAATGATACAATTAAAATTACAGAAAAAATATATACAATAAAAAAGGAGTTATAATGAAGGCATAGTGTACCCAAGGAAAAAAAAGTAAAATAGAGAGAGGGGGGTACATTATGTATTACGTA
>JAFGLF010000057.1 GCA_016928195.1 Elusimicrobiota bacterium
ATACAGTAAAGTCAAAACCCGTATTGGTATACTGTGGCACAACACCGACTATTTTTGCAGTATCCGCTGGACTTAATTTTTTAATATCCTTTCCCTCGATCTCGATTATTCCTTCATACTCAACCAGAACCCTGCTTATAATATCTACCAGCGTGCTCTTCCCCGCTCCGTTGGGGCCAAGGATTGAAATAAAACTTCCTTCTTCAACGTTAAAACTTATATTGTCCAGAACTTTTCTATGATTGTATGAAAAGCTTAAATTCTTAACAGAAAGTATATTTTTTTCCTCTTTCATCTTATATAAGTCAAAATAAATTTTTAACTTTAAAAAACTTCTTTTTTTGATTTCGCCAGTAAATAAAGAAAGAATGGGACCCCTATAATAGAAGTTATAATCCCTACGGGGATTTCTCTGGGCATAAGAACCGTTCTTGCTACAGTATCAGATATAAGAAGAACTATCCCTCCCGCAACAGCAGACGCGGGATATAATATCTTGTGATCCGGACCCACAATAAGCCTTAAAATATGAGGCGTCACAAGTCCCACAAACCCGATAATGCCGCTCATTGATACAGCAACCGCCGCTATAAGTGAAGCCATCACCAGTAATATTTTTTTTACTTTTTCAGTCTGCACTCCCAGCTGGACTGCCCTCTCATCTCCCAGGGATAGTATGTTTAAGTCCCTCATAAAAAAACCTGAAAAGACGACCAGGATTGTAACCACAGGCGCAAGAATAAAAAAGTTATTCCATGAAGCGGAAGTCATTCCTCCCATAACCCAGAATACTATTTTGGCCATGTCATGAGTTTTAAAAATCATTATGAGGTAGGTCATCGCGCTCAACATGGCGCTGAGTGCAATTCCTGATAGAAGCAGGGTAATAACCGATACTTTTCCTTTGATTTTAGCAATATTGTAGACTAAAAAAGTGGTTGCAACAGCCCCAGATAATGCGAATACAGCAGTAGCTGAAATACCGGCCAGGCCCGCACCGCTGATAAATACAAGACCTATAGTCGCTCCGAACGCAGCCCCTGCTGAAACACCTATTACAAAAGGATCCGCCATGGGATTTCTAAATAACCCCTGGAAAATAACTCCGGCACTCGCAAGTGCTATTCCTACAAATATGGACAGGAATATCCGGGGCAGTCTTATTTGAGAAATGATAATAAAATTTTGATGCTCAATATAGCTGCTATTTACAAAATGATTAAACCCCGGTATAAAACTTAAGATTATAAGACCGGTATCCTTTAAGCTAATCCTGGCGGCACCTACTGAAGCTGCAATTACTACAAGAAGTATAAGGACTAGAAGTAATGCAAACACATATTTTAATGTTCTCTTTCCGGTTCCCATTATACCTATAATAATATCTTTAAGAATTTATACAAACTAAAAATGTAAATAAAACTTATTTATTCTATTATTTCAAATTTTCCAAAAATTTCGGGATGAATTGCTTTTGATAACATCTGGAGCGCTTTAATAGAATTCTGGCTCGGACGGGAAACCGGATTATCCGGAATGAGGTAAACCCTGCCTTCAATTACTGCAGTTATGCTTGAGAATCTTGTGTCATTTATTATTACAGATGGATCCGCTGCAAGACTCACAGGAGCAATTATAATATCCGGATTTCTCTTTATCAAAGTTTCCACGCTGTATTCCGGCCAGCCGGTCAGGCTGTCTTCTGCTACTATATTGATTCCGCCTGATTTTTCAATCAGGTCGTTAATAAAAGTATCTGTCCCCGCGCTCATTAAAGGGTCGTTCCATACCTCGTAAAAAACTTTCGGTTTATCTTCACTACTTAAATCTTTAACCTTATCATGTATCTCTTCAACTTCTTCTTTCAGTTCCTTTACAAGTTTTTCCCCTCTGTCTTCAAGTCCGATTAATTTACTTATATTTGTTATTTCTTCATAAATACCTTCAATACCGTTTATGTTTATTACCCTGTAAATTTTAATTCCAAGTTCTTTGATTTTTTGATAATCATCCTCGGAACCCCCGGTTACTGCAATTAAAATATCAGGATTTAGCCCGGCTATTCTTTCAATATTTAATCCATAGGAATCCCCTGCACCTTCAAATCCTTCAGCCAGCGGGTCGCCTGCCCCCACACTATAGCTATCAACCTCGACTACCCTGTCCATGGCACCAAGGCCGTCAATTATCTCAAGTGCGCTTGGCGCTATTACTATAATTTTTTCTGCGGGTGAAGCCAGTTCAATTACATTTCCTTCGGCGTCAACTACCGCCATGGACTGCTCCAGCGCTTTTACTTCAATTTCGCTCTTGCAGCCGGCCATAAGTACCGGTATCGCTGCAAGCAGTACAACCAGAACCACTGCCAGAGTCCGCATAACTTTACTCGCTCTTGCTTCCGTGCCTGCCATTACCATTTCTTCCTCCTTTGATATTTTTATAATAAATAAAAAACTCCCTGCCTCTTCAGACGGGAGTTTTCTTTTTTTAAAAATGAAAAATCTCCCTCTTTCTTCCGAAGAGAGACAATTTATTAACTTGGCACAGGTCTCCTGGCTTAAGGGACTTTACTCTCTGCCTTCCCGGCATTATTCGTCGCCAGTGGCTTTATTAGAGAGCACACACCCTATTACAGTGGCGGGACCGCTCCAGATTTTAACTGGATTCCCTGATTAGAAAAATAAGTTATATAGCTTGCTGTCTGGCTTTCTGTTATCTAATCTGTTTACATATAACCTATTATTTTAGTACCTATTTCAAAAAAGCATTTTAATTTTACAAATCATAATATACTATATCTTATATTTTAATTGCAACTATTTTTAAAAATAAATGCAAACTATATTAGAGCATTTTGTTTTCTTCAAGCCATCTGAAAGTATCTTTAATTGATTCTTTAACCGTTCTCGGGTTATATCCCAGTTCCCGGCTTGCTTTTTCATGACTTATATATGAATTGGATTGAAGGGTATTTATAGAATAAATAGTAAA
>JAFGLF010000006.1 GCA_016928195.1 Elusimicrobiota bacterium
AATAAAATGCACCAAACATATGCTTCTGAATTTATAAAGCATATAGAAATGAATGATAATTTGTTTTATGCGGACCGAGTTGAACAGGATGAAATGATGACTCTTAATAAGTATGCCAAAGTAAGTGTTTTGGCAAGTTGGTTTGAAACAACAGGATTGGCTGGACTGGAAGGCGGTATAATGGGCTGTAATGTGGTAATTACAAAAAAAGGTTATACAAGGGAATATTATAAGGATTATGCATGGTATTGTGACCCTGAAAATACATCTTCCATTCGGAATGCGATAATGTCTGCTTATTCCGCACCCCGAGACAGTAAACGTTTGAGGGAGCATATCTATAAAATGAAACTTACTTGGAAAAATTCTGCAGAAGGAACATTGAATGTTTACAGAAGATTACTTAAAGGATAATAAAATGAGTTTAACAATTATAGTCGTAAGTTATAATTCTTCAAAGTACCTGAAAAACTGTCTTGAGTCGGTTATCAGTTTAAAAGATAATATTGAAAAGGAAATTATAGTTGTTGATAATGCATCCTCTGACGGTAGTGCCGAACTTGTTAGAACATTTTATCCTTCCGTTAAGTTAATAGAGAATAAAAAAAATCATGGTTTTGCAAAAGCCAATAATATAGGGATAATGGCCGCAAAGAATAACTTTATAATGTTTTTGAATCCGGATATTATTGTTCACGGAAATACTATAAGTAAGATGACGGATTTCTTAAAAAATACTGCGGATGCCGGTATAGTTGGCCCAAAACTTTTAAACCCTGACGGTTCGTTACAGTTATCCTGCCGTACGTTTTATACTTTAAGAACGGTATTGCTTCGCAGGACATTTTTAGGACGCATTCATTTATTTAATGAAAGCTTGCGGCAGCATCTGATGTCTGACTGGGACCATAATAGTATTAGAGAAGTAAATTGGATGTTAGCAGCGTGTTTATTGTCGCGCCGGGAAATATTAAAAAAGGTTGGTTATTTTGATGAAAGATACAGGTTATATTTTGAGGATGTTGATTTATGTCGCCGTATAAAAGATGCGGGATATAAGGTGTATTACTACCCGGAAGTAACTGTAGTTCATCACCATCAGAGAGAAAGTGCTAAAATATTTTCCAAGAAGGCAGTATGGCATATTCAAAGTGCAATTAGGTTTTTTAATAAATTTGGCTGGAAATTTTAATGAAATATATAAAATTTACTCAATCCTTTCAGCTAAGACGTTATACGGTATTTCTAAAGAACTGAATTTGTTGGATGTTGAATAATTATGTCTCAAAAAAAATTCTGGGATAATAAGTGGAATGAATTTGAAGCGGATAAAGTGTGCGTTGCAGATTTTGCGACCGCTTTTGAAAAAAAACCGTGGCCTGGTAGAAAAATGTTACTGGATTTAATCGGAGATATAAAAGGTAAAGATGTGTTGGAGATAGGATGTGGTAACGGTCTATTATCGGTTTATTTGGCCCAAAAAGGCGCCAATGTAACTGCAATTGATAACTCAATAGTTTCAGTTACTAAAACCGAGGAGCTGATAAAGTATAATAAGGCAGATTCGATGGTTAAAGCATATAAATTAGATGCAATGGAAATAGATAAATTAGGAAGGGTTTTTGATGTAGTTATCGGTGAACACGTGCTTCATCACATAGGACTGTTTAGTATATTTGCTAAATTACTTTTCAAAATAATTAAAAAGAACGGTCAGGGAGTTTTTTTAGAGAATAATAACCGGAACCCCATGCTTATGTTTGCTAGAAATTTTTTAGCAGGAAAATACGGAATTCCTAAATATGGTGATGATGAAGAATTTCCTTTTGGATTGGAAAAAATAAAAACACTGAAACAAAACTTTAATATAGTAAACACGTATTACCCGGAGTTTATTTTTTTTACTCTAGCCGATACTTATATATTCCGCTCGCCGGGAATAATAAGAAATGTACTATTTGGGTTGGATAAGTGGTTGTATAGAAACTTTCCAAGTTTTCATAAGTATAGTTATTCCCAAATAGTAGAGCTCAAAAAATGATTAAAATAATTGGTTATTTCAAAGATAAATCCCACTGGCTGATTATCTTTTCATTATTTCTAGTATCCTTATTACCAATTTCTTTTATTAAATTGGAATATGTAAATATTGCTCTTACAATACGTATTTTATATATTACATCACTCGGAATACTGTTTTTAACTTCTATAAAAAAGAGCTATGGATTAAGCAGGAGTGAGTTATGGGTTGCTGTTTTAATCATAGTATGGATATTTTCAATAGTACCTGCCGGTAACAAAAGAAATAGTATTATGTATATTTCTGAGTTTATAGTCAAGGGGTATATACTGGTTTTTATAATTCCGCGTCTAATCAAGGAAATTATGGTAATTAGAACTATTCTTAAATGGATTGTTTTTTTAGCCAGCGTCATAACTCTTGTCGGAATTATTGAAGCCGTTGCGGGGTATAATATTTTCTTTCATAATCTATATTGGCAGTATAACGGCAACTATCTGGATTGGTTTCGTGGTGGTCCTCGTGGTGGCATAGTTAGCACGATTGGCCATCCTCTGCCCCTTGCAAGTTATTTACTTATTTGTTTCCCTTTAGCTTGTTGTATCTATTATTTTACGAGGAAAAAAATATATATTGTAGTTGCTGGTTTACTGGCTGTTGCCATTCTTCTGTCGTTAAGTAGGAGCTCTACTCTAATATTAATATTTTTGCTTATTATTATGTTCGTAATTTATTTTAATAAGAAAAAGATATTGCTATATATGGCATTGTTTTCTACTTTAATTCTGGCAATTGTGATAATTCCTAAGTATAAAAAGAATATTGCAATGCGGTATGCTTGGAAAACAATAAAATATGACATCACAAGTTCTTTAAGATATTATTCTTATTTTACCGCATATAATATACTAAAAGATTATCCTGTATTGGGGGTAGGCCCCGGAAATTATTGTTTAATTTATAGTAAATACAGGGATCCTCGTTACCCGCGTAATGCTGAAAAAGCATGGTCTACACCTGATAATATGTATTTAAGAATATTGACCGAAACCGGGCTTTTGGGATTCGGAATGTTTTTGCTGTTTCTTGGGAATTTCTTCAAGAATTTTTTGATGGCTTACAGAAAATTTGAAGAAAGGAATAAAAAGTTGCTTTTGAGTTTGGGATTATGCTTGGTCGCTTTTTTGCTCAACATTCTTTTTTATGACGGTTTTGACTGGTTTGCACCCAATCTGCTTTTCTGGTGTTTATGGGGATTGACACAATCTTTAATCAACAGAAGTACGGAATAGATAAAATGCAAAAACATAGCCTTTTTAAAAATACACTGGTTTTAACTTCTTCATATGTTTTTAACAAAGTGGCTATGTTTGTGTTTATTGTCTTTTTGGCGAGATTTCTTGGGAGCGGAGAGTTCGGTAAGTTTGCATTTGCATTTGCATTCACTCAGTTTTTTTATCAGATGGCCGACTTTGGACTTAATATATTCATGATTCGTGAAATATCAGCTGATAAATCAAGAACAAATGAGGTTTTTGTCAATTCATTTTTAGTTCGGGGTGTGTTTGCTGTCTTTACTATTTTATGCATAATAACCATAATGCTGTTTCTTAATAAACCCTCGGATGTTTTTTATGCGGTGCTGTTTTTTTCCATAGCAATTGTTTTTAATTCGATGATATTGTCATTTTTTGCGGTATTCCGGGCTTTTGAAAAAATGATTTATGAAGCAATTGCCAATATATTATTAGTGATTGGATATGTAGTTCTCGGGACATTATTTATCCTGTATGACGCATCTGTAGCCTGGATTGCTGTAGCATATTGTATAAGCTCGTGTGCGGTGTTTGTGCTTTGTGCATATTTTCTAAGAGTATATTTTTTTGTTCCGCAGTTTACCGTTTCAGGTAAATATTTTAAAAAAATGATTGCTGAAGTATGGCCGTTTGGATTGGGAATACTTTTTACACTGGGCATATACCGTATCGGTGTCGTACTTGTATCAATAATACTTGGGGATAATGAGACAGGATGGTTTCAAAGTGTTTATAGTATTGTTGGAAGCGTAAATCTGGTTCTTGGTATGGTAATAGCAGCAGCCTTCCCGCGTTTAACTAGTGATTTTCAGCTATCCGTAAAGCAATTGAACTACCAGTCAGGAAGAATAATAAAACTTATTATTATTTTTACTTTTCCGTTTATTTTTTTAGTTTCATACTTTGCGAATACCGTTGTTTATCTATTATTCGGTTCTGCTTATGTCCCTTCGGTCATTTTGCTGAGGATTATGATATGGACAGTTTTACCATTTATAACGGCAAATCTTTTTGGTAATATGCTTATTGTCGTAAAAAATGAAAAAAAATTTGCTTTTGGTTCAATAGGCATATTTATTATTGCAATGGTTATATATACCGGAGCTCTGATGACATGGGGTATGACAGGGGGAGCTGTAGCCACATTTATAATAGATTTGGTAATGGCAGTGATATTTGGCGGTATGATGTATAAATTGATTGAAATTAATAAAATAATTTGTCTTAAAGCGTTATTGGCTATAGCAGTATTTTGTTGTGTTTTTATTATATTACGTAATCTGGCCTGGGCTAATGTAGTAATATCTTTTATAGTTTATATTTTAACAATAAAATGGCTGATTATTTTCCAGGAGCAGGAAATCGCTTTTATAAAAAAGGTTTTCCCGTTTTCAGGAAGGGGATTGCGGTGATTAAACCAAATGATTACAATGATTCTATCTGTGTAATCGTTTTTAATAATTCCTGCCCCGTATAAAGCTTCGCTTTTGTACGGGGTGAATGTAATCAGTATTTATATGAAAAAACTTGATATCGGCTGCGGATTTAATAAAAGAAAGGACGCCGTCGGGATTGATAAAAATCCGTTGGCACCTGCGGATATACATCACGATTTGAATATTTTCCCTTATCCTCTTTCAGATAATACTTTTGATGATATAAGCATGATCAATGTATTGGAGCATTTGAAGGATGTTGTCTCTGTTATGGAGGAAATATACCGTGTTGCCCGTAATAACGCAAGGTTGCATATTTCCGTGCCGCATTTCAGCGGCGTTGACAATTTTACAGACCCGACCCATCTCAGGAGTTTCAGTTCAAAATCATTTGACTATTTTATCCCTGGTAGCGAGTTGTTTGAATACAAATACAGTAAAACGGCTCAGTTTAAAAAAATATTCTGTTATATCGGAGGCAAAACTGTAAAACCATTTTGGAAAAATCCTTTTTTGTACTGGATTAATAGAAATAAAGATTTATATGAAAGACGGTTTGCATTTTTTTATCCTCAGATGACCATTTATTTTGTTTTGGAAGTTATTAAATAATATCGGATTTCAATAATTTTCGCAGATTACGCAAAAATATCGCAAAGACCGCAGAAAGAAACTCTCTGCGTAATCCGCGAATGCTCTGCGTTTTCAGCGAAACTGAACTACTAAATGATGAAAATAGGTATAAATGCACAGTTTTTAAGTGCTTCTGAACTTACAGGAGTACATGTTTTGACCAGAGGTATTGTATACGGTTTAAACCAGATAGATTCTGAAAATGAATATATTCTCTATACGGATAAGACGCCTTCAGAGCAAGACTTTAAACTAAAGGATAACTTCAGGTTTCGCCGTATTCCCTCCATCCCGGGCTTGTCTTCGCTATACTGGATGCAGTTCAGGCTTCCGTTTGCGGTATCACGGGACAATATTGATGTTATGCTGTTTCCTGACCACAGAACTTTTATGACATGGAAACCTTGTGATACTGCTGCTGTTATGCTTGATTTAGGTTTTATTTTTTTTCCGGATGCATTTACATGGAGTATAAAATGGAAATTTAGAATATTAACATATGGTGCGGTACATAGAACGAGCCGGTTATTATCAATATCGGAATCCACAAAAAATGATGTGGTACAGTATTATGGAGTACCTGGCGATAAAATTGATGTTGTACATGTAGGCTGTGATACGTTTTCCGGCGGATATAAAAATACGGTTTATGATACTGCTTCTTTAAAACAATTAGGTATTGAACCAGGATTTCTTTTATATATAGGTGTTTTTCAGCCCAGGAAGAATATAATGGGATTACTGGAAGCATTTAAATTATTTAAGCAAAGGGAAAAAGGGAATATAAAGCTGATTCTTGCAGGACAAAAAGGATGGCTTTTTGATGATGTTATTAATTTTCTTAAGACGGATGAAATATGCCGTAAGTATGTGAAATGGCTGGAATATATAAGTGACGAACAGAAATGGGTATTATGCCGGAATGCCAGGAGTCTGGTATTCCCGTCGTTTTATGAAGGGTTTGGTATACCGGCATTGGAAGCTATGTCGTGCGGAACACCTGTGCTGTATGCAAACCGGTCATCCTTACCGGAGGTGGTTGGTGATGCCGGAATATCGTTTGATCCGTTGAATACAGAAGAAATAGCATCACAGATGGAACGTATCAGTTATGATAATGAGCTGTATAAAAAATTGAAAATCAAAGGTCTGGAACAGGCAAAAAAATTCAGCTGGGAAAAAACTGCTGAAAAGATTCTTTTAAGTTTAAAATCACTTAATTCTCGTTGAATCCAGATGAATATCAGGACCACAAGAGTTAGGATAGATTGTCGAAAGAATGATTGCATCGGCTATCAACATCGGTCTTATCTGTGTAATCTTATTTTTTAATCTGTGTAATCAGTGGCTGTTGAGTGTTCTTTCAACAGTCACTACTTAAACAGAAAAAGGTAAAATAAATGGATAGAAAAGAAAGTTTTTTTGAGAAAAATCCGTTAAAAACAATGATAATTTTTATAATAATATTATTGTTAATACTGGAGTTTTTTCTGCGTATCATAAATCCGGGAATTATGGATTTTGTTCACCAGGCCCGGCAGGTTCATTCATATTCTTCAAAATGGTATGTTGACTTGGAGCCGGACAGGGCCGCACATTTATGCTTGCGGTCGTCAGATAACGAAAATTTATTTAATTTTATTATTACCACAGGAAAATACGGATTCAGGACATATGACAGAGAGATTGATAATAATTATGAATTAAAATCAAAAGGAAAGATAATCCATGCTATAGGGGATTCGTATACTATGGGTTGGGGGGTTGATTTTACTTCATCCTATCCTGCTATTCTAGATTGGATGCTGCCTGGTAATTACAGAGTTTTGAATTTAGGTGTGGACGGCTACGGTACGGTTGCTTCTACTGAGAAATCCGTGCTTCTGTGGAGCAAATTCCCTGCAGACCATGTTGTATATTTGTTTTGTTCAAATGATTTTGAAGACGATGAAAAAGCAATTAGAACCCGCCACAGGAGTGTGATTTATCATATAACATTTAAAATAATCGATTTCTTTAGAAAAAATACATATGTTGCTAATATACCCTTTGGACTTCGATGGTACATATATTTTAAAAATGAGATAAAGTCGGACATATATTCGGACAGTAAAGTTATATCTGTAAAGGAAGCAGAGACTGAATCATTGATAAAAAAATATACTTTGCCGAAGTCTCAAGAATTCGATGAAAAAAGTCCGACATTAAGCCACATAAAAGCATATTCGGATTTTGTCAGAAAACATAATGCAAAATTATCCGTTTTTGTTTTAACCGGTCCGGGAGATAAAAGGTCGTTGGATTTTTACGCATATTGCCTGAAAAACAACATAGATACTTATTTAATAGAATTTCCAAAAAAAATGAAACTGGTTCGTGAAGGGCATTTGAATTACCTGGGCAACTATTCTCTGGCTAAACTCGTAAAAGATAAAGTTTTTTCTAAATTATGAGTAAAGTTGCATGTATTGTTTTAAATTTCAATAGAAGAAAAGAGACTTTGCATTGTATGGAAAGCCTTAGGGCCGACCCTGTGCCCAAGAGCATCATAGTAGTTGATAATAATTCTTACGACCAGAAAGAACTTGGCATAGAAGTAAGTTCAATGAAAGATGTACATTTTATTCCGTTAAATAAAAACTTCGGTTTTGCTGAGGGTAACAACAGAGGAATTAAATATGCGCTGGGGTTAGATAAAACATCCTTAATATTTATTATCAATAATGATGCGTGGATTGCGGATAATGCCCTGTCAAAAATGAATGATTTTATGAATGCAAACAGTGATGTTTCCATTCTGGCGCCAAAAATATATTTTTCGGATCATAAGACTATATGGGCAGCAGGATGCAGGCTTAATTATTTGCGTTTGACCGGTACCAATCGGGGCAGAAGAGTAAAAGATAACGGACTCTATGATAAGACCGAAGAAGTTTCTTGTGCTTCGGGCTGTGCTATGATGATACGTCCTTCGGTGTTTGATACTGTCGGTTTTTTTGATTCGGATTTCTTCAGTTATTTTGAAGATTTTGATTTTTGCCTTCGGGCTCGGAATAAAAAAAACAAAATTGTTTATTTTCCGGAAGCACATGTACTTCACGAAGGTTCTTTGACAGCAGGCGGCGAGTTTGATATATTCAGCTCTTTTTACCGTTATAGGAACCGTCTTATGGTTATAAAAAAACATGCTAATATCCTTCAGATACTTTTTAATATAGGTTTTTTCCAGGTTTTAATACTTAGAGATTTTTTTTATTATATATATAGCGGAAAATTTCATGCCTATTACAGATTATGGAAAGGATTATTTGATTTTTTCAGCGGTGGGAAAAACAATAATATTTATCCGGAAAATATATTAATCATAAAATTGTCCGCTATCGGTGATGTTTTGATGGCAACTCCTGCAATACGGGAAATAAGACATAGATATTCTTCTGCTAAAATTTTTCATTTGATTGGTAAATGGTCTTCTGAAATAATGTCGGCTAATCCCAATGTTGATGAATTGATTGTAATAGATGAAAATATATTCTGGAAAAAGAAAATAATACCGATTATAGAACTTCTGCTGAAATTGAGAAAGAAAAAAATTGATATTGTTTTTAATATGCATTGGTCAAAATGGATAAATTTTTTTGCATTGATTATCGGCGCAAAAGACATAATAGGTTTTGACCGTGACGGTTCGGCGGGGTTTTTAACCAAAAAAATACCGTATTCCGAGGGCGAAAAAGGTCCTCATCAGATAGAGCAGTATCTTGCAATAGCGGGGAATAATGTTTCGTCGAAAATCTCGGGTGTTAAAAAGGTGCCGGAAATATTTTTTAGGGAAGATGAGGCAAAAAATTATAATGGTAAATTTAAAGAGTTTCTTACTAAAAACAGAAAAAATATTATTGCTGTTGCATCAGGAGGCGGCAGTAATCCGAAAAGTAGTATGCCCATGAGACGCTGGCCGTTTTATTCGGAATTGGTAGGGAAGATAATAGAAAACATGCCATATCATGTGGTTTTATTGGGGCAGGGAACTGATAAAGAGGTTGCAGATAAGATATTGTCGGAAAATAAAAGTGAAAGAATAACCAGTTTTGTTGACAGACTGGATCTGCATGAAAATGCGTATCTTCTGCAGAATTCTTTATTATTGGTATGTAATGATTCAGCTTTGATGCATATTGCTTCTGCTGTAGGCACAAAGTGTCTTTCGATTTTCGGGCCGACTGCCCCCTATGATAAAGCTCCTATGAATAAAGAACATGTTTATATGTATTCTGAGGTTGCCTGCAGTCCATGTTATAAGTTCGGTTCATTCCCGGAGTGTAACCGGCAGCAGGTATGTTTTAAATCAATAAAACCTAATGAGGTTTTTAAAATTCTGCAAAAAATGGTGTCTGGTTCCGGTATACATAAATGAAGAAAAGAGTTATATATATATTATTTTTCATATATCTGATAGGGCTTGGGATAGCAACATATATATTTAACAAGCCGTTTGTAACAAACTCGCCTGTTCAGTCAATAGAGCAGTTTTTTACCACTACTTTCTTTGAAATAATAATATTCTGCTGGATATCAATATTGGCTTGTATGTTAGGTAACTGGATTTGTTTCAAGGCAAAATGTGAATTTGATTCAAACTTGGAAGAATTCATATTTTCTATAGGTATAGGATTAGGAAGTATAGCATATTTGATTTTTATGCTTTCGGCATTAAAATTATTATACATTTCGGTTGGGTATACTTTTTTGTTGATACTGACAATTTTTATGTTCCGTCACGGCAGGCGGTTTTTAACCAGAATAAATTGGAATATAAATTTAAATTTAAAAACTGTTGAAATTATACTAATACTTATTATAGCACAGCATATTTTGGCAAATTTCACTACTGCATTGTCTTTACCTGTAAGTGCCTGTGATGATCTGTCTTATCATCTTGCGGTTCCTAAAATATATGTTCAGAATCATGGTTTTAAATATATCCCGTATATAATTCATTCCAACTGGCCGTTTCTTATGGAAATGCTGTATACATTAGGATTCATGCTGACAGGGGACGCGGTAGTCCCGCAGTTGTTTCATTTTCTAACCAGTGTTCTTACATTGTTTACTATTTATTTATTCGGGAGGAAATATTTTTCTGCACGGGTGGGCCTATTGGCATCGGCTCTTTTCTATACAGCTTTTGTAGTACGAAAAAATGCCGGTATTGCATATATTGATATAGGTTTAGCATTTTTTGAACTGCTGGCTATTTATGCTTTTGTAAACTGGTTCTATTCGGAACAGAAAAAGTGGTTTGTACTTTCGGCTGTAGGATGCGGTATGTCTTTGGCAACCAAACTTACAGGTGTTTTTCCGTTACTAATACTGTCAGCCGGGATAGTTTATAAAGTTCTTGTAGTTAACAGAAATTCTTTACCCCCACACCAATGGTTAGTTTATTGGTGTGGGGGATTTTTAAAGGTAGTAAGACCTCTAATAATGTTTTGTGCTATAAGCATTACCATTGTTTCACCCTGGTTTTTAAAAAGTTATATACATACGGGTAATCCTGTCTGGCCATTTGCATATAAAATTTTCGGCGGAGCAAATTGGTCCGTCGAATATGATAAGCGGTTCGCTGTTGCTGTAAGGTCGCATGGAGCAAATAGAAGAGGCATTGTCAATTATTTTCTTTTACCTGTTAATTTTATCAGGTATAGCGATGATTTCGGATATAAACCGCAGCATTTTTTTACACCGTTTTTTGTATATTTGATACTTTTTATGGTGTTTATCAGAAAAAATCCACAGCTGATAAAATACCTGTTGGTTTATTCATTTATTTATTCTATTCTGTTTTTCCGAATAGGACAGGAGACAAGATTTTTACTGCCTGTACTTCCGGTTCTGAGTTTAATTCTGGCTTTTTGGGTTGAACAGTTTTATATTCATAAAAAATACATATTCAGGATATGTGCTTTTTTTATAATTATTCCGCTGGTTTACAGATTCCCTTTAACAAGCCATTCTCACTATAAACGGCTGCCTATGGTACTGGGTATGGAAACAAGAGAGGAATATCTGCAGAGGTCATTAGCGGTATACCCCGTATTTTCATGGATGAACCGGAATCTGGGTAGTGATAGCAGAATATTGATAATAGGAGATATCAGATGTTTTTATTCTGATTTGCCCTATGTATGGAGTTGTCCTGTCAGTCAGGCATATATAGATTATGATTTATGCCGTTCAGTAGACGATTTTAAAAAAAGATTAAAAGAACTGAATATAACGCATGCTGCGGTGTTCCCCTATAAGGATTTACCATGGCCTATACATGTAAAGAAATTAAAGGATTCCCTTCTTAAAGAATCCCGTTTGATATATGAAAATGGAAATATGAAGGTATACAGTTTAAATTAGGAGGGACGGGGTGAAATCACTCGTAATAATTCCGACGTACAACGAAAAGGGAAATATAGAAAAGATTATAGGCCGGGTTTCTGAGTTAGGATTTTATATTCTGGTTATTGATGATAATTCACCTGACGGTACTGGAAAAATATTAGATAGGTTACAAATGACAAATGACTCGCCTCGCTCAAGCGAGAGCGGAGCGGGCAAATTACAGATCATACATCGTGAAGCAAAATTGGGACTCGGGACCGCATATATTCAGGGATTTAAATGGGCTTTGGAAAGGGATTTTGACTGTATTTTCACGATGGATGCTGATTTTTCGCATAGTCCCGAATGTTTGCCGGAATTCCTGAAAAAGCTTACGGATTTTGATTTAATAGTCGGCTCCCGGTACGTTCCTGGCGGTGGTGTGAGAAATTGGCCTATTCGCAGAAAGATAATTTCCCGCTGCGGCAATATGTATGCCAAGACTATATTACGGTTTCATGTCAATGACTGTACAGCAGGATTTATGGGTTTCCGCCGTAAGGTTCTTGAGAAGATAGATTTGGACGGCATAAAGTCGGAGGGTTATGGATTTTTAATAGAAATGAAATACAGAACCTATAAACTTGGGTATAA
Organism: Elusimicrobiota bacterium; assembly: GCA_016928195.1. GTDB lineage: Bacteria > Elusimicrobiota > UBA8919 > UBA8919 > UBA8919 > JAFGLF01. Next base: position 12,435 of record JAFGLF010000006.1, read on the forward strand.
AATTTTTGAATATCCCATAATTTTTACTAATAGAACTCTTGGAAAATCGAAAATCTCGAAAAATATTATATGGGAAGCGATTTTCCTTGTATGGAAATTGAAGTTAAGAATTAAATGAAAAAAAACCTGTTAATCATAATCTTCTCAATATTTGTTTTCAGTATTGTTTTTCACATTAAAGGTATTACAAGCCCGTTGCTTGATTTTCAGTCGTGGAGGCAGACCCAGACAGCAATGGTAGCAAGAAATTATTATGAAAATGGTTTTAAATTCTTCCATCCTCAGGTTGATTGGTCCGGCAGAGAATCAAATAGGAGAGCAGGAACGGAATTCCCGGTTTTTTCTTTTCTAATTGCGTTATTATATAAAATATTCGGTGTCCATGATATTTTAGGAAGGTTTCTCGCTGTATTTATTTCTGCATGCAGTGCTGTTTACCTGTTTCTGTTATTAAGGAAATTTTTTGAGTTCTGGTCTGCATACATTGCTTCACTAATTTTTTCTGCTATACCCATTAAAATTTATTTTACACGCACGGTCCAGCCTGAGTCACTAATGTTATTTTCGATAATTGCCGGATTTTATTATTTTATATGCTATCTTGAAAATAGTAACATAAAGATCCATATAATACTTTCCTGGATTTTTTTAGTATTAGCACCGCTTGTAAAGCTTCCATCACTTTATATTCTGTTACCTGTTGCATATCTTTCGTATCATAAATGGGACCGGAAGTTTCTGTACCGTATTGATATCTGGTGTTTTAATGTTTTGCTAGTTCTTTGCGTGTGGATATGGTACAGATATGCTAAAAGCGGAATAGGGGTTCTTCCTTTGGAATTCAGCGGATTTTTGGCTATGCTTAAAATAATAGGCCAGCCGCATTTCTGGACACGGAATTTCCTTTCAAGGTTTCCCGAACTTACGACAACGTATGCGGGCCTTATTTTTTTTGCAGTAGGATTCTGGAATATTGTTCTGAAAAAACGCCAGATTTTTTTTGGTGTATGGTTTTTTTCAGTTGTGATATATATTATTTTTATAGGGGAGTACGGATATATTCATCAGTATACGGTATTGCATTATGCTCCGATAAATGCTGCTTTTATGGGAGCAGGCGTAGGATATTTGTGGACCAGGTTTGGAAACAGAAAAGTCAATAAAATACTTATTATACTTCTGGTCATGTCTATTCCTATAAACAGCATTGTAAGAATAAGGAAATGGTATAGACTTGATAATTTGTGGCTTCTAAAAGCCGGAAGGATAGTAGCAGAACTGAGTAGCCCCAAGGATTTGTTTTTATGCAATACAAGAGGGCCCAGGGATCTTTACCATATTCACCGTAAGGGTTTTCAGACAGATATCAGAATAGAGAGGTTAGAACGAATCAAGAATATTATTAAAAAGGATGTAAGTTTTTTTCTGACTGCAACGAATGAAAGATGGACTGATAATCAATCAGTGAGCCGGTATTTTCTGAAAAATTATCCTATAGCTTACAGGGATGAGAAATTTTTAATTTTTGATCTGAGGAAGAAAATATGAAAGTAGCAATTGTTCATGATTGGTTGACGGGCATGCGCGGCGGAGAAAAGTGTCTGGAAGTTTTTAGTGAGCTTTTCCCGAAAGCGACATTATTTACGCTTGTACATATGAAAGGTGTGATGTCTGATATTATTGAGAATATGGAAATCAGAACTTCTTTTCTGCAGAAATTTCCTAATATAGAAAAAAGATATAGACATTATCTGCCGTTTATGCCGAAAGCAATAGAGCAATTTGATTTAACCGGTTACGATTTAATATTATCGTCAAGCCATTGTGTTGCCAAGGGTATAAAAGTACCAAAAGACTCTCTTCATATATGTTACTGCTACACGCCGATGAGATATATATGGGATATGTATGAACAGTATTTCGGCAATTCCTCTTTTCCTACTAAGATAGCGATGAAATTCCTTAGACCATATCTCCAGAAATGGGATGTGAAAAGTTCAAAGAGTGTGAAGTACTTTATTGCAATTTCTGATAATGTAAAGGAACGGATAAAAAGACATTATAACCGTGGTTCAATAGTAATCTATCCCCCGGTAGATACAGATTTCTATACTCCAACTACTGCCTATGGTTCGACATGCTCACCATCCCGAGCAAAGTCGAGGGACTCCCTACTGCCTACTCCCTATTATTTGATTGTTTCTGCATTTGCGCCGTATAAAAGAGTTGATTTGGCAATAGAAACGTTTAATATTTTAGGATATCCTTTGAAAATAATAGGCCGTGGTCAAAATGAAAGGAAGCTGAAAAAAATTGCAAGAAAAAATATTGAGTTTTTGGGTTGGCGGGACAATAATGAATTAAAAAAATATTACCAAAATTGTAAAGCTTTAGTTTTTTCCGGCGAAGAAGACTTTGGAATTGTTCCTGTTGAAGCACAGTCCTGTGGTAAACCGGTGATTGCTTATAAAAAAGGAGGGGCACTAGAGACAATAGTTGACAGAGAAACCGGTATTTTCTTTGAAAATCAGACAGTTGAGTCGCTCATTAATACTATAAAAAAATTTGAAAATATAAAATTTGCTGGAAATGTAATCAGAAATAATGCTTTGAAATTCAGCAGAAAGTCTTTTAAGGATAAGATTGCTGAATTTATTCAGTCCAAAATAAGCGAAAAAGGTTTTAAATAAAAAGACCTCATCTGTGTAATCTTGTCTGTTATCTGTGTAATCAGAGATTACTGGGTTTTAGTAATCTCTAAAAAGATATTGACGAAAATCCGAAAAACTGATATAATAACAAAATTATGAGATCAAAAATCAGAAGAATTATTTTTCCGATAGTGCTTTTCTTGGCAGATATATTTGCTGTTTATTTTTCTTTTATTTTTGCATATTGGTTAAGGTTTTATTCCAACTGGGTCCCTGTTGCACGCGGTATCCCTCCGTTTGAACTGTACCATACCGCAATAATAGTTGTAATATTCTTATGGGAGATAATTTTTATTTATTCTGGATTTTACAGTGAGAGAAAAATAGATGTGATTAATGAGTATCTTAGAATTCTGAAGGGTGTATTCATAGGCACCGTAATAATTGCAGCTATTACGTTTTTATACCGCGAATTTACCTTTTCGCGGTTAATGCTTGCAATAGCTTTTGCTATCAGCACAATTATAATTTTTGTTTTTCATGAAATAATAAGAATAATGGACATTTACTTAGGGAATCTTTTATTGGGGACGCATAAGATTCTTGTTCTTGGAAGCGGAAGAGTTGCAGAAGATATCCAGAAAATATTGAAAAAGAAAAGGAATTTCGAAGTCCATCATTCGCACTTTAGTGATTTGGAACATCTTAGAAATTTTATAAATGCCTATGCTATTAACGAGGTCATATTTTCAAAAAGTCAGACAGCCCATAAGGAGATTATTAAGGTCGCGAATATATGTGAGGATTTTGGTATTGATTTTAGATTTGTACCTGACATTTTAGAATTGAGCCGGGGTGAGATAGTAATTGATGAGTTCCTTGGGATTCCGGTTTTCCGGCTAAAAGCAACATCGCTATATGGTTGGAGTTTTTTTGCAAAAAGGCTCTTGGATATATCGTTTTCATTATTTGTACTCATGTTTACCATAGTTCCGCTTTTAATTATAGCACTGATAATAAAACTTGAAGATGGTGGACCGGTTTTCTACGAACATAAAAGGAAAGGATACAGAGGGGGGGATTTTAATTTCCTTAAGTTCAGGACAATGGTTGTCAATGCAGACCAGATTTTAGATGAGATAAAACATCTTTCAGAGAGATCCGGTCCTGTATTTAAAATGAAAAATGACCCGCGTATAACGAAGATTGGAAAGTTTTTAAGGAAATTTTCCCTTGATGAAATGCCGCAGTTTATAAATGTTCTAAAAGGTGATATGTCCATAGTCGGTCCGCGCCCGCAGGTTTTGTGGGAAGCTGCCCATTACGATGAGTTTGCAAAACGGCGCTTGAAAGTACTTCCTGGTATTACAGGTCTCTGGCAGGTTCGCGGAAGAAGCGATCTTTCTTATGAAGAGATGATCAGCCTGGATATTTATTATCTTGAAAACTGGTCGGTAGCATTGGATATAAGAATAATTTTAAGTACTGTACCTGCTATTATGTCTCAAAAAGGTGCATACTAAGAAAGTCAAGTTTAGAATTAAAAGTTTAAAGTTAAAAATTTTTACTAATAAATTTAAAATAAAAAATCATTATTGGAGGGGCGGGGTGAAAGCAATAATTTTAATAGGCGGATTGGGTACCCGGTTGCGGCCTTTAACCTGCAACACACCCAAACCCTTGCTTCCTGTAATCAATAAACCATTTTTACTTTACCAGATAGAACTTATTAAAAAGTACGGTATAAAAGATGTTATTTTATGTATGGCATATTTACCGTCTGAATTTAAAAAGTATTTCGGTAACGGTAAAAAATTCGGTGTAAGAATTTCTTATGCAATAGAGAAAAATCCGCTTGGCACCGGCGGGGCAATTAAAAATGCTGAAAAATTTGTAAGGGGCCCGGTTCTTGTTTTTAACGGCGATGTTTTGACTGACCTGAACCTGGCAAAACTTATAAAAGTTCATAAAGCAAAAAAAGCAAAGGCAACTATTACACTTGTCCATGTAAAAGACCCTACCAGTTATGGTCTTGTCGAAACCACAAAAAGCGGTAAAATCCTGCGGTTTTTGGAAAAACCTTCTTTTAATCAGATTACCTGCAATACAATAAATGCCGGAACCTATATTTTTGAACCTGAGATATTTGAAAAGATTCCTCCTGGAATTGTATATTCCGTTGAAAGAGAGGTTTTTCCGACATTGCTTTGTGAAAAAATCCCGTTTTATACATACACCCATTCCGGTTATTGGATAGATATAGGTACAGTCGAAAAGTATTTACAGGTTCATTCTGATATAATGAATAAAATGAGAGAAAATATTTTGGGAAAAAAATCAAAAGTTGATAAAAGAATCAAGATTTTCGGAAGACTGGTTATGGGAAACGGCTCTAAAATCGGCAGGGATACAATGGTTATAGGTAATGTTTGTATAGGGAATAATGTTAATGTCGGAAGCAATTGTTATCTTTCGGATTGTGTTATTTTGGATGGAAGCCGGATAGATGACGGCACTAAAATTGAAGAATCATTGGTTGGCAGGGATTGTATGGTCGAAAAGAATGTTCAGCTTCACGACGGCTGTGCAATCGGAGATAAAACAGTTATTAAAGGGTATAGTAAATTATAAATACAAATTACACGAATGATAACGAATAACACGAATACTTTTGTTCGTGAGATTCGAATTTTTAATTCGTGACATTCGGGAATTATCATGAAGATTGTTAAAAAGCCTTGGGGATATGAGAAGTGGTTTGCAGTTGCAGAAAAATACGTTGGGAAAATTCTTTTTATAAAAAAAGGACGTCGTTTAAGCAAACAGTACCATAAGGTAAAACACGAGACTATTTATACTTTTAAAGGCAGATATATTATGGAGCTGGCTAAAGGTAAAAAATTGATGAAACAAGGGAGTGTAATTGTTATACCGCCAAAAAGAATTCATAGAATGTATGCAAAATTTTGCGATGTAATGCTTATTGAGGTATCGACACCGCAGGTTAAAGATGTTGTAAGACTGGAAGATGATTATGGGCGGTAACTCGATAAATATAAACTTTGGAACCGACGGATGGCGCGGTATTATAGCAAAAGATTTCACGTTTAAAAATGTTAGAATTGTTTCCCATGCAATAGCAGACTATATAAAATCAGGCAGTAGGCAGCAGGCAGTAGGCAGTAGCCTACACCCTACACCCTATACCCTATACCCTGCCGTAGTAGTCGGTTATGACAATCGCTTTCTTTCCGAGAAATTTGCAGCAGAAGTCGCTAAAGTTATTTCTGCAAATGCTATAGATGTACACATTTCACAAACAGCGGTAACCTCTCCATCAGTTTCTCAGTACTGTCAAAAAAATAATTGTATCGGAATAATGGTAACTGCAAGTCATAATCCTTCGGTATGGAACGGATTGAAGATTAAAATGGAGTATGGCGGTTCTGTAACTGAAGAAGTTATAAATACTATTTCGTTAAATCTTTATAAAAATAGCGTAAAAATCAGTCCTGATACCGCAGGGCGGAATATAAAAACAGTTGATATTCTGAAGGGATATAAAAAACATCTTAAGGCACTTATAAAAATAGGTTCAGGTATAAAATCAAGGGTTATTATTGATTCAATGTGCGGCAGCGGTTTGGGTATTTTTGAACAGATATATAAAGGGAAAGTATGTTCTATTCGCAACTACAGAGATCCGTTGTTCCCAGGATTTAACCCGGAACCAATAGAAAAGAACTTGCATGAACTGAAAAAAGAAGTATTAAAGAATAAAGCTGCTGCCGGATTTGCTTTGGATGGTGATGCTGACCGTCTCGGAGTTATTGATGATAAAGGCCGTTTTTTGCCTCCTCATATTGTATTCCCTTTGATTTTATTATATCTTTTTGAGTATAAAAAGTTAAAAGGAAAAGTTGTTCAGACGATTTCCCTTGGATATCTTTCCGAACGTATCGCAAAGAAATATTCTCTTCCGTTTGAAGAGGTGCCTGTCGGTTTTAAGTACATATGTGAAAAGATGTTAAAAGAGGATGTTTTGCTGGGCGGAGAAGAATCCGGCGGGTATGGATGGAAAGGCGGGATACCTGAAAGAGATGGTGTGCTGAATGCACTGCTGCTAACGGAAATGATGGTGAATTTAAAAAAGAAACTTTCATTTTTAGTGGATGACTTACAAAGAAGATTTGGCAAATCATTTTTTATGAGGAGAGATATCAAACTTTCTAATCCGGTAGATAAACAAAAATTTACCGAAGAAATAAAGAAAAAAATTCGTAATAATTCGGGTTTTAATTCGTCTGCCTCGCCGTCGTCAGGCGGGTGTCAATTCGTATCTTCTGTTGCAGAAATCAGAACATATGATGGTATAAAAATAATTTTTAATCCGCCGGAGGCGGGGTGGCTTTTACTCAGGCCTTCGGGAACCGAACCGGTTCTAAGAACCTATTCGGAAACCTGTTCAATAGCCAGGACAAAAAAACTTCTTGATTTCGCGGAAAAAATTTGCTTTAATATAACATAAACAACGCAAATATACGCGAATAAGAAAAAACAACGCGAATACACACAAATAATTAGAGACAATTAGCGTGAGATTTGCGACCATTCGCGTTATAGCGAAGCGATTAGGAGGGAAAAATGTTTGGTGGTAATTATGTTTTTACATCAGAGTCGGTAACCGAAGGACATCCGGACAAGGTTTGTGATCAGATTTCAGATGCGGTATTGGATGAGGTTTACAAAAAGGATCCGCCGTTGAAAAACAATTTCAGGTGCAGGGTTGCCTGTGAGACGTACATAACAGTGGGGCTTTTAATAGTAGGCGGTGAGATTACCACTGAGGCGTATATTGATGTACAGGATCTTGCCAGGAACGTGATTAAGGATATCGGATATACCCATGTAAAATACGGGTTCAATTATCAGACCTGCGGTATACTCAATGCGATAGGCCGCCAGTCCCCAGATATTTCACAGGGGGTCGGCAGAAAAGGGAAAAAGATCGGTGCCGGTGACCAGGGGCTTATGATTGGTTATGCATGTAATGAAACCAAGGAACTTATGCCTCTTCCTATAACATTAGCCCAGGAATTAACATTACGTCTTGCACAGGTAAGGAAGAAAAATATTCTGAAGTATATCGGACCTGACGGTAAATCACAGGCTACAGTTAGATATGAAGACGGTAAGCCGGTTTCAGTAGAAAAAATTGTTATTTCGACCCAGCATACCGAGGATTCGGTGGATAAAAAAACCGGGAATCTTGCCAAGTGGGCAAAGGATGAAATAATTGAGACTGTTATTCTGCCGATAGTTCCAAAGAAGCTTTTAAAAAAGTTTAGTTTTAAGAAAGATTGTTATATTAATCCGACAGGAAGATTCGTTGTCGGCGGTCCGCAATCCGATACGGGTATGACAGGCAGGAAGATTATTGTTGATACATATGGCGGTATGGCACCTCACGGCGGCGGAGCATTTTCCGGAAAGGATCCTACAAAGGTTGACCGGTCTGCATGTTATATGGCAAGATATATTGCAAAGAATATAGTCGCTGCCGGCCTTGCAGACAAGTGTATGATAGAGCTTGCATATGCGATAGGTGTGGCTGAACCTGTTTCAATAATGGTAGATTCTCTCGGTACCGGAGTTTCGGATGAAAAACTCGAAAAAGCAGTAAGAAGAGTATTTGATTTGACCCCCAGAGGTATCATTGAAATGCTTGAACTGCATAGACCGATTTACTGTCAGACAGCTGCCTACGGTCATTTTGGAAGAAAAGAATTCAGATGGGAAAAAACAGACAAAGCAGCAGCATTAAAAGCAGCAATAAAATAAATAGTGATATAAAAATAAACCCAGCCCCTCTGAAAAGTGAGGGGAATTGGGTTAAAATATACAAGGAGGAGCTGGGTGAAATACGACGTAAAAAATTTAAAACTGTCAAATATTGGTAAGAATCGTATTGAATGGGCCGAAAGAGACATGCCCGTTCTTAGAATTATAAAAAAACGGTTTCTAAAAGAAAAACCGTTTAAAAATGTTACGGTAGCTGCATGTCTTCACGTAACAACTGAAACGGCTAATCTTATGATTACCATGAGAGCAGGAGGTGCAAAAGTATTTCTTTGTGCATCCAATCCGCTTTCTACCCAGGATGATGTTGCTGCTTCACTGGTAAAAGATTTTGGTATTTCTACTTTTGCGATTAAGGGTGAAGATAATAAAACTTATTATAAACATATAAAATCTGTTCTGGCAGCTGATCCGCAGATAACTATGGATGATGGAGCAGATCTGGTTTCAACACTTCATTCGGGCGGGTATAATCTTAAAAATATTATTGGCGGTACAGAAGAAACTACAACCGGAGTTATCCGCCTGAAAGCTATGGCACAGGATGGTGTCCTGAAATATCCGATTATTGCTGTTAATGATGCATTGACAAAACACTTTTTTGACAACAGGTATGGAACCGGGCAATCCACCATTGACGGTATTGTCCGTGCTACTAACGTGCTTTTAGCAGGACGTAGTATTGTCGTTGCAGGTTACGGATGGTGTGGCCGCGGTGTTGCTATGAGGGCTAAAGGTATGGGTGCCAATGTTATTGTTACTGAGGTTGACCCTCTGAAAGCTATTGAAGCAATTATGGACGGGTTCACCATTATGCCTATGTCGGATGCAGCTAAGATAGGGGACATTTTTGTTACGCTTACCGGGGATATACATGTAATTGACAAGCAGCATTTTATGAAAATGAAGGATGGAGCAATTGTCTGTAATTCGGGTCATTTTAATGTTGAGATAAACATACCCGCATTAAAAAAGATAAGCAGGAAGACAAGAGAAGTAAGAGCGTTTGTTGAGGAATACACATTGAAATCCGGAAAGAAGATTTATATTCTTGCCGACGGCCGTTTAATAAATCTCGCATCAGCGGAAGGTCATCCTGCTTCGGTTATGGATATGAGTTTTGCCAATCAATCTCTTTCTGCAGAATACCTTATAAAAGAATTGAGTCAATCCGCCACCGCTATAGCGGGGTCCCGCCAAGGCGGGAAAATTCGAAATAGGGTATACCCTGTTCCGCAAGAAATTGACGAAAAAATAGCCAAAATGAAGCTTGATTCAATTGGTATGAAAATTGACAAGTTAACTCCTGAACAGAAGAAATATCTGGCAAGCTGGCAGGAAGGCACGTAACAGAACGCGAATACACGCGAATAGAAAAGGAAACGCAAATTAACGCGAATGAAACAGACATAGATATTCGTCCGCCGCGGCGGAGTAATTCGGTCTTTAATTTGTGGTAATTTGTGTTTCGTATGTATGTGCAAAATTCACATTGACAAGAATGTGGATATTTGTTATAAGAAATATTAAAGCCGGCTTTCTTAAGAAATGAGGAGGTGCGTATGTTGAACAAAAAGATGTTATCATATGTTTTACTTGTTCTCTTGTTCTCTTGTTCTCTTGTTCTCTGTCTTTATGCAGAATCATTTAAAATTTTAGGTACACGTCCGCTTAGTATGGGTGGTGCCTATGTTGCAGTCGGAGAGGATGCCATTACGCAGTACTGGAACCCCGCAGGTCTTGGTATAAATAAAGATGTCGATTTGCAAATCCCGGTGGCTGTCAGGGCGGAGCTTACGGGTGATATTCTTGGTTCTGCAGACCGGCTTTCGGAGCTCTCCACTCAGTATACTAAAATTTCAGAAGCACAGAAGGCAGGAAAATCCATTTCACTTGATCAGCTTTCAGCTTTTGCCAAAGGCATAAAAGAACTTAATGAGTTGAATGACCCTAAAAAAGGTGTTATTATAGATGTAAGTGGTGGTGGAAATATAAGAGTCGGACATTTTGCGATTTCTGTAAACAATTTTACATCAGTCGGTGCTGACCCGAATATTGACATACAAAATCTCGGATTAGGTTCCGGAAGTTTTTCTCCGGAGTTAAGAAGGGCGGTTTCCAGGGTAACGATACCGGAAGAATACAGCGGTCTGGATCTGGGGGATATTGTAGATGATTATAATGCGACTTACCAGGCGAGTAATCCCGGTAAAAATATTTATGATACTCCGTCCGATGCCTCAGTAGCTGCATCCGCAACCACACTTGCTGCAGGGTTTTTAAAGGATATTACAACAGAGCTTACAAATTTGGGAATAGATACATCAATAACAGCTTCTCTTCCTGCAGGACTTTCGGTTGAACAGGCAATAGCCAATGCTATTGTAAATGCAGCATCGGACCCTAATATTGCAGCACAGCTTGGAACTACTGCACTTACGCCTACGGAAATTTCGGAATATGTACAGCAAATAGAGGAAGTAAGACCTTTAGTCAAGACTATTTTGCAAAGTGCGGTTGCCGGGTCATCTTATGCTAAGAACCAGTCAAACCTAACAATACGCGGTATATCAACATACGAGGCATCTTTAGGTTATGGAATGGAAGCGCCTTATGTCCAGTCAACAGAGGTTTTGAACGGATTTTTTAAAGGACTTTATGTGGGTGCCAATTTGAAATATATGAGAAGCGATGTCGGTTATTTAAAGGTTTCACCGTTGTCTGATGATGATGTGGATATATTTGATGATATTGACAATAATAAGGAAACTTCAAATGCTATAGGTATGGACCTAGGATTTTTATTACAGAAAAGATTTTTTAACAAAAAAACCCATTTCGGACTTTTATTCAGAAACATAAACGGTCCTTCCTTTGACCAGCCGCTTGCTGCACAAACGGACGGCGAGGGCTCGGATTATGAGCTCGACCCCCAAATCCGCGGCGGTTTAGCTTTTTGGCCGTTTAACTGGTGGACACTTTCACTGGATATGGATATAACTAAAAATGATACTCCATTGCCAGGTTACAATTCACGTCTTTTTGGGGTTGGAAACGAGTTTAATATATTAAACAAGACATGGCTTAATCTCGCGTTAAGGTGTGGTCTTATGAAAAATACAGCAGAATCCTCCGCAAAAATGGCTTATACAGTTGGTTTCGGGTTAAATCTTTTCCATTTTGTTATTGATGCCGGTGCTGCTGTATCTTCGGAATGGGTGGAAATAGAAGACGGTACAGAAGTTCCTTCTTCTGGTGCAGGTGCAGTAACTGTTTCGTTTGACTTTTAAATGTGGATAAGTTATCCACAATTGTTAGTAACCCTGTTAATAACTTAATATGCATGTCTGAGTAGGGCACCTTCCAGGGTGCTCTACTTATTTTGGTTATCAATTATGAAAAAATTCCTTCTTATCCTTATAATAACTACTGCCTACTTTCTCTCCGCCAGCTGGCGGACTGTTCCCTGCCTCTTTTCTGTTCCACACATAAACGGTAAGGATCCCGGCCCAAAAGAATATGTGAGAAAAATACCTGATATACGCGTTCTTAAGACTAAAGGTATGTCACAAAATGCAATTGCTAAAACAGTCGGTGCAATAGGAACAAAAAATATTGCTGTAATTCTGGTAAACTTTTCGGGTGCCGGGACCGATACATCCGGCAGTCACACAATGTCATCGGATGAGGTTTACGGGTTAAATGCAATATTTGATTACTTTAAAAATTTTTATAAAGAGGCGTCATACGGTCAACTAAATCTTAATATAACATTTTTTTATTCAACCGGTTCAGCTACAACTTTAAGCGGCGGTGAAACCCCTTATACTCTTGCAGATACAATGTCATCCTATGGAGAGGATACTGATAGCTCGCTTTCACAGCTTATAATTGATTCTTTGAATGCCTGCGGAGGCGGTGTAACATCTGCTGGTTATGACGGCGTTATGGTTGCACATGCCGGTTTTGGGAATGAGTCAACTACAAATGATGGGGATATCTGGGCTGCTTATGTCGGGCCATTTGCTCTAACCCATGGTTTTATTGACGGTACTAATATTCCTGTAAAAGAGTCAGGCGCAAGTCCTATAGGCGTTGCATGCCACGAGTTCGGACATCAATTGGGGTTGTGGGATTTGTATTCCACAGGTGTGTCCGGAGGAACTTCGCAGGTAGGCAAGTGGTCATTAATGGACTATGGTGTCTGGGTTAAAAATGGAGCTAACCCTGCCCATCCATGTGCATGGGATAAATATAAACTTGGCTGGTTGACACCTGTTGAGATTTCATCCGGTACGCACAGTTTGACAACTCATGCATTTGAGACATCGGCAAATTCTGTTTATAAATTAAAACCCGTAAATTCCGATACTGAATATTTTCTTGTATACCATACCTCACGTACCGCATATTCTCCATATACTCCAGGAGACGGGCTTTTGATACTGCATATTGATGAAGGAACAATAGACGGAGTAACACTTGCTCAAAGGATGGCTAACAATTCACTGAATAATTATTCTCACAGGACTGTTGATGTTGAAGAAGCTGACACCAGTGATCCTTATTTAAATTTTGGTGATTCTACTGATCTGTGGCCCGGAACAAGGATTACTTTCACGGCTCCTTATGCCGACAAATATGACGGACAAATGAGTATGCTGGCTGTTTTTGATATTACTAATCAGACGCAATATTCAAATTTTACCGTTTCGTATAAACCTTTTATCAGCGGATATGTTAAAAATGCAGCGGGCACAGGTTCAGAAGATGTAGTTGTACAGCTTTATACTGCATCGGGTAGTTATTCGGAATATATTACAAGTACGGATGGGTACTATGTTTTTACAAATCTGGAAAACGGCATTTATACGGTTAAAGCAATAAAATCCGGCTGGAGGTTTACACCAGAGAGTATTTCTGTTACGATTTCGAATTTGCATTCAACAGGTAATGATTTCGCCGGAATTGCTGAAGTTAGTTATGTGGATTTAATAGGTGAACCTGACAATATAAAACCTGTAAATAATCTTTTTATACCGGGGCAGGAAAAAACCACTATTTATTACAAGACCTCTGAAGCCGGGGATGTTACAATAAAACTATACACCCTTGACGGAAGATTTATAAAGACACTTTTGGATGAATATGTTAGTGCGGGTATAGGTTCTGTAACTTGGGACGGTAAGAATCTGGATGATAATACAGTGTCATCAGGAATATACCTTGTCCATATTATAGCGCCGAGCGGTTATAAGGCGATAAAAAAGATATGCGTAATAAGATAGAGGCATCGAAAATTGAAAATCTAAAATTTAAAAATGAAGACCTATAAATTTAACATTTTATATTTTACATTTTACATCCAGCGTAGCTGGTTGGCTTTACTTTTTACTTTTTATATTTCACATTTTACATGCCTTTATGGCAAGGGTGCCGGTACCACTGTCAGCACGGTAATGATGCATACCTTTGGTGCAAGACAGATGTCACTCGGGGGCTGTGGGGCCTCTATCAATAATGATATTTATTCATTGTATTTTAATCCTGCCGGTCTTCATAAAATTTCAGAGAATCAGATGTCATCACTGTTTTCGAGTGGATTAAGTAATGATTATAAGGCTTCAGTTGTTTATGTGCACCCGCTTAATATACAAAGAGAGTCGGTTATTGCTTTCGGGGTTTTTCACTTGAACGGCGGTATAATGGAGATAAACTATGTTGACGGTACTTCTGAAGACGTTGTTTCGCAATCTGATTTTCTGGCGACCATAGGCTGGGGAGGATATTTATCGAAAAATACTTCAATCGGTTATAATATAAAATATCTTTCCACTAAACTTGCTGAGAAATATAGTACCTCTGCTATTGCTTTTGATGCCGGAGTACACATGTCCGTTACTAAAAGACTAAATATGGGTGTTTCTGCACAGAATTACGGGACTTCTCTAAAATATCGTAGTGAGAAAGAATCGCTTCCGTTTTTAGCCCGCGGGGGTATATCTTACCAGTTACCGCTGGCTGATTCCCATTCAGTACTTACAGTAGTTGACGGATTTTATTTGGTTAAAGAAAAAGATATTTATGGTTCTGCAGGTATTGAATATTCGATTCATCAGAAATATTTCTTAAGGGGAGGGTGTAAAATTCTTCCCGACAGGAACGATTTTACATTAGGCGCAGGGCTAATATTTAAGGAAAAATTTTCTGTTGACTGGGCCACCGAGCTTTCCGTGCTAAACAACCCTCATAACATATCCTTCTCAATGCGATTTGGCGGAGCACGGGAGGATAAAGTAAGAAAAAAAGGGAGGGAAGAGAAAACAAAGATATGGAATCTTGCAGTCGCTGATTTTGTAGGCAAGAATGTTTCTCAAGCGGATGCATCAATTGTTACTGATTTCATAAGAACAGAACTTGTAAAAATTGGTAGATTTAATGTCGTTGAAAAAGCAAATATGAATGAAATTTTGTCAGAAGCAGCATTTCAACAGACAGGTTGTACAACTGCCGAGTGCGCAGTTCAGATTGGAAAAATCTTAAACGTACAACAGATGATTGTCGGTTCCCTTTCAAAACTTATGGATACATATTTTATCACTCTAAATCTCGTAGATGTAGAAACAGGTAAGATAGTAAAATCAGATAATATAAAAGCGTATTCCGCTGAGGAACTTCAATCCGTTTGTAAAACCCTTGCCAATAAACTTATAAAATAAGCGACTTCGTCGCACTGATTACACAGAGTATTAGAGACGATTACACAGATTAGTAAATTGGTTTTATCTGTGTAATCTGCCTTTTAATCGCTGTAATCAAGTATCGGATTCAGTTTCCGATACTATAAACTTACAAAATAACAATATGTTACCAAAAAGAAAAAATTCATTGCGATTCAAGAACTGGAATTATAACCTGCCAGGACCATATTTTGTTACAGTTTGTATAGTTAATCGTAGGGGTGGACTTGTCCACACGCTATTTGAGCAAGAACCTGTGCGAAATTCTGTAATAGAAGTAATTAAAACCGTAGGGGCGGATTTATCCGCCCGAATTCACTGTATGGTTATTGCAATAGACCATTTTCACATATTAGTTACCTTGCCGGATGGCAAGATAATTTCATTATCAAAACTTATAGCAATAATAAAAGTTCGTATAACGCAATATTTTAGTCGGGCAGGTAAACCTGCCCCTACGCCGCCGAAAATTTGGCAAAGGTCATATTATGAACACATTATCAGAGATGAAAAGGATTTTTTACAGAAAGCCAGATATATTGAAAACCATCCGGTAAAAGAAATTGGGAACGATTATGCTGAATGGCATTAAAAACTTTTTTGGGAAATTATTTTCCAATTTTATATATTAGCAAAACAGAAATGCCCAGAAATACAATATTAGGGAACCATGCAGCCAGGATTGGATGTATAGTCTGGCTCATACCCATAGCAAGACCTATTTCTACCGCCCCCCAATATAAAAATCCGATAAATATAGCAAGTGCAAAGGAAAAGATTTTTGCTGTTCTTGCGGTTTTTATTGCGAATGGTATTCCCAGAAAAATCATTATTATATTGGCAAATGGTTTTGCCAGTTTCGAATGCTTATATACCGTTTCTTTATGGAACGGTATCCCGGATTTTTTAAACCGCAGAATCATATCTGAAAGTTCTTTGTATGACATCTCATCGGGATTTCTTCTTAGATTCACAAATTCCGAAGGTTTTTTTTCAAACGGAAGCTTAATTGAAGCAAATTTTTCTGCTGTAAAACCTTTGTCTGAAAATTTTCCAATCGATACATCGGTAAGTTTAAGATAACCATTTTGCCATACCGCTTCTCTTGCTACGGTCTTTTCAATCAGCTCCATATTTTCGTTAAATTTAAGAATGATAAGTCCTAAGATTTTTTCATTGTTGCCATCTATTATTTTTGCAGAAAAAATCTTGTCGTTATCGATTTGAACAACATTAAAGGCTTCATTCGGCTGATATTTCCGTTTTTTGATTTCATGTTTCCATATTTTTGTATATTTTTTGTTAGATTTCAGCAGGATTGAATTATTAAAAAATATAAAAAATAGAGTTATTAAGATACTTGAGATGATTAGGAATTTTGAAATTGTGAGTATATTCATGCCTGCTGTTCTCAGGGCGGTAATTTCGTTGTTTCTTGCCAAATCTCCGATTGAGAAAAGCGTTGCCAAAAGCATTGCTACAGGAAATATGAGTGAAATCCATCCGGGAAAAGAATAGAAGAGCGACAGAAGAAAAAGGAAAAAGGAAGCATCATGTTTAAAAATTACATCTATGCGGTCGAATATGTATGTTACACATATTATAAGTGAAAAAACTATAACAGCAATGGACAGTGATTTTAAAAAGGTACCAGTAAGATATTTATCGATAATTTTCATGTTAAGTACCGAATAAAAGCCGAATATAAAACCCGAATTACGCGAATAATTATTCGAGTTATTCGTTATCATTCGTGTAATTCGTACTATCAGTGCCTAGCAATTTTTAATGTAAAAAATATTCCTGCTAATCCGATTGTTAAATTTGGAAGCCACACCCCTGCTATCGGATTTACGAATCCTCTTTCGCCTAATGTGGTTCCTGCGACAAGAAGGATATAATAGATAAATATGATTGCAATGGTAGCAGTAATCCCGAAGCTTTTAGCTCTCTTTTTATAAAGAAGGGAAATAGGCCCTGCCACAAAGACGAATATGAAACTTGCAAATGCAAGAGCAATGCGCGAGTGATATTCGATACGGTAATAATGCTTTATATTTTCCGGTACTGTTTTTATTTTTTCTACTAAATCGGAGGATGTTAACTCTCTGATACCGCCTTCTCTTTTGGATAGAAAATCACTTTTCTGATTTAGTCCGAGTATCATCTCATTATCCGAGAAGCCGCATAAGTTAAATTCTCCTATTTTATTCAGGTTTTCTTTTAAAATTTTACCGTTATTAAGGCGAAATAAAATACCTTTTCCTTCGGCGATAGCCATTTCTGCAGTTTTGGCGGTTGTTATTGTAGGTAATCCTTCCTTCCATTGATAAATCAGTATATCATTGAGCTTATTGTCTTCTGAAATCCTTTTTATATATATATCATAATTTTGAATCTGAACAAAACTTTTCTCGGAAAACTGCATAATCGGATTTTTATATAAGATTTCATAATAGAATGTTTTAAACTTTGAGTTTGATTTCGGTGCCAACGTAGAATTAAAATAAAGCATAATCAGGGAAAATACTAGTGAAATTATTATAATGGGTTTTATTATTGAGGGCATTGTCACGCCTGCTGTGTGTATTGCGGTTATTTCATTGTCTTCGTTTAGTCTGGAAAAAAGCAGAACCGTACCTGCAAGTATTGCCATTGGAACTGTGAATATAAAAAGGGAGGGTAGAATATACGAGAACAGTTTAATTGTGTTAAGTAATCCCACGCCTTTATTTAAAAGCAGGTCAGCAAGGTCGAAGAGACGGTCCATTAGCAATATGAAGGTAAACACTAAAAGGGATGTTAAAAATTTCGGGAAAAATTCGCTGATAAGATAGCGGTTGATTATTTTCATAAAGTAACGCGAATGTACGCGAATAAAGAAACAACGCGAATTTACACGAATAAAAAATTTGTCCGCCGAGGCGGATTAGATTAGCGTTAATTTGCGTTTGATGTTCATTATACAAAAAGTACTTGACAAAATCAAGAAATTTCATTATAAAAGTACTAAGACGATAAACCCCGTTAGAAATAACTGAAGGGGGTTATCCCGTTAGATATTGTATATTTTCTAACGGGGTAAAGGCAAACTCTGAGAGGCGGTTCAATAGTTCAATGGTTGAAATGTTCACAAGGACTTAAGAACCAATGAACATACTAACAAATGAACTGACTTTTTGGGGGGCGCAAAGCCACAACCCAGAACGGCGGTTCACAGGTTCAATGGTTCAAATGTTCTTAGGAACTAATGAACATACGAACAAATGAACTGACTTTCTGGGTGCCGGGTTACCGAAATTAAAAGATAGGGCAAAAGTAAGCTTTTGTGCTTATGTATTTTTGCGCCTTTCTGTTGATTTATCCGAGTTTCGGTTGTTACGGCAGTCCGTTGGCTCGGTTTTTTATTGCTAAATTTTAGTAAAAGATGTAAAATAGACAAATATTAAAATGAAAAGAATTATTTTAATTATTTCTATTTTTTTGGTTTTAATTAGTTCTGTTCCCTTTGTTTTAGGAGAAGAGTTTGATATGGATGAATGGCAGAAGCTAAGGGGTCAGAAAGAGAAAAAAATATTTACCGATGAAAAAATTGAAACCGCTCTTCCTGGGACATTACACATAAGTTCAGCCCCGGCTGTTCCAGAGCCAACGGTTCCTGCTATTCTTTCTGAAGGCATAGACCTTCCGTATGAATCAAAACTTGCGATTTCCGGAAGAAAATATATAGGTATGAAATATAAAACATCAAAATACCTGAATGAAAGAGAAGATGGCAAGCTTGCACCGTCTCCCAGCGGGTTCGAACTGAATCAGCAGCTTCAGGTCAGGGTTAAAGGAACAGTTAAAAGAAAAATTACCGTGAATGTAGATTATGACGATACAGTCGAGAATAAAAAAGATATTTCAATACAGTATAAAGGCGACCCGGATGAAATTGTTCAGGAGGCGGCATTCGGAGATGTAACTTTGTCGCTACCGGGGACAGAATTTGTTTCATACAATAAAGCGGCATTTGGCGCGACAACAAAGTTGAAATATAAAAGGGCAAATGCATATGCGATTTTCTCCAGAACAAAAGGAACAACCGAAACAAAACGTTTCACAGGTTCAACAACCTTTGAAAAAGAAGATATTAACGATACTTCATATTTAAGAAGAAAATATTATAAACTTGCACTTGACCCTTCACATCTCCCCATAAAGCCCGGAAGCGAAAAAATCTATATTGATGATAAAAATGCTGCGAACAATACTATTGTCACCTCCAGTATTACCGTTGCACAATATAATGTCTGGGGGTCATCGGTTCAGGCTACTGCTGAACTTTTATATGCAGGAAGCGATTATACTATTGACTACGAGAGAGGTGTAATTGTTTTTAGAAAAACAATAGAGGCGAATTATATAATTGCTGTTGATTATGAAAAGAAAGATGGTACAAGGGTAATAAATGATGCTCCCGGAGGTTTGTATAAAATGATAAAAGATGAATCGGACAACCTTCAGTATGAATTAAAGAATTACTATTCAATAGGCAGGAGAAAGATAGTCAGGGATGATAATAAAGGTAATTTTATATTACAAATTTTGGACCTAAACCGTAAAGAAGTTACCAGGATAGATGAAACCGCCCAGAATGTCAATTACCCGGAGTATGTAGAGGTGGATTTTGAAGCAGGAACTTTCAGGTTTACCGACGGCACAGGCAATGATGCCGAACCTTTTCCCGCAGCAACCTATGCGAAATCTCCAACCCGCAGTCATATAATTTATCTTGAGTACAGATACAGAGCGAAATCATATCTTGTAAAACCCAACATAGTTCCGCATTCGGAAAAGATAATGATGAATAATAAAATGCTGATTAGAGATGTAGATTATTTTATAGATTATGATTCCGGTTTTATTACATTTTTGAATGAGGAAAAAATTACCGATTCTACGGTTATAGAAATAACTTACGAATGGACTCCTTTTGGGGGTCAGCTGGACCAGACAGTTGTAGGGTTTCGCGGGGAGTACGCTCCGTTTGATAATTTCGGGTTTGGCTCTACTTTTTTATACAATTTCCCGGCAAAACCTCAAACTGCTCCGAGTGTCCGTTCTACCCCGGAAAGCATCGCTGTTTACGAATTTGATTCAAGAGCTTCATTTAAAAATTTGCCGTTACAGCCGTCTATCTCCGGGGAATATGCAGGCAGTGTAAAAAATCCCAATACATATGGTAATGCGCTTATTGAAAACATGGAAGGTATAAAAATGATATCTTCCATGGCCATCAATAAACTTTCATGGAAATACTCTGCAAATATAGCTGCAGATGTAACTGAATATGACTCACTTTACTGGGAAAATGTAGACGTTCAGAACGGTATAATCAATCCGTCTGTCCCGGAAGGCGAGAGGGAAACCAACAGGCAGGTGCTGAACATTGCATATAAACTTCAGACCGGCAAAGAAACATCAATTATATATTCTATTTCGCGTCTTGGTGCTGATTACACAAAGAAACTTTTTCTTGAAGTGTGGATGTATGGTGACGGTTCGGGCGATGATGTTACATTATCCATCGGTTCTTTAAATGAAGATGCTGACGGTGACGGTGTTCTTGATACAGAGGATCTTAATTCCGACGGTATCTTGAATTCCGGTGAAGATGTGGGTATTTCGTTTAATCATCCCAGCGGTGTAGTTACAACAATAGGCAGTGCTAATGGTAGGATCGACACCGAAGATCTCGACGGTGATGGTATCTTAAGAAGAAATGATAATATTTTAGGGAGTTTCGGTATAGCAAATTTTGTTAATTCGGACGGTAGTCTTGGATTTATTGACGAATCCGGTAATCAGTATACAAGTATTTCCTGGACAGGCTGGAAACATTTTATACTGCCTCTCGGGGATGTTTCGTCCTGGGAAGCTGTAAAACAGGTCCGTATAACTGTGAAATCGACATCCGGAAGTTCCGTTTACCGTAATATTCAATTTGCCGAGATATCACTGGTTGGAAACAAATGGGAGAAGCCTGTTGTTACAGGGACCGGTATTAACGACAAAATGACTGCAACCGCAATTAATAATGTTGACAATACCGGATATATCCCGCTATACAGCTATTTCCCGTCACTCTATGAAGACCTTTATAATCTTGACAGTAATGATTTAATAGATAAGAAAGAACAGTCATTATTGCTTCAATATACACTCATCAATGGTTCAAAAGCATCAACAAAAGTTGTTTTTTCCCGTGCCGAGGACTATTCTAAACACAGAAAACTTACTTATTTTTTATGGGGTGATGATTCAAAGGGAGCTACGTTTAAGATACAGTTCGGTGCAGAATCGGCATATTTTGAGCATACAATAACACCCAATTGGACAGGTTGGGGAAAGATAGTTTTAGAGCTTATAGATATAAATAACGACAATATGCCTGATATCATGACGTATAATAACCACCAGATTACACAGGTTGGGACCCCGTCTCTTACAAATATAGCCCAGATAAAGATTGTTGTTGAAAATAATTCCGGTTTGGATATAGAGGACGGAAAAATCTGGGTAGACGAATTATATGTAGATGACGCATGGAAAGTAAAAGGTTATGCTCATAGGGAAAATGCCGATTTTACAATCCCGGAGTGGGCGACATTCGGAGGAAAATATAAATATATTGACCGTAATTTTCAGACACTTACAACCCAGATTGCCAATCGTGACTATGAAGAAAAGAGCGGATACTTTAAGATGCCTCAGATATGGTTTTTAAAACCGTCGATTTTTAACTGGATTTCTGTTCCGCTTGATACATCAGTTTCAAAGACATTAACAATAACACCCTCGTCCGTTCAAACGGGTGACCCGAATCTTGTTTCTATATTGGACGAAGGAAGGGTTGTGAATGTATCGGGCAATAGTTCAACTTCGGTTTCAATCAAAAAATTTCCCCAGCTCGGTGCATCATATTCCAAATCAATTACAGAAACAAAGAACTTATCGCAGCGTGATGAAAGTAATTCATATAGCGGTAACCTGAGTTATACAAACCCTTTAAAGCTTTATGTTACTCCGAACAGTTTATCGGCATCCTATTCCAGAACCGATTCCTACAGGGGTTATCCTGAGGAAGAAGAAACCGACTTTAAAGACTTATTCAGTAATATAACCACCTGGTATCTTTTGACATATACCAAGGATTATTCCGGCCAGGTGTCTTTTACACCGCTTGGCTGGATGGAAACATGGGTTGGAATAATACCATTTTCTAATCTTTCACTTTCACCTAATTATAAATATACAATAACACGCGAAGAGAAACTTTTGTCCGATGATAAGATAACATGTTATCCTAAGAACGACTCTCAGACGGCTTCTGTTTCAAGTTCTTTCCGTATTTTTTCGTGGTTTCAACCATCCGCATCCTATAGTTCTGGAATTACCCAGACATACGATCTTACGGCTTCAACTTATACTGGTACTGATTGGGATAGGCTTATTCAGGTAACTACCGGACAGATTGATGCAGAAACAAAATCGGTTTCGAGAACAGCCAGCGGAGATGTTTCTGTTTCACTTATTCCTAAAAATATTGTTAAGTTTAAACCTATAAACTCTCTTTCGTTGAATGCATCCTATTCAATTTCCGACGGTGATTCCTACGAAAAAGTCAGCTCATCACTCACATCACGTACGGATGTATACAAGGAGTTATGGGTAAGGAAATCCATACCATTAGAAAGCCCGGCTGCCAAAAGAAAGTCATTGACTCTTTCGGATACGGTAAGGGGTAATGCCAGATGGTCGCCGTTTGAGTTTATAAAATTTCCGTCGCGGCTAACACCTATAGGAAATATAACAACAAGTTCTGCATATTCAAAAAGTGATAGAAGAGAAGAAACAACAGGAACTGTAAGCAAGACGATTACGAAGAATTGGCCCGATATTACAGCAGGAATGCCTGGTACGGAAAAGTTCCTTTATTATATCGGTAAGTATGTATCTGATACTCATATAAATGTAAAATATACAAAAAGAACTACCGATGTATATGCCTCTACCGAACAGGTAAAATCCGATTGGACGGTTTCTAACTCTTATGATTACAGATTCAATGTTATAAGAAAGTTTGACTGTTTTTCATCATATAGCGTTTCAACCAATTTCAGCGAAGATTTAAGATTAAACAAAGTTACTGCTGACGGTAAGGCCCAGTCTGCATCCGGACAGATAGGCTATAGGTGGAGGGACTGGAGGCTCACTCCGAGATTTGACTGGACAAAAAGTGTAGAACTTGATGGCGAAGGTAAATTCATAAATGATACGTTAGGACGTACTTATTCACTTGGTATAAACTACGATGTTTCAAAACCTATTTTATGGAAAATACCGTTTACATCGACAATTCTTGAGCTTAAGAATCGTTTTACCGCAACCAGTAATTTAAAATATACACGAAACCATGACAGGGTTGAGGATAAAAACAACACAGACACATATACTATGTCAATGAGCGGTGATTACACTATTTCCGATAATTTAAGAATGAATATCGGCTCGTCAGGTACATATTACAAATGCCGCACCTTGAAGCAGGACGACTACTATTCACTTGAAATCTCCTCCGCGCTTACCATTACTTTCTGATTTTTTTCTTGACTTTTTCCGGTTATTTTATAAAATAGTAAAAATGAGTAAGAAATTGAAGGATTTAAAGATTCAAAAATTAAATCCGGCAATGGAAAACTGATTTTTTTAATCTTTTAGTTGTTTTTATGGAGGTTCAATGCGTGTAGGTATTAATGGTTTTGGCAGGATAGGCAGGCTGGTTGCAAGAGTAATACTTGAAAGGAACAACAAGAACATGGAACTTGTTGCGGTAAATGATTTGTTTGATGCAAAGGCAAATGCACACCTTTTAAAGTATGATTCCGTTCATGGTCAGTTTCCGGGAGATGTGAAAGCCGAAGGTTCCGATGTGATTTCGGTCAACGGTAAAAAGATAAAGGTTCTTAAAAAGAAAGACCCGACTGAACTTCCGTGGAAGGATCTGGGTGTTGAAGTCGTCGTTGAATCGACCGGACTCTTTTTGCTGAAAAAGGACGGCGTTAATAAAAAAGGCAAAGAGGTAAAAGGTGCTGAAAATCACATAACAAAGGGCGGTGCTAAAAAAGTTGTTATTTCCGCGCCTGCTCAGGGTGAAGATTTAACTGTGGTTTTGGGTGTCAATGATGATAAATATGATCCCAAAAACCATCATGTCGTTTCAAATGCTTCGTGTACTACAAACTGTCTGGCACCAGTCGCAAAGGTTATTAATGATAACTGGGGAATCGAAAAAGGTCTTATGACAACAATACATGCTTATACCAACGATCAGAGAGTACAGGATATGGCACATTCCGATATGCGCCGTGCCCGTGCTGCTGCCGTTTCAATGATTCCTACAACTACTGGTGCTGCAAAAGCAATCGGACTTGTAATTCCGGAACTCAAGGGAAAACTGGACGGTTTTGCAATCCGTGTTCCGACCCCTAACGTTTCTGTTGTTGATTTATCCGCTACTTTAAAGAAAAAAGCGACAGCTGAAGAAATAAATGCTGCATTGAAGGCAGCATCTGAAGGTAAGATGAAAGGGTATTTGGGTTATTCAGAAGAACCCCTTGTTTCGATTGATTTCAATCATTGCCCGCTTTCGTCGGTTGCAGACCCTCAATTTACCAAAGTTATTGACGGTAACTTCGTAAAGGTACTTGCCTGGTATGACAACGAATGGGGATATTCCAACAGAGTAATCGACCTGATCGAATTCATGATGAAAAAAGGTATATAATGGAGGCAGTTAAGAAGATTAAAAGATTAAAAGATTAGAAAAATTAAAATCTTTCAATCTTTCGAATTTTCCCAATCTTTTTAATTGATTTTAAATGCCAAAACTTACGATTCGTGATATTGATTTAAAAAATAAAAAGATTTTGATGCGTGCGGATTATAATGTTCCTTTGGATAAATCCTCGCCGCGGCAGATTACCGATGATACAAGAATAAAGGAATCAATTCCGACCATAAAGCATCTTATCGGGCAGGGCTGTAGTCTTATTCTGTGTTCCCATTTGGGTCGCCCAAAAGGCAAGGCGTTGCCTGAGTTTTCACTTAAGCCGGTTGCTGAGCGTCTGTCAGAATTGCTTGGACAGGAAGTAAACCCCCACACCAATGGACAGTCTATTGGTGTGAGGGTAAAATTTGCATCCGACTGTGTCGGAGATGAAGTAAAAAAGCTTGCCGGAAGTTTAAAACCAAAGGATATATTATTGCTTGAAAACCTGAGGTTTCATCCTGAAGAGGAAAAGAACAACGAAAATTTTGCCAAACAGCTTTCTGAATTGGCGGAGTTCTTTGTTCAGGATGCATTTGGGACTGTTCACCGTGCCCATGCCTCAACAGCAGGTGTAAATAAATTTTTGCCTTCCGCAGCCGGATTTCTCCTTGAAAAAGAAATAAAGTACTTGGGTGATTCGCTGCAGAATCCCAAGAGACCTTTTGTCGCGATTTTAGGCGGTGCAAAAGTTTCGGATAAAATCGGCGTAATCGAAAATCTTATACCTAAGGTTGATGCCATAATTATCGGCGGTGCAATGGCATATACGTTTCTAAAAGCTCAAGGTATACGAGTGGGAAGTTCCCGTGTTGAAGAAGATAAACTGGAAGTAGCAAAGGAGATTTGTAAAAAATCCGGTAAGATTACATTTCTTTTACCGGTTGACCATGTTATTGCCGACAAGCTTGATAAAGCCGCAAATGTAGAAAATACAAACGGTATTGAAATCAAAGACGGCTGGATGGGTGTTGATATAGGTGATTCCTCGATATCAAGATATTGTACTGTAATACTGTCGGCAAAGACGATTGTTTTAAACGGACCTATGGGTGTTTTTGAGATTGATAGGTTTGCTAAAGGGACAAATGCAATTTCATATGCTATTGCCGATGCAACTTCAAACGGAGCTGTTTCAATCATCGGCGGCGGTGACAGTGTGTCTGCGGTCAAGAAAGCCGGTCTGGCAGAAAAGATGTCGCATATTTCTACAGGCGGCGGAGCTTCCCTTGAATTCCTGGAAGGAAAAGAACTTCCCGGAATTGCTGCATTAAAGGATAAGTAACCACTCGGGAAAACTTTTTTTGAGCCGCTCGGCACCAGCTCGCTCGGAGATTTGCTCGTGAATGTATAGTCGCAAATCGAGGCTCTTCAAAAAGTGTTTCCCTCGCAGAGATATAAAAGTGGGAGGGGTAAATGCGAAAAGCTATTTTTATTTTTGGATTACTGTTTGTAAGTGTATCCTTTTGTTCTGCTGAACCTTATGACTATCTGGCAAAGAGAATATCAAAAGGTGCAAAAAAACTGACCAATAAAAAAGTTGCTGTTTTACCCTTTCAATACTATGACGGAAGAAAATCCCCGGGTTCCAATATTGTATCCGAACATCTGATAACAAAAATTGTGGAACGGGGAAAACTTCAGGTTGTTGAAAGAGCATTACTTAACAAGATTATGGATGAAATGAAACTGGAACAGTCGGGTGTTATCGACCAGGAAACCACAAAGGAATTGGGTAAGGTTTTGGGTGTTGAAGCCGTAGTAACAGGAACATTGATTGAAGAAACAGATTCCGAATGGGTTAATATAAATACAAGGCTTATAAAAGTGGAAACAGGAGACATTCTGGTTGCGGCAAGCAAAGAAGTAAAAAAGACATGGGAAGATGCGACTTTTTCTGTAGTAGAAGATACACCGGAAGAAAAGACAGAAGAGTCACCGGCACATGAGCCGGACATGAAAGTTGAGGAACCTGAATCGATTAAAATAGGTCCGGGTGACGGAGAAAAAAAAATACCTGAAGCTATAGTGGAATTAAAGAAAAGTCATAATCTTTTTAAAGCAAAGCGCTATAAAATGGCAATAGATGAAGCAAAAAATGTTTTGAAGAAATATTCCGATAAGCCTGTTGTAGCGTCACGCGCTTTGTTTATTATTGGTAGATCGCATGAGTTCCTAAAACAACCCAGGATGGCCAGAGCCGCCTACATAAAAATAATTAAAGACTATCCTTTAAATACCAAGGCAGTAAAGGGAGCACAAGAACGTCTGCGTTATCTTGATCGGGGACAGAGACGGTAAAATAAATAAGGTAAGGTAAACCCCCACACCAATAGAACGACCATTGGTGTGGGGGTAAATAAATTATGATAGAACAGGAATTTTTAAAAAAACTTTCGGTAAAAACAGATACAAAGATTGTTATGCTTGTAATGGACGGATTGGGCGGATGTCAGAATGAATCCGGTGAGACTGAAATTGAAACAGCAAAACATCCGAATCTTGATAATCTTGCAAAAATTTCCATCTGCGGGCTTTCCGACCCTGTTTCTCCCGGTATAACCCCGGGTAGCGGACCTTCGCATCTTGCGCTTTTCGGATACGACCCGCTTAAGTATGAGATAGGACGCGGTCTTCTGGATACGTTGGGTATAGATTTCGAGTTTACCGCTGATGATTTGGCAGCCAGAGGGAATTTTTGCACTGTTAACGAAAAAGGTGTTATCACCGATAGGCGTGCCGGCAGAATACCCACGGAAAAAAATATTGAAATCTGTAAAAAGCTGGATGGAATGGAGATTGACAGTGTAAAGATTTTTGTAAAAACGGTTAAAGAACACAGATTTTCGGTAATTTTCAGAGGTAAAAATCTTTCTGACAAACTGCAGGATTCTGACCCGCAGAAGGAGGGGCTGGAACCGCTTGATGTTATTGTAACGGAAAAGTCCGCCGAACCATCTGCGAAAATAGTAAATAAATTTGTCCAAAAGGTTAAAGAAGTTCTGAAGGATGAAAAGCCTGCCAATATGGTGCTTTTGCGAGGTTTTTCAAAAATGGTGGCCCTTCCGAAGTTTCAGGATATATATAAACTTACACCTGCCTGTATTGCAATATATCCTATGTATAAAGGGCTTGCACAGCTTTGTGGGATGGAAGTAATAAAATCCGGCGATACAATTGAAACAGAATTTGCAACACTCAAGGAAAATTTTTCTAAATATGACTTTTTTTATGTTCATATAAAGCAGACCGATTCTTCGGGTGAAGACGGGGATTTTAATAGGAAAGTAAGGGTTATTGAACAGGTTGATAAATCAATACCCATACTGACAGGTCTTAATCCCGATGTTATAATAATAACAGGTGATCATTCGACACCCGCAGTTATCGGTGCTCATTCATGGCATTCTGTTCCTGTGCTAATTTACTCGAAGAAATGCAGATTTGATAAAGTTGAAAAATTTTCAGAAACCGAATTTATTTCCGGTGGATTAGGCAGAATTTTAGCAAGGGATATAATGCCCATTGCTTTAAGCAATGCCGGCAAACTTTTAAAATATGGAGCATAGTGGAGGCAATTAAAAGATTAGAAAATTAAAAGATTAAAAAAATTAAAATCTTTCAATTTTTCAAATTTTTCCAATCTTTTTAATTGATTTTATTTAAATGTATGGTTTTGTTTTGACTATTCATATTATAGTAAGTGTAGGTTTAATTTTGATTGTACTTTTGCAAGCTGGTAAGGGTGCAGGAATTTCCGGACTTTTCGGAGGGGGAAGTAATGATTCGGCTTTCAGCGGGGCTACCACACCGGGTGTTATTAAAAAGATTACAACCACAATGGCTGTGTTGTTTATGATAACGTCTTTAGCTTTAACGGTCATTATAGCAAAATCCAGAAGAAGGTCTTTGGCTGAAACTATACCTGTTGCTCAGCCCACACAGCAACAGCAGCAGCCAGCCCCGTCTCCATCAGGTCCGGATGCTGTGCCACCGGCACAAGAGTAGAGAGACAGACCGCGAAGGATGAGGGACGAGAGACGAAACATCGTCCATCTTCCGTCGTCCATCGCATCCGGCGTTAATTGCTGGGGTGGCGGAATTGGTATACGCGCACGTTTGAGGGGCGTGTGGAGAAATCCGTGCGGGTTCAAGTCCCGCCCCCAGCATTCCTGTCCAAAATAAAATAATGTCATTAATAAAAGTAACTTTTCAACCCGATAACTCTGCAGTTTTTGTCCCCGCAGGAACAACCTTAAAAGATGCTGCCGTACTTGCCGGTATATTGACCGATTTCCCCTGCGGTGCCCAGGGTAAATGCGGAAAGTGTAAGGTATGGGTAAAAGAAGGTTTGTTTAGGCCTAATTTGGCAGAAAAAAAACTACTTTCGTTAAATGAATTAAAAAAAAACATACGGCTTGCATGCCAGGCAAAAGTTAAATCCGATACCGTTGTTTTTGTTCCCAAAAAGTCTCAGGTAAACAGAAAAAAATTGCTGATTTCACCGATATATAAAAAGGTTAAAGTAAAAAGGAAATTTCGCCCTAATTATGGACTAGCACTGGATATCGGAACTACAAGTGTATCCGGGGTTTTGATTGATTTGAATACAAACAGAGAGTTATCGGTAGTATCGGAAACAAACACACAGTTGGTTTATGGTGCAGATGTAATTTCGAGGATAAATCACGCTGTCAGTAATGATAACGGTTTATCGGATCTGCAGCAGAAAATAATAGGAGTAATAAATAGAATTATAGATAGACTTTCGATTGAATCCCGTATAAATAAAACGGATATAAATGATGTAACTGTAGTTGGTAATACCGCAATGCAGCATTTTTTAATGGGATTTAGTGTGAAAGGTTTGGCAGCATTACCCTTTGAACCTACATGCAAAGACCATATCAATGTAAAAGCGAAAAGACTGAAAATAAAGGTTAATCCCGAGGCAGACATATATATATTTCCGTGTATAGCAGGTTTTATCGGCGGCGACACCGTAGGGATGATCCTGGCTCTGAATTTACATCGCAACAAAGGAGTAAACCTGGCAATAGATATAGGGACAAACGGCGAGATAGTTCTGGGTTCAAAAGAGAAACTCTTGTGTACTTCGACTGCTGCTGGTCCCGCATTTGAAGGTGCACATATTTCCTGCGGGATGAGAGCAGTAGAATCCGCAATAGAATCGGTTTACGTTTCCAATGAAGGTGTTTTTTGTAGAACAATAGGCGATGTTAGTGCGGAAGGTATTTGCGGGTCCGGATTGATAGACATAGCCGCAGAATTAGTGAAGTTCGGTATAGTCGATAAAATGGGCAGGTTTATAGATAAAAACATTGGATTGGCTCCTGCTTTGCTGAATTTACTGATACAGCGTAATGGACAGAGTGCGTTTCTTATTGCTGAGGATAAAATAAAAAATAAAAAGATTTTTCTCAGTCAGAAAGACATTAGAGAGTTACAGCTGGCAAAAGGTGCCATATATAGCGGGATACAGATTTTAAAAACAGAACTAGGTGTAAATAATATCAACATTAAACGTTTGTTTATATCGGGGACATTTGGAAATTACATAGACAAAAAAAACGCACAGGTTATAGGATTAATGCCCGATATGCCTTTGGAAAAAGTAGTGTTTGTAGGCAACGCAGCTTTAGCAGGTGCGAAACTTGCATTGGTATCTCCCGGTACACGGAGAGAGATAGAAACTATTATTAAAAAAGTGGAGTATATAGAACTTTCTGTTCGTCCTGATTTTAATAGTGAGTTTGTTAAATCAATGCAGTTTAGATCATGTTAATTCTATGTATTAAAGGCGGGTAAGAGGATGAAAAAAATACTTATTGCTGATGATGATGTATCTTTGGTAGAAATTTTAAAAGATGAATTGGAAGAAGCCGGTTATAAAATAATTACCGCTTTTAACGGAAAGGACTGTTTTAAACTTATGGAAACAACAATACCGGATTTGCTTATACTGGATATTAAACTCTCAGGCATGAGCGGATTGGAAATTTTGGAAGGGGCAAGACATAAGTTTAAAAATATACCGATAATTATGTGCACGGCTTATGATTCTTTTAAAACGGATTATGAGGTATGGGCATCCAGAATAGCCGATTATATAGTAAAACCTGTGGATCTGGATGAATTAAAAGAAAAAATAAGTAAAATACTTGGTGAATAAACAAAAATAATGCAAATACCGGACTGCTGGTTATGGACCATATTTCTTGGGTTTGCGGTAGGATTTTTATCCGGTCTGTTTGGTATTGGAGGCGGGTTTCTTCTCGTACCGCTTTTAAGAGCAGGTTTCGGTATACCTTACAATATAGCTGTAGGAAGCAGTTTATGTCAGATGGTTTTTTCATCAAGTGCTGGAACGATAAAGCATTTCAAGAAAAACCATATAAATATTAAACTTGGTTTATTGCTTCTTTTTGGTTCAATACCGGGTGCGGAAATAGGGGCCAGCGTTCTTCAGTTCTTTAAAAAAACGGCAATAGTAACTATTTTTGGCCACAGCGTTGTATCAATGGATTTTTTCATGAACATTATGTATCTGATACTTCTGCTGTCTATTTTTTTTATTATGTTCAGGGAAGTTAAACAATGGCAGAGTAGAACCGGGGGAGAAATAAAGAATTTAAAAAGATATAAAATAAGATTTTTTTTGAATCCTGTATATAAAGTAAAATATAAAACCGATTTCTCAGAACATACCGAATTATTTATTAATGCTGGTTTTGTGGTTGTTCTCGGAATTGCCGTCGGTTTTTTATCGGGTGTTCTGGGTATCGGGGGCAGTATAATATTTATACCGGTTGTAATTTGTTTGTTTAAGATTCCTGCCGCTCTTGCGGTTGGTACCGGACTTTTCCAGATTATATTTACTTCATTTTATGGTACCATAACCCATATAGTAAAAGATAATGTCAGTTTTGTTCTTGCCGGATTACTGGTGTGCGGTTCGATGCCGGGTGCTCTTGTGGGGGCCGTATTGACGGAAAAAATAAGAGGTAGGAAGATCAGGTTATATTTTAGTATTATTATTTTAGCAGTATCCATTATTGTATTTATTCAGCTGATGAAAAGTTTTATAAAATAGAAACAAAACAGGAGGTTTCGATAAATGGTTAGCCTAAAAGAAGTAGCTGATAATTTAATCAAGGGACAGGCTGTAAAGGTCAAGGAGCTGGTCCAGCAGGCAGTAGATGAAAAGATGCCTGCTGATAAGATTTTACAGGAAGGATTGATTGCCGGTATGGATGTAGTGGGCACAAAATTTAAAGCGAATGAAATTTATATACCGGAAGTATTAATAGCTGCCCGTGCTATGCAGGCCGGAATGAATATACTTAAGCCGATTCTGGCTAAATCCGGCGCAAAACCAGCGGGTAGATTTGCTATAGGTACCGTTAAAGGCGATGTCCACGATATTGGGAAAAATCTTGTAGCAATGATGATGGAAGGTGCCGGATTTGAGGTGACCGATTTAGGGACGGACGCTCCTCCGGAAAAATTTGTTGCTGCGGCAAAAGAAAAAAATATTCAGATATTGGGTTTGTCAGCGCTTATAACTACTACGATGCCTATAATGAGGGATACCATAATAGCTCTGGAGAAAGCAGGATTGAAGGGTAAGGTAAAGACAATGATAGGCGGTGCGCCGATAACTCAGAGTTTTGCGGATGAAATAGGTGCTGATGGTTATGCGCCTGACGCTGCCTCTGCAGTTGATAAGGCAAAAGAATTAATAAAATAATCCCGACTAAATGCGAAGCTAATGCCTGCCATCTTATGAAATTTGAGTCGGGCTTTTGGCGGGTGATTGAGAGGTAATCATGTCTATTTTAGTAACAGGGGGAGCAGGATATATCGGTAGCCATACAGTAACTGAGCTCCTGGATATGGGGCATAAAATCATAACCCTTGACAACCTGCAGAAGGGGCATAAAAAAGCAGTTCTTGGAGGGAAATTGGTTAATGTAGATCTTCTGGATACTAAGAAGCTTGATACAGTTTTCAAAGAGAATAAAATAGATTCGGTAATTCATTTTGCAGCAGATAGTTTGGTTGGCGAGTCGGTTCAGAACCCAAGCAAATATTTTAGAAACAATATTATTGCCGGTATTAATTTGCTTGAAACAATGTTAAAATATGATGTGAAAAAAATAATATTTTCTTCTTCTGCGGCAACATACGGCGAGCCTGATAGAATACCCATACGGGAGGACAACAATACAAGCCCTACAAACCCGTACGGAGAGACAAAATTGATGTTTGAAAATATACTTAAATGGTATGATAATGCATACGGACTGAGGTATGTATCGCTAAGGTATTTCAATGCAGCCGGAGCGCACAGCAGCGGTAAGATAGGCGAAGACCATAATCCTGAGAGCCATCTTATACCGATAGTTCTTCAGGCTGCATTAGGACAGAGACCGCATGTAGAAGTGTACGGAACTGACTATGAAACAAAGGATGGTACATGCGTAAGAGATTATATACATATTACAGATCTAGCTATGGCGCACATTTTGGGGCTTAAGAGATTGGATGAAAATGGAAAAAGCGTAATATATAATCTCGGTAACGGTGAAGGATTTTCTGTAAAGGAAATTATTAAAGTTGTGGAAGATGTAACGGGTAAGAAAATAAATGTAAAACACGGGCCGCGCAGAGCAGGTGACCCTGCGGTTCTTATAGCAAGTTCGGAAAAAATTAAAAGAGAACTGAAATGGAAACCTAGATTCCATGAAATACATACCATAATAGAAACTGCCTGGAAATGGCACAAGAACAATCCATCAGGTTTTGGTGATTAAAAAATTAGGGCCTCGTAAGCCGAGAGTGCCTTTTGCGATAGGCTATAAAAAATATGTGGAGGTAAGGATGTCTCGGAGTGGAGCATTGGAACAGAGGGTTACAAATTGTATAAGATTGTTGGCAGCGGATGGAGTTGAAAAAGCAAAATCGGGTCATCCCGGGATGCCGTTAGGTGCTGCGGATATAGCATATGTATTATGGCAGAAGCATTTAAGGTTTAATCCCGATAAACCGGATTGGATAAACCGCGACCGTTTTATACTTTCTGCCGGTCACGGGTCGATGCTGTTGTATTCACTGCTTCATTTATACGGTTATGACCTGCCGCTGGATGAACTGAAGAATTTCAGACAGCTGGACAGCAAGACTCCCGGTCACCCGGAATACGGTCACACCCCGGGAGTGGAAACCACAACAGGTCCTCTGGGTCAGGGATTTGCAAATGCCGTGGGTATGGCAATAGCCTATCAGGTATTAAGGAATAGTTTATCTAAAAACGGGAAATCTCCGATTAACCATAAAATTTATGTTATTGCGGGTGACGGCGATATGATGGAAGGAATAAGTTCGGAAGCTGCCTCCATTGCCGGACATTTGAACCTTTCAAATCTGATTGTGATTTATGACGATAATAAGATCACCATAGAAGGGAGTACCGGTCTTGCTTTTTCCGAGGATGTTAGAAAAAGATTTCAGGCATGTAACTGGAATGTTGTTAAAATCAACGGACATAATTTAAAACAGATAGACAATGCACTTAAAGGCGCAGGTAATAAGAATAACAAACCGACCATAATTATTGCTGAAACAAAGATAGCAAAAGGCAGCACATGTTTAGAGGGTTCTTGTAAGTCCCACGGCTCGCCGTTAGGCGAA
The DNA here is from genome assembly GCA_016928195.1 of Elusimicrobiota bacterium. Taxonomy (GTDB): domain Bacteria; phylum Elusimicrobiota; class UBA8919; order UBA8919; family UBA8919; genus JAFGLF01. Next base: position 47,273 of record JAFGLF010000006.1, read on the forward strand.
GATGAAATAATCAATATTAAGAAAAAGATGAAATTTCCGGAATGTGAGTCTTTTTGTATCCCGGATGATGTAAAAGCACATGTGAAAATTAGAGTAGATAAGCTTAAAAAGGAATACGAAGAACGGAATGAAAAATTCGAAGAGTTTATGGATAAAAATCCTGAAATAAAAAAAAGGTATGAGGAGTATAAGAATAAAAAAAATATTGATATCAATGAACTTCTTAACATAGATTTCAAGAAAGACAAGATTGCTACCAGAAGTGCTTCCGGTATTGTTATGCAGTATATTGCAAAAAAGGTTCCTGGTTTTATTGGCGGCTCTGCAGATTTGGGTCCGTCAAATAATACCATGCTTAAAGAGTATCCTTCTTTCAGCAAGACTAACCGCAACGGCAGAAACCTTCATTTCGGAATAAGGGAGCATGCCATGGGTGCGATTTTGAACGGAATGGCTGTTTATGGAGGGTCGGTCCTCCCCGGAGGACACCGCGGTGGGCTGCTTCCGTTTGGTGCTACATTTCTTGTTTTTGCTGATTATATGAGGCCGGCAATTAGGATGGCATCCTTGATGAAACTGCACGTTGTATATGTTTTTACTCATGATAGTTTTTTTGTCGGGGAAGACGGCCCTACGCATCAGCCGATTGAACATTTATGGAGCTTAAGAACCATTCCTAATCTTGATGTGGTTCGTCCTGCGGATGCAAGGGAAACTGCCGCTGCATGGGCCCAAGCGGTAAATAACGATGAAAATCCCACTGCTTTGATACTTACAAGACAAAATATACCGGTTTTAGACAGAGCAAAATATGCATCCGCGGAAAATTTACTGAAAGGTGCATATATTATATCTGGCGAAAAGGATAGGGATAACCTGCAGTTGATAATTATTGCTACCGGTTCTGAAGTGTCTCTGGCACTGGAGGTTCAGCAGAAACTTCAGGGAGACGGAGTATCAGTCAGGGTTGTGAGCATGCCTTCTATTGAATTGTTTGAAAGACAGGATAAGAATTATAAAAAGACCGTTTTGCCTGCGGACTGTTTGAAGAAAGTGGTTATTGAAGCAGGTGTTGCAGGCGGATGGTATAAATATATAGGCGCAGATGGATTGGTTTTTGGGATGGAAGGTTTTGGTACTTCGGCACCTGCCAATGTTCTTATAGATAAGTTCGGGTTTACTTCCGATAAAATATATTCACAAATAAAGAATAGGTTTGATTTTTAACTTGTATGCAGTACATATTCCCTCCTTATATAGGGCCTAAACTCCGGAAGTTTCATGACGGAAGTGTTGAGGACCCGTGGAAGACAAGACGGGATCCTGTTTATAACGAAGTATGTTATGCTCCGCTGAGTGAAGCATCCAGTCTTCGGGATATTAATAATTATGAATGGCCTAATCCTGATTGGTATGATTATTCGAAGATTCCTGATATGTGCAGAAAGTATAATGACTGCTCGGTTGTTATTTATGGCGGAAATTGCGGTATGACAACTGTACTGTATCAGGGGATTAATCTTTGCGGTATGGAAAAAATGATGGCTGATTTGGCGCTCAATCCTGATTTTGTACAGGAAATGTTTGAAAGGATAACCGGGTTTTATCTTGAAGTAAACAAAAGAATATTTGAAGCTGCAAAAGGGGAAATAGACAGTATACTGATGGGAGATGATTTTGGAACACAGAGAGGACTTTTAATATCTCCGGCAATGTTAAAGAGATTTGTATTCCCTAATCTAAAAAAACAGTTTGATCTTGCACATAGATATAATATAAAAGTAATGTTTCATTCCTGTGGAGCTATAAGTGAAATTATCCCCGACCTGACTTCTCTTGGTGTGGATGTTTTAAATCCAGTCAATATTGAGTTTGAAAAGGTTCTTGTTTATAAATAGTCGAAATATAACTATTGACTTCGGCCAATCATTACTTACCTGATACACATATCATAAAATATTATTAGTTTTTATTAAATCCGCTGAGACCACAAAGGTTTTATCTCTGTGTCATCTGCGGGTTTTCTGCGTAATCTGCGTGATTATTAAGATTTGATTTTTTCGTTTTCCTGTATAGGAATGAACTTATTTATTATGTTTAGTATATATAATAAAATGTTCCAGGAATTGAAAAATTTATTAGATGAGTATTTTTTCTTAAAGTCTTCTATAGCTTTACTTGGTTCCAGATACTGTCCGTATTGTTCTTTCAAATAGTGCCAGTGTTCAGTTATCCATATATACAGATCGCTTAACCCGGCCTTTGGAAAATTACTGGCCAGTTTTTCTTTTTTAATAAGTTCCACCAGCGGAAGATAAACAAAATCATACCAGTTGCATACGGCTTTTTTATAATCAATATCAGCTTTTTCTTTTTCACCAAGAAAATATTTGTGCACTTCAATATGTTTAATTAGTATCTCATAGTTTCCTATTATTTTTATTTCTATATTGTTCACCGGACGATATGTGTCAAGACCGGTTATGCGAAAGAATTCTTTTAATTCATATTCCAGTATTTTTTTATTAATCTGTTCCGGTTTATCGAATTTTATTAATGATTCTATTTCTATGACTTCCGCATCAATAAAATCTATACCGCGCTGCCGGGCCACAGATACCCGGTGGTTCCCGTCCCTTACATAATATGTATCGCCTATCTTATAGAGCGACACAGCCGGCAGGGGTATTTCGTCGTAATGAGCCTTATCGATATTTTCCCATCTGTCCCTTATATGGTCATGTTTCGGAAGAAACAGATTGTCAAAATCCCTGAACCTGCCCTGACTACCGACTATTTTTTCCACGGGTACAGTCTCCATGCCTTTATAGTATTCTGATTTGATATGTGCCTGTTTCCTTAATGTCTCAAAATCTATCAGGTCGTTAGATTCATTGGTTATAAGTGTTTTGATGAAGTTTATAAAGGATTTGTACCTTGCCATATCAAAATCCAGTTTAGCTTTAATTGAACTATCTTTTTTTTTCATTTACTTTCCCTCAGTGTCAAGAACATAATGATCGTATGCATTTATTATTTTTGTTTTACCAAGCATTGAAATCCGGGATTTATTCCTGTCATATATATGTATATGACCGTGTACAAGATATCTGGGTTGATATTTTTCTACCAGACGCCGCAGTGAAGAAAAACCCTTATGGCATAATTCATTAGGAGTTCCGAATCCTTTTGGAGGTGCATGGGATATTATAAGGTCAATAAATGTACCATATCTTATCCTGTTCCACCAGAAACGGGGTTTCATCGTTTGGATGGTTAAATTCATATCAAACTCCGAATATTGTATACGGTCGGAATTGTTATACTTTAAACAGCCTTCAAACCCGCAAAAACTTATGTTATTAAATCTTACAATTTTTTTATGAATATTTTTTCCCCCGTCAGGATCAAATATCTTTTGCTGTTTTTCGTCATTATGTGTAAAATGGTTCCCGCGTATATAATAGAGGGGTTTGTTAAGGGTTGATACGATGAAATCATAATAATTAAACGGCAGATCACCGCAGCTTATAACAAGGTCACACTCCCCAAACCTTTCTTTTATTTTTTCACTATATATAATCGGTGAGACATTATCCGTTACAAATAGTATTTTCATAGCAGACATATTATATATAATGAAAGCGAAAAGTCAATCCAAATACTGTTACATTGGGTCCTGCCCCGTACCAGAGCAAAGCTCGATACGGGGTTGACATAACCGAAAAAGAATTGTAGAATAAAACCATACTAATTAAATATACAGGAGATAGCAATGTTGGTAATTGGAGAAAGAATTAACGCAACCAGAAAGAGCATGGGTGAAGCAATAACAAAGAAGGACTCGGATTTTATCCGGCAGGAAGCAGTAAAACAGCTGGAAGCCGGTGCGGATATACTTGATGTAAACTGCGGTATGAGTGTAAAGGACGAATCAAGTAATATGGAATGGCTGGTAAATACCGTACAGGATGCAGCCGATACTTCACTTGTGATAGATAGTCCGAATCCTGCTGTGATTGAAAGCGGTCTTAAACTGTGCAGGAAAAAAGCAATAGTCAATTCAATTACCGGTGAAAAGGAAAGAATCGAAAAGATAATGCCGCTTGTGGAAAAATATAATGCCGATGTGATTGCGCTTACAATGGATGAAAAAGGAATGCCTAATACATCCGAAGAACGGTATAATATAGCGGAGAAAATAGCTGATTCGATAAAAAAATATAAAGTTCCATTAGACAGAGTATATTTTGATTTATTGGTAAGGCCTATCAGTACCGAACCCAACCAGGCAAATGAGTTTTTAGGAGCGGTAAGTCTTGTAAAGAAAAATCTAAAAGCAAAAACGGTATGCGGTCTGAGCAATATTTCTTTCGGGTTGCCCAATAGAAAACTTATCAATGCCACCTTCCTTACAATGTCGTTTTATGCAGGACTGGATGCTGCAATAATAGATCCAACAGATAAAAATATGATGCTGACAATCAGATCATCCGAAGCACTTTTAGCCAGGGATGAATACTGCTTAAAATACATTACCGCTTTTAGAGAAGGAAAATAAAAAGTTCTTTTTAGAAACCAAAAGAACTTGATTACACAGATTTTAAGAGACAATTACACAGATACTACAGATTGAGATTTAATCTGTGTAATCTTGTGGTTAATCTGCGTAATTCCGCCGCGGCGGATTGATGGTTTTTACAACAGACACTAAAAAGTATCGTTTTACCTATTAATAATATTACCACCACCCAACCCCGGTAAAAAAAAATTAATAATTTTCGAAAGGTACTTGACAAAACTATATGTAGTATGCTACAATACTAATCCGTAGAATAAGTAGTAGCAGTATTCCTCTATTTAGCACGGTAAATACAAAAGCGTAGTATATATAGAATATGACATATCCTTTAAATAAATTCAATTTCTATCCTAAATTTAAATTAAGTAACGGCGAATAAATAATATGCGGTGTCCTTTTTGCGGTGGAACTGATTGTGATGTTAATGATACCCGCCCTATCGAAGACAGTTCAATAATAAAAAGAAGAAGAGAGTGCGCCCGTTGTAAAAAACGGTTTACAACATATGAAAGAATGGAGGTTGCTCCTCTTACAGTAATCAAAAGTGATAATAAGAGAGAGCCTTTTGCGGTAGAAAAACTGACAAGAGGTATTAGACTTGCGTGTCTAAAAAGACCTATACCTGAAGATACGCTGGAAAAGATTATCAGCGAAATAGAAATGGAACTTAATGATTATATAATGGAGGTCCCTTCCAAAACAATAGGTGAGATGGCGCTGAAACGCCTTAAAAAAATAGACGAAGTTGCATATGTAAGATTTGCCTCAATATATAGAAAGTTTGATAGTATCAATACATTTTTAAAAGAGCTGAGAAAACTGAAAAGAAGGAAATAGAAATATAAACCCTGTGATCCCGTGTGGGGTTTTACGGGACTTTAAAGGGTAATAATTAAGGGGGGACGATGGATAAGATGGATTGTACGTCCGGCAGTTGTACTTTAACACAGGAGCAGATAGATTTTATTAAAATGGCCAAGCCTTCCGCAGAAGATACATCCAGAGAAATTAAAAGCAATATAAAAATTAAAATTTTTAGTAAAAAGGATTGTATTAACTGTAAAACGGCAATTGAAAAGCTGACTAGTTGTTTGTCCAATATTAATCCCGAATTTGTTAATGCTATTATTTATTATGATTTGGATACACTTGACGGATTAACAGAGGCTGCAATATATACGGCGTTTGATGTTCCTACCATCATTTTCGAATCCTCTTCAGGCGAAGAAATTAAACGGTGGAATTATGGTTCAGCGGAGTTGTCCGAACAGGATTTGAAAAATGTTTGTAGCAGACTATCTTGAAACATTCCTTTTAGACTGGGAAGGGAAAGTATCGTGTGTTTTGTTTTTGTCGGGCTGTAATTTTCGTTGCCCCTGGTGTCAGAATAAAGATCTTGCCTTAGGAAGAATTGACCCCGATAAAACTGAGACTATTACAGAAATACTTCGGAAATTTGTTCCTCATAATACATTGGATGATAGATAATAGATATATGAATGTTAAACCTTATTCTGACCGGGAAATAAAAAAAATGCAATCAATTGTTAATTCTTAATTCCCTGCCTGACTGCCGCAGGCAGGCAGGTTAATTCTGTTTTTATACGGAGGTTATGTTTTATGCGTAAGTATTTCAGTTTTGTAAAAAAAGCGGACAACAAGATCGAGCCTTTCAATGAGAAAAAAATTGTTATTGCTGTTACCGGAGGTAGCAGGGAGGGGGGGCATGAAAACAGGGAAACCATAAGCCAGATCGTCAAAAAGGTTTTGGAATTTTTAAAGATGAATTATCTCCCTGGCGAAACAATTACAACGCAAACGATAAACGATGCTGTTGAAAAAATTCTTATTGAAGAAAAATACGAACAGACCTTTCATGCATATCAGAAAAGGCGTATTAAGAAAAAAGAGATGCGTGAACGTATGAAAGTTGCAAAAAGAAAAGAAAAAAACAGTTCAACGGATTTAACTCTCCTGGTACAGGCGGAAATTGAAGAAGAATCGTCGTCTTGGGATAAGACAAAGATTGTTGACGCTCTCGTAAAAGAGACAAAACTTCCGCATGCTGATGCCCGCAAGGTTGCCCGTAATATTGAAAAGAAGGTTATGCTGTTCGGTATTGATAAAATCACGACTGCTCTTTTGAGAGAAATTGTGGACAACGAATTGTTGCTCTCCGGTCATTCGGCAAAAATAAAAAAGCAGACATCTTTAGGTATACCGACTTATAATTTGGAACAGCTTATTTTCTCAAAAGGTAAAGAAAACTCAAATGTCGCAGCGCATAATCCGGAAGCAATAAACCTGTCTATTGCGGAGATAATACTTAAACAGTATGCTTTGAATAATATTTTTTCTCAGGATGTTGCCGACTCACACCTGGAGGGCCGTCTCCATATACATGATTTGGGGTACCCCACAAGAGTCTACTGTTCAAGCCATTCGCTTGAATATCTGAAAAAATACGGACTCCGTCTGGAAAACCTTGATGTGATTTCGGGTCCTGCAAAACATGCAAGAACATTAACCGGACACCTTAATACGTTTCTTGCTTCCATGCAGGCGTATTATGCAGGTGCACTTGGTGTGGGGTATCTTAATATTTTTTATGCGCCGTATCTTGTAGATTTTACCTATGAAGAGATGATTCAGGAAGCCCAGTATTTAATTTTCTCGCTTTCCCAGTCTGCATTTTCCAGAGGCGGGCAGGTCTTGTTTCTGGATGCCAATATCCATACCGGAGTTCCCGCTTATCTTAAGAATGTTCCTGCTATAGGTCCCGACGGCAAATATACGGGTAAAACATATGCACATTATGAAAAACAGGCACAGCAGTTTGCCCTTGCTCTTCTTGAAGTATGGCGCCGTGGAGATAAATATGGACATGTATTTGCTTTTCCGAAATGCGACCTGCATATAAATGCAGAAACATTCTCGGATCCGAACCAGAGAAAGATATTGGAATATGCCTGTCTTGTTGCATCGGAGAACGGAACACCATATTTCGTTTTTGACAGAGATGAGGTTACGCTTTCTGCATGCTGCAGACTGAGGACACAGATAAGGGATAATTATATGATTGAACATCCGGAATCCATGCGTTTTTGCGGGTTCCAGAATGTTACTATAAATCTGCCTCAGGCAGCATACCGTGCCGGAAAAAGGAATGTGGATAAATTACTGAATGAAATTGCAGAGGATATGGATCTTTGTGTAAAAGCGCATCTTCAGAAAAAATCATTTATAAAAAAGCTGATGGCAAATGAAGGGTCGCCCCTTTACCATATAGGTAAAGCCGCTTGTGACGGCAGGCCTTATGTGGATCTGAGGAACTCAACATATATAATAGGTATGATAGGTCTTAATGAATGTGTCCAGTACTTAACAGGAAAACAGCTTCATGAAGACGAGGCGGTTTTCAGACTTGGTCTAAGGATAATTTCCTATATGTACCTGAAAACCAAAGAATACGAGAAAAAACATGGCTTAAAGTTTGCTCTTGAAGAAAGTCCTGCGGAATCTGCCGCGAGACGTATGGCGAAGGTTGATCTGCAGAAATACCCGGTAGCAAAAGAGGTCGTAAAAGGCGATGTAAACCATGATGAATATTATTATACAAACAGTATACATTTTTCTGCTGATGCTCCGGTAGGTCTTGTTGAGAGGATAGTAAGACAGAGCCAGTTCCATTCACTCATAGAAAGCGGTGCTATTACACATGCATTTATAGGAGAATCAAGACCGCATTTTTCTTCGATAATGAATCTTATTGAAAAGACCTGGTATAATACAAAGTCTGCGCAGTTGACTATTTCTCCTGAGTTTACGATATGTAATGATTGCCACAGAAGTGTCAGGGGATTAAAGGATACATGTCTGCGTTGCGGTTCAACCAGTGTTTACGGTATAACAAGGATTGTCGGGTATTATTCAAGGATTTCAAACTGGAATAGGTCTAAAATAGGAGAGTTGAAAAACAGACACAAAGGAAATTACGCTTTGGAGAAAGATAATGTTAGTGAAAGTAGTGAAGTTGAAAAAGGGGATAAAGTTGCCGCAATACCAGCATAGCGGCGATTCATGTGTTGATTTGGTTAATGTAGGCGGGGATGTTTTAATTGAACCGTTTTCAAGGCAGATTATACCGACAGGCATTAAGATCGCAGTTCCTGAAGGTTATGAACTGCAGGTTAGACCGAGAAGCGGGTTAGCATTAAAAAAAGGGATTACTGTATTAAATACTCCGGGAACCGTTGATTCGGGTTACAGAGGCGAGGTTTGTGTTATTTTATATAATAGTTCCAAAGAGACTGTAAAGCTGGAAAACGGCGAAAGGGTTGCACAGGCTGCACTGTGCAAAGTAGAAAAAATTTGTTGGGAGGAAGTAGAGGAAATAGATAAGACAAAAAGGAATGAAGGCGGGTTTGGGTCGACGGGAATTTAATCTCGAAATACATGGAAATACGATAGAAATACAATGGAAATACGGTAGAAATATGGTAGAAATACAGTGGAAATATAATTGTGTTTCTATGAATTTCTACGAGTTTCCCGCCGAAGGCGAGGCTCGCCTCTGGCGGCAATTTATTTCATTTTAATAAAGGAGTTAAGCGTTATGCCGTTTTTTATAGGGAAAGATAGAGAAGCAAGGCGGGTTTATGGATTCGATGAAGTAGCACTTGTTCCTTCAACAACGACGGTTGATATTGATGATGTTGATACAACAACAAGAATTGGAAAAATGAAACTGGAAATTCCGTTTTTGGCGTCAGCCATGGATGGTGTTGTGGATGTAAAATTTGCTATTGCTTTCGGAAAACTTGGAGGGCTTGCTGTTTTGAATCTGGACGGTGTACAGACAAGGTATGAAAATCCTCAGGAAGTAATCGAAAAAATTAGAAATGCCTGTAAAGTAAAGGACACTAAATCAACCGCAACCATACAGGAGGTTTATAAAAAACCGGTAAATGAAAAATTAATATCCAAAAGAGTATCCGAAATAAAAAAGGGCGGTGTTATGGCAGCCGTTTCGACAATTCCAAAAAATGCACAAAGGTATTCAAAGATCGCCGAAGAAGCGGGGTGTGATGTTTTTGTGATACAATCAACTGTTACAACCGCAAAATTTGAATCCAGCAATCAGGAAAAGGTTGATTTAAAAAAGATATGCAGTTCTATAAAAATTCCTACAATTATAGGCAATACTGTGTCATATGAAACTTCACTTGAGCTTATGGAAACAGGCTGTTATGGAATCCTGGTGGGAATTGGTCCCGGTGCCGCTTGTACAACGAGAGGTGTTTTAGGAATCGGGGTCCCGCAGGTGACCGCTATTGTTGACTGTGCCGCTGCAAGGGATTTTTATTATAAAAAAACAGGAAAATACGTTTCAATAATTGCAGATGGCGGAATGGTAACAGGCGGTGATATTTGCAAAGCATTTGCCTGCGGCAGTGATGCCGTGATGATAGGAAGCGGGTTTGTACGTGCGGAAGAATCTCCCGGCAGGGGATATCACTGGGGTATGGCGACAAGTCACAAAAACCTGCCCAGAGGCACCGGGGTTTGTGTGGGTGTTTCTGGTACTATTGAAGAGATACTTTTAGGTCCTGCAAAAACTGATGACGGCACACAAAATCTTGTCGGAGCATTAAAAACAAGCATGGGTTCACTCGGAGCAAGGAATATAAAAGAAATGAATCTTGCCGAGATTGTAATCGCACCGGAAATAAAACACGAAGGAAAGGTTTTACAGAAAATGCAGAAAGTAGGGATGGGTAAATAAAAAAAACGATGTAGACAGATAAAAAAGCAGATTCAGACAGATAATTTATATGTATAAGGCCGTTAGCCATCTGTTTGAATCCGTAAGTTATCTGCTTGAATTATGATTTTAATACTTGATTTTGGTTCCCAGTATACACACCTTATTGCAAGAAGAGTTCGTGAATTGAAAGTTTACTCCGAAGTTCTTCCTTACAACGCAGAGATTGCGGATATACTGAAGAAAGAGCCTTCGGGAATTATATTGTCGGGCGGTCCCGCCTCGGTTCTTACAAAAAACTCGCCTGTATGTGACCCGTATATCTATAATCTCGGGATACCTGTTCTGGGGGTATGTTACGGTATGCAGCTTCTTGCTAAAGTATTCGGAGGAAAAATTGTAAGAGGCAGTTCCCGCGAATATGGAAGAGCAAAAATATTTATTAATAAAAAAAATATTCTTTTTAACAATATTCCAAAGAGTTCATATGTCTGGATGAGTCATGGCGATAGAATTAAAACACTGCCTAAAGAGTTTATGGGAATTGCACATACGGAAAGTGTAAGCAATGCCGCATTTGAGGACCCCAGCAGAAAACTGTACGGTGTCCAGTTCCATCCGGAAGTGGTTCATACGCAGTTTGGAAAGGAAATTCTAAAGAATTTTATTTTTAATATTTCACATGCAAAGAAAAGCTGGAATTTAAAATCATTCGTCAAAGGTCAAATCCTCGAAGTAAGAAAAAAGGTAAAAAACTCAAATGTTATATGCGGTTTATCCGGCGGTATAGATTCTTCGACTGTAGCGGTGTTGCTGAAAAAGGCTGTTGGTAAAAAACTTGTTTCTATTTTTGTCGATAACGGACTTTTAAGAAAAGGGGAGAAAGAGAGAATAAAAGATATTTTTGGGAAGAAATTCAGCCTTAATATGCGGTTTATTGATGCAAGGGATGTTTTTCTTAAAAAATTGAAAGGTGTTGTCAATCCGGAGAAGAAAAGGAAGATTATCGGAAAGGAGTTTATAGATGTTTTCGAAAAAGAAGCAAGAAAGATAAAAGGTGTAAAGTTTTTAGCGCAGGGGACACTGTATCCGGATGTAATAGAATCACTTCCGGTAAAGGGGCCTTCTTCTACGATAAAATCGCATCATAACGTAGGTGGTCTTCCCGAAAAAATGAATCTTTCTCTGATTGAGCCTTTGAGATATTTATTTAAGGATGAAGCTCGTGTTATTGCAAAATCGCTTAATTTACCGGATGAAATTGTACATAGACAGCCATTTCCAGGTCCCGGTCTGGCAATAAGGATCATAGGCGAGGTAACCGAGGAGAGGCTCAGGATTTTGAAAGAGGCAGATTGGATCTTAATTGACGAGATGAAAAAGTCAGGTTTTTATTATAAAGTCTGGCAGTCCTTTGCAATACTTATTCCTATTAAGACGGTTGGTGTTATGGGCGATAAAAGAACTTATGAAAATGTTGTGGCGATAAGAATAGTTGAAAGTTCCGACGGTATGACCGCGGATTTTACCAGAATTCCATATCAATATCTTGAAAGGCTGTCTACAAAAATTGTAAACGAGGTAAAAGGTGTCAACAGGGTTGTATATGATATCACCTCAAAACCGCCCGGAACCATCGAATGGGAGTAGATTTATTAGGGAGGTATGGTTAAGATGAAAATAGACGGAAATATACCCGTGTTTTTAGTTGAAGGTGACACACTGCCTGAAGTCTGGGAGAAAGCCGTAGTTAAAACATGGAATGAAGGGATACAGATAAAAACGGAATATGATAAACCGGGTGATCCGCCGAGTAAAGACTGTACAATGATAATGATATGCCGTAATCCTTTTCAGGAGCCGAGAATTCACAGATGTTTTCCTGCAGGACTTGATACGCTTGAGATATACAAACAGGAAGTAGTGGATGGTATTCATGATCACTGGATTAAACCCGAAGAAGGTAAATGGACATATACGTATCATGAACGGATTTTTTCCTATAAAACAGAGAATAAAATAATTAACCAGATAGACTATATAGTTGAAAAACTTTCTGAAACCCATTATTCGCGCAGGGCACAGGCTATAACATGGAATGTAGCAACTGATCCTCAAACATATGACCCGCCGTGCCTTCAGAGAATATGGTTCAGGTTATTTGAAAATGATAAAAAAGAATTAGTTTTAAATATGAATACAAACTGGCGTTCCAGAGACGGCTATAAAGCTGCGTTCATGAATATATTTGCATTGACCCAGTTGCAGAAAATTGTTGCGGAAAAGATCTCCGGAAAAACAAACAGAAGGGTTTCTGTGGGAAGATATGTGGATATGGCCGATAGTTTTCATATTTATGGCAGTTATTATAAAGAATTCGAAGGATTTATGGAAACACTGAAAAATAGGAATTTTGAAGCACGGACCTGGAATAGCGAATTTGCCGAAGAAATATTTAAAGAAACCCGGAAAAAGTTAGAGCAGGAGAGGAAAAATGAACAACGCATTTAATGAAAGTGTTCTGGACGGATTAAAACAATCTTACCGCGGTAAAGTGAGAAATGTATACGAAGTTGATAACGACAGATTACTGATTATTTCCAGTGACAGAATATCATGTTTTGACCATATCCTGCCGACTTTAATTCCAGAAAAAGGAAAAATATTAACGAGAATATCTGTTTTCTGGTTTAATTATTTAAAGGATATTATGGATAACCACTTGATTGCAACCGATACAAAAGATCCTGTGGTTTCAAAATTTATCGGTGCAAACTTGATGCAGGAACTTAAAGACCGAATTATGCTTGTTAAGAAGGCTAAAAGGATGGATATTGAATGTATTGTTCGGGGTTATTTGTCTGGGAGTGCATGGAAAGAATATCAAAAAAGCGGCAGCATTTGCGGAATTAAGTTGCCGCCCGGATTAAAAGAGTCTGAAAAGCTTCCGCAGGTACTGTTCACGCCTTCTACAAAAGCGCAGGATGGTCAGCATGATATTAATATTACCGAAAAAGAGGCGGAAAAGGTCGTAGACGGTTTATTACCGGGTGTAAGCGGGGCTGAACTTGTTAAAAAGGTTAAAGAGAAAAGCATAAAACTATATAAGAAAGCATCTGAATATGCGCTGTCGAAAGGCATTATAATCTCCGATACGAAATTTGAATTTGGAATCGATAATGGAGAGATTATCTTGATTGATGAGATTTTCACTCCGGATTCTTCGAGATTCTGGGATAAAGAAAAGTATTCGTCCGGGGGGGCTCAGCCGAATTTTGATAAACAGTTTGTCAGGGATTATCTTATATCGATTAATTGGGATAAACAGCCGCCCGTACCCGAACTTACTGAAGATATTGTCAGGAAAACCAGAGAGAGATATATTGAAGCGGAAAGAAGGTTGTGTGGCTAAAATACTACACGCGAATACACGTCCGCCGCGGCGGATTGGGTTTGCGAAGATTCGCGTTTCTGAGCGAAGCGGAAGAGGTTGCGTGGTTAAATATAAAATTCTTGTAAAACATAAAGACGGATTTTTTGATGCAGAAGCAGAAAATATTAAAAAGGATATTCTGGATTCGGGCATAAGAGGTATTGATTCCGTGGAAGTAGCACAGCTTTATGAAATTTCCGGCAATGTTTCTGATAAAGAGATTAGTAGAATCTGTGATAAACTCCTTGCCGACCCTATTACGCAATCATTGTATGTGAACTCCAATCCCGAAAAAAACAATAGCAGTAGAATAGAAGTAAATTATAAAAGCGGTGTAACTGATGCGGTGGCGGATACTGTAAAAATAGGAATAGCTGATATAGGAATGAAAAACAAGTTGTCTGTAAGAACCGGAAAAAGATTTTTTTTAAAAGGAAACTTAACGGAAGAAGAACTGAAAATGATAGCGGAAAAAATCCTTTCAAATACTGTTGTTCAGGAGTATAGCATAGAAAGGTAAAATTTATAATAAGGAGGAAAAGAAGGGATGAAAAAAGTCAAAACAGCATTGATAAGTTTATCTGATAAAACGGGTGTCGTTGAATTTGCAAAAAGTTTGCAAAAGTTAAAGGTAAAAATAATTTCCACAGGAGGTTCTTTAAAAGTCCTGAAAGATGCAGGAATAAAAGCCGTATCTGTAGAAAGTGTTACGGGCTTTCCGGAGGTGCTTGACGGAAGGGTAAAAACTCTGCACCCTAAGATACACGCAGGTATTCTTGCAGTAAGAAATAAAAAACATCTGGGAGAATTGAAGAAGCTGGGAATCGAACCTATAGATATTGTTGTTGTAAACCTTTATCCTTTTGAAGCAAAACCTTCGATTGAAAATATAGACATAGGCGGTGTCGCTCTTTTGAGAGCAGCTGCAAAGAATTTTAAGGATATTCTGGTTGTTTGTGACCCCGGAGATTACTCTGCTGTAATCGAAAATGTAAAAAAATCAAAAGATGATTTGCGGTTCAGAAAAAATCTGATGGCAAAAGCATTCAGACATACGGCATATTACGATTCGGTTATTTCTAATTATTTTTCCGACGAACAGTTCCCGGAAAAAATAACGGTCGGCCTTAAAAAACTATCCGGACTCAGATACGGTGAAAATTCGCATCAGAAAGCCTCCATGTATCAAAGAGGAGATAGTAAATCGAAATCCGAAAATTCAAAACAGCTTCAAGGCAAGGAGCTTTCCTATAATAACTATATAGATATAGATTCTGCATTTGGTCTTGTGTCTGAATTTGAAGATCCTTCCTGTGTTATTGTAAAACACTGTAATCCTTGCGGTACGGCTTCATCAAAAGATATATTCACAGCATACAAAAATGCCTTGACCTGTGACCCTGTTTCTGCATTTGGCGGAATAGTAGCATTCAATAGATCGGTTGACGGTAAGACCGCCCAAGAGGTTATTAAAGTATTTACTGAATGTATTATAGCTCCCGGTTATTCAAAAGATGCATTGAAAGTTTTTTCCCAGAAGAAGAATCTTAGAGTATTAATTAAACCGATATGTCGTCCCGATATCCGCATACCGGAAGTGCGTTCGATTTCCGATGGGGTACTTGTATCGGATAAAGATGTCAAGATTTATGAAAGTTTAAAAGTTATAACTGGGAAGCCTACAAAACAGGAACTGGAATCCCTGAGATTTGCAACTACAGTTGCAAAATGGGTAAAATCAAATGCAATTATACTGGTAAAAGGAACACAAACAGTAGGTGTGGGGGCGGGTCAAATGTCCAGAATAGATGCATTAAAAATTGCGAATATTAAGATGTCTTCGATTTCGGAATCAATAACTCATTTAGAAGACCAGCCTCTTGTACTTGCCAGTGACGCATTCTTTCCGTTTCGCGATGTGGTTGATGAATCGGCGAAAATAGGCGTTACGGCAATAATACAGCCCGGAGGTTCGGCAAGAGATGAGGACTCCATATCTGCCTGTAATGAACATGGTATTTCAATGATGTTTACCGGATTGAGACATTTTAGACATTAAAATGTTGATATTGAACATGTATAAAAAATTTAAAAAGTTAAAAACAGAATATGAGTAAAATAAATGATTGGATAACTAGTATTTCTACTTTTGTTTTAGCAATTGCAACAATAGTTTTAGCAACTTACACAGTAAGGCTTTTTTTAATAAACACAGAACTTGTTGAAAGTACAAAAGATTATGTGAATGCAACTAAGAGCATGGCAACATTAAATAAAGAATATGTAAAAGAAACTAGGGATTTAGTAAAGACTACAATTGAACAAACAAACTTTATGCGTCAACAATGGGAATATGAACATAGTCCACATATCGTTGCCGACTATTCTGTTAGGTTTGGCGGACCAGGTGTGGAAAACCCTTCTCTAAAAATATATTTAGAAAATATTGGTAAGGGTGCGTGTGAAATACTTCAATATAAATTGAGTGTTTTTGATAAAAGCGGTTCTATTGAGAATTTTTATAGTGGACAAAAATATACAATATGGCATGGGTATATAACTAAACTGCTTGAAAAATTAAAAAATGGTTTTGAAGTTGATCTTAAATATGCTTTTGCTAACTCAACTAAAACCAAAAATTACAAATTTAAAGTAAATCTTCTTAAACCTTCTGAAAGAGACATGTCTGATATATATAATATTTTAGAAAAACTTCACAAAGATTTTGCATATATGTATCCAGAATCTAAATATAATATTTCTGGTAAGTTACATAATATTAATGAAAGCCTTGAAAAGATTGAGAAGAAGACTAAATAGTAGACTAAAAAAGTATAGTCTGTGAAGAAATGTAATCATACACCATTGGAGAGCCGACTATTAGTTCATTTTTGTAAAGGTAATATTATATGTACACAAACCAATCAACAGTAATATCTTTATCAAAACATCAAGATGTAGTAAATAATAATATTGAAAATACCAAGAAGGATTTCGGTATTTTTTTTACGCCTGAACGAATTGTTAACTTTATGATTGAAATGATTGATATGAAAAAAATATCTTCAAGAAATGATGTTTTTATACTTGAACCAGCATGTGGTTTAGCACAATTTTTATATGGAGTTAAAAGAATTAAACCATCTCTTTATAATAAATCAAAACTTTTTGGAGTTGAGGTTAATCAAGATATACAAAATTATTCAAAAACATTACCTTTTAGTAAAGAATACGCTTTATATAAAGAAGATTATTTATTGTTTGAAACAAATATTCACTTTGATATAATTATTGGTAATCCACCTTATGGAATACCAAGTATGTCAAAACATTATAAGATAAAAACATCATCAGAGACAAAACAACTGTATAAGAATATATATAAAACTTGGTCTGGTAAATATAATGTTTATGGGGCTTTTATAGAAAAGTCTATAAATTTACTAAACAACAATGGGCAATTAATCTTTATAGTACCTGCTACTTTTATGATTCTGGATGATTTTAAAAAACTAAGAAACTATTTATCAAATAGTGGGTATACTTCTTTAACTTATACCGGGCCCGATGTGTTTAAGCCTGAAGCTGATGTGTCATCGGTTATATTGTATTTTCGTAAGTCTCATAAGGTGAATAGTTTAAAACTTGCCGAATATAAAAATAATAGTATACATACTGTTTATGAAAATAGTAATTGGAATGGAGAGGTAATTAGGTTCGTGACAGAGTATACAAAAAAATTGGATAATCGATGTTCATATAAATTAGGTGACATTTATAACATAAATATATCTTCAAGAACCCCCGAAATTAAGGATAATATTTATATTAAAAAAGGAAAACCTTTAAATATAAATGATTATTACCCATTACTTAATGGCCGTAACTTAAAATGTAATAAAATAAATTATGATAATCTGACAGGATATTGGATAAAAAAAGAAAATTCAAATAAACTGCGAGGATATTATAATAAACCGCATATAGTTATTGGGTTGGGTTTTCGTGAAGATGGTAGATTGGCAGCAGCTTATGATAGAAAATGCTATCCATGGATGGGTGATATTTATCACTTGTCGAAAAAAAATGATTTGTTTTTTGCCAATTTTGATATCTCTGAAATAGATTTGTTAGCATATCTTAATTCTGATTATGTAAAAAGGTATATTAAGGAAACATATCGTGAAATTACTTATCATTTAAGTATTACTCAATTAAAGAATTTACCTGTACCGTCCGATAAAGAATGGAAAATAATTAAAGCAAGGGGAAAAATGTGAGATTAGATGAAGCAAGATTCGTGGAAATTGTCAGCGAACTTATAAAGTTTAAATCCTCTACAACAAGGATTCCTATTAAAGCAACTAGCTGGGAAGAATTGATTTGTGCAACATTAATTTTTATGTATGGAGCTGATAAGATAAATTGGGACCCACAATCTCATGAAAAGAGTATTGATATTACGTTCAAAACAAATGGAGATATTTTTAAAGTTTCAGCTAAAGCAGGTGAAATAAAGAAAGGTATACTTACGATATCATCTTACAGATTAACAACATTCAATACCTTAAATGAAAAACTAAATTTTATTAAAAAGCAGCATAATTCTTTTGATTTTTATCTAATTTGTGCACGAGCAGTAGAAGGTAATTTTATAACATATAATGTTATAAAAGCACAGGCTAAAAGATTAGCTGATGCTTGGTTTACTGATAATAAAAATTGGTCAAAATCCTCTGGGGGCTATATATTGAAATCGGGGTTAGGTTTTAATGCAAATATATGCCATAAGATGTCTGACCAATTATGGTATTCAATTCCAATGTCATATTTTAATACTGATGAAGTAATAGCCCATATCCCAGTTAATAAAAATGATTTAGGGAAAGGATTAGTAGAATTTTTAAAAGAAAGATTTTTAAACAACAAATGAAAACAGTATTAGTTAACCTTCTTAAAGCAGATAATACTCAGCTCCAGAAAATAAGTAAAGATTGTCTTTTATCACTGAATCTTGAAGAGATGAAGGCAATACAGGAATATTTTAAAAGTAAAAAAAGAAATCCTACCGACGCCGAGCTTGAAACAATCGCACAAACCTGGTCTGAACATTGTAAACATAAAACATTGACAGGAATTATAGAATACAAGTGGCAGACAGCAGGGGGCAAATGGCAGACAAAGACATATAATAATCTTTTGAAAGAAACGATTTTTAAGGCTACAAAAGAACTTAATAAAAAATGGTGTCTTTCCGTTTTTGAAGATAATGCAGGCATAATAGAGTTTGACAAAAAAAATGCCGTTGCTTTTAAGGTTGAGACGCATAATCATCCCTCGGCTATAGAACCCTATGGCGGTGCAGGTACGGGTATTGGAGGCGTTATACGTGATATAATGGGTGTCGGACTTGGTGCCAGGCCCATTATGAATACCGATATATTCTGTTTCGGTCCTCCGGATTATCCTTCACGGGAAGTTCCGGAAGGTGTCCTGCATCCTAAAAGGGTTTTTAAGGGTGTTGTCTGGGGTGTCAGGGATTATGGTAACAGAATGGGTATCCCCACTGCAAATGGTTCTGTAGTTTTTGATAAAGGATATGTTTTCAATCCTCTTGTATACTGCGGTACCATCGGCGTTTTACCAAAAAACAAATCTTTTAAGAAAGTTTCGCCGGGCGATTTAATTCTGGCTGTCGGGGGCAGGACAGGCAGAGACGGTATTCACGGCGCTACTTTCTCCTCGCTTTCTCTAGGTAAAAATATCTCTTCAAGTGTTGTTCAGATAGGCAATCCTATTGTTGAAAAGAAACTGGTTGATACTATTATTCAGGCAAGGGATAAAAATTTGTATAATGCAATAACCGACTGCGGTGCCGGCGGATTTTCGTCTGCAGTCGGAGAGCTTGCGATTTTTTCAGGCGGGGTAAAAGCCTTTCTGGAAAAAGCGCCGCTCAAGTATAAAGGATTATCTCCTTGGGAAATATGGATTTCTGAAGCCCAGGAACGGATGGTGTTGGCGGTTCCTAAAAAAAATCTGAAAAAAATTTTAAAAATCTTTACCGATGAAGATGTTGAGACAACTATTTTGGGTGAATTTACAGATACAGGTAAACTTGAAGTTTTTTATAAAAAGAAAAGAGTTTGTTGTCTTGATATGGATTTTCTCCATAAGGGAGTCCCTAAATTAAAAAAGAATGCTGTATGGAACGGTAACGGAAAAACAGATTTTGAAATTCCAATAGATACAAAGACACCAGGTCTTTTGCCTAAACTGAAAGAACTTCTATCATCATGTAATATATGTTCCAAAGAATGGGTGATCCGGCAGTACGATTATGAAGTTCAGGCACAGACAGTCGTTAAACCTCTTGTGGGAGTAAAGAATGAAGGCCCGTCAGATGCATCGGTAATAAAGCCGTTTTTTGATTCCTATTGTGGCATTGTCGTGTCAAACGGAATAAATCTATATGGGAAAAAAGATCCTTATTGGATGGCTGCATCGGCAATTGATGAATCCTTACGGAATATTGTCGCTGTAGGAGGTAATTTGAATAAAACCGCACTCCTTGATAATTTCTGCTGGGGTATTTTGGATAAACCGGAAGAACTCGGCGGCTTAGTCAGGGCTGCGGAGTCATGCTATGATATGACAAAAGTATTTGAAACACCTTTTATTTCCGGAAAGGATAGTTTAAACAATAAATATGTTTTACAGGATGGTAAGCTGATATCCATTCCTCCGACGTTACTGATTTCTGCCATGTCTGTTATAGATGATATACGAAAATGTATTACCATGGATCTGAAAGAAGCAGGCAATCCGGTTTATATTATAGGAATTACAAAAAGCGAGTATCCGCCGCAGGTTGACCCGAAAACGTCAAAAAAACAGATGATATCTTTACAGAAAGCTATTCAGAAGGGAACAGTTTCGTCCTGTCATGACTGCTCGGAAGGCGGATTAGCGGTTGCGTGCAGTGAAATGTGTTTTTCCGGTGAATTCGGGATGGAAATCGATCTAAGAAATGTTCCTGTAAGCGGCAGAATAAACGACGAAACAATTCTTTTTTCTGAAACAAACAGCAGGTTTATTGTGGAAGTGAAAAAAGAGAAAGAGCAGGAATTTAAAAAGATTTTACAAGAGATAAATTTTGCAAAAATCGGAACAGTTATTAAAAATAAAAAGTTTAATATTAAAGGAATTGACGGAAAAGAAGTTATTGATGCCGATATCTTTGAATTAAAGGAATGTTGGCAGAAGACACTGTCAAATATTTAAGTTAACCGGAAGGGTATATGACCAAAAAATTTATTTTTGTTACAGGCGGAGTTGTTTCCTCACTCGGAAAGGGTATTACAACCGCATCGATTGGAATACTTCTGAAAAGCAAAGGCATTAAAGTGAATGTGTTAAAAATGGACCCATACTTAAATGTGGATCCCGGCACAATGAGTCCGTATCAGCATGGAGAAGTTTTTGTCACTGAGGATGGTGCCGAGGCAGATCTGGATCTCGGTTACTATGAAAGGTTTTTAGATATAAATATGTATAAAAAGAATAATGTTACTACCGGGCAGATTTATGAAACCATCCTAATGAGAGAAAGACGCGGAGATTACTTAGGAAAAACAATTCAGGTAATACCGCATGTTACCAATGAAATAAAAGCCAGAATAAGCAAGGTAAGCGAGGATTCGGATATAACCATTGTAGAACTCGGCGGAACCGTAGGCGATATAGAAGGACTTCCGTTTCTGGAGGCAATAAGACAGTTTAAAATAGATAAAGGACGGGACAATGTGTTATATATACATTTAACACTGATCCCGTATATTCAGACAGCTGAAGAACTGAAGACGAAACCGACACAGCAGTCGGTCGGAAAACTCAGAGAAATTGGAATAGAACCTGATATTATAATAGCAAGAACGGAAAAACCTCTGACAAACGAAATTAAATCAAAAATATCCTTATTCTGTAATGTTAAAAAGGAAGCTGTAATAGAGGAAATAGATGTCGGCGCTGGAAATATTTACGCTATACCGCTTATACTGAGAGAACAGGGGCTGGATAAGATTATTTTAAGGTGTCTTAAGATTTTTTCTAAGAAACAGGATATGCATAACTGGAAAAAACTGGTTGAGAGTAAAAAGAGTTTTAAGAAGAAGGTTGAAATTGCCATTGCTGGAAAATATACAGGTTTAAAAGATGCATATAAAAGCATCTGTTCTGCATTGGTTCATGCCGGTTTCGCCAATAAAGTAAATGTTAAGATAAAGTATGTTGATGCAGAGAGCAATTCGCTCGGAGATGATTTAAAAGATGTAGGCGGTGTAATTCTTCCGGGCGGGTTTGGAGAAAGGGGAATTGAGGGGAAGATAGATGTGGCAAAATATGCCAGGGAAAACAATATTCCTTTTCTGGGCATATGTCTCGGGATGCAGTGTGCTGTGATTGAATTTGCAAGGAATGTGTGCGGTATGAAAAATGCCAATAGTACAGAGTTTAATCCAGAGACTCCTTATCCAGTGATTGATTTATTGCCATTGCAGAGAAAAATCAAAACAAAAGGCGGCACAATGCGACTTGGAAGTTATCCGTGTGTTCTGAGCGAAGGTACAACCGCATATAATTCATATAAATCAAAAAAGATTTCTGAAAGACACAGGCACCGTTATGAATTTAATAATAAATATAAGAAAAAATTAGTATCAAAAGGACTTTTAATTGCAGGACAGTATAACGGTCTTGTAGAGGTTGTAGAATTGAAAGAGCACCCATGGTTCGTTGCTACACAGTATCATCCGGAGTTTAAGTCGCGGCCGCTGAACCCGCACCCGTTATTTAAAGGCCTTGTTAAAGAGGCTATAGAATATACCAATGGGAGAAAATAACGTGAATGTCTGCTGATATGTTTATATGTTGATACGTTGATATGTAAAATCCTATATCCGTATCAGCGTATCACCGTATCATCTTATTCTTTCGCGAAGCGAATTATGAAAAAAGTCAACGTAATAGTATTAAAAACAGCCGGAACAAATAATGATCTTGAAACGGCACAGGGTTTTAGACTTGCAGGTGCCGACGCTGATATTGTGCATATAAACAAACTTTTGAGAAATGAGGTTAACATAAAAAAAAGCGAGTATAAAATCCTTGCTATCCCCGGCGGTTTTTCCTATGGTGATGATATTTCGGCAGGCAAGATTTTTGCAAATAAATTAAAATATAAACTGGAAAAAGGAATAACGGAATTTGCGAAATCAGGAAAACTTATTATAGGTATTTGTAACGGATTCCAGGTTCTTGTAAAATCAGGGCTCCTTCCTTTTACGGACGGTAATCAATCCGCCACTCTCACATATAATGATTCCGGGAAATTTGAATGCAGGTGGGTATATTTAAAGACAATGCGGAATGCGGAATCCGGAACCCGGAATTTTTGGGTCAAGGGTCTTCCGGAGATAATTCAGCTTCCTGTGGCACATGGCGAAGGAAAGTTCGTTTGTTATAAAAATGCTGGTGACTTAATTAAAAGGAGAGGGCTTATAGTTTTTAAATATGTCGATGAATATGGCGAGGAAAAGGGTTATCCGTATAATCCAAACGGGTCATTTGATAATATTGCCGGTATAACAAATACAGAGGGCAATATTTTCGGTCTTATGCCTCATCCTGAAAGGTTTGCGATAAAATATCATCATCCTTTCTGGACAAGAAATAAAAATACTGAGCCGTATGGACTACAGATTTTAAAAAATGCTGTGAATTATTCAAAGGAGAATTTATAATGGGTGGAACGAATATTCTTATTATTGGTTCCGGAGGGAGAGAACATGCTATTGCCTGGAAATTAAAACAATCTAAAAAGGTATCAAAGCTTTTCTGTATTCCCGGCAATGGCGGAATTTTACAGGATACTGCAAGGGCTGATGGAGGTAAAATTGATATTCTTGACTTCGACGGGATATACGGGTTTGTAAAAGAAAATAAAATTGATCTGACCATAGTCGGTCCTGAGCTTCCTCTCTCTGAAGGTATAGTTGATTATTTTAAAACAAAAAATTTAAAGATTTTTGGGCCTGACCGTAGATCAGCACAGCTTGAATCAAGTAAGATTTTCGCAAAAGAGTTCATGGAAAAATATAACATACCGACAGCCGCTTTTGAAGTCTTTGATAATTATGATTTGGCAGTTAAACATATTGAACATTATACATCACACATTGCGCGTTCATTAGTCGTTAAAGCTGATGGCCTTGCTGCCGGGAAAGGTGTTTTTGTTTGTGATTCCAAAGAAGATGCTGAGGATGCTGTAAAAAAGATAATGGTAGATAAAATATTCAGTAGTGCAGGGAAGAGGGTTATTATTGAAGAGAAACTTACGGGACAGGAAGCATCGCTCATGGCATTGTGTGATGGTAAAACCATACTGCCTTTAGTACCATCTCAGGATCACAAAAGAATCTTTGATGGGGATAGGGGTCCGAATACCGGCGGTATGGGTGCATATGCACCGGCAAAAATACTGGACGAGGCTTCTGCTAAAAAACTAATATTTGATAATTTTTTAAGAGGATTGAAGGAAGAATCCCTGGATTTTAAGGGTGTAATTTACGCAGGAATAATGTTAACCAATCATGGCATAAGTGTTCTGGAATTTAATGTTAGGTTTGGGGATCCCGAGACGCAGGTTATACTTCCGCTTTTAAAGACAGATTTACTAGAACTTATTTTGGCGACGGTTGACGGGAATCTTAATAAATGTAAAATAAGTTGGGAGGATGGTAGCTGTGTGTCTGTTGTTTTAGCTTCTGGAGGATATCCGGGAAAATATGATAAAGGAAAGGAAATTTTTGGTTTGAATAATATAGGTGATGCTGTTGCTTTTCATGCAGGGACGAAATTTGAAGACAATAAATATTTGACAAGTGGCGGCAGGGTATTAAATGTTTCTGCAATTGATTCTACTCTTAAAGGGGCAATTTCAAAGGTTTATAAAAACGTTGAAAAAATAAAATTTGATGGCATGCATTTCCGGCGTGATATTGCTGCCAAAGGACTATAAAAATGATTACAGCGATTAATCCGCCAGCCGGCGGAGATGATTTCAGTGATTAGAATTATTGTAATCGTTGTACATAATCACCGTAATCAATATTTATATAATGATAGGGGATGAAGTAAAATGAAAAAACCTTTGGTAAGTGTTGTAATGGGAAGTGATTCCGATTTGTCTCAGATGAAACATTGTGCGGAAATGCTTGAATATTTTGGGATACCGTTTGAAATTACATTTACATCTGCACACAGGACACCGGAAAAGGCGGCTTCATATGCAAAGAATCTGTCCAAACGGGGAATTCAGATAGTTATTGCAGGTGCTGGTGGCGCCGCACATCTTGCGGGTGTTATTGCATCCTTAACAGTATTACCTGTTATTGGTGTGCCAATGAAAACAAAATCGCTTTCAGGTGTTGACTCTCTCTATTCTATTGTTCAAATGCCTAAGGGTATTCCGGTTGCGACGGTTACTATTGGAGAAGCGGGGGCAGCTAATGCTGCAATACTTGCTGCTGAAATATTGGGTTTAAAAAATATTAATATTAAAAAGAAACTTATGCTTTATAAGAAAAAACTCACAAATGGTGTTTCCAGGAAAGCGTTAAAACTTAAAAAAGTAGGCTATAAGCACTATCAGGTATAAAAAAACTGGAACGTTTAAAATGATTAAAAAAATACTGATTGTTGATGACGATAAGAGTATTTTAAGTTTTCTGGAAAAGGCGATACTAAAATTCAACAGTCTTAATATTGTTAAAAGAGCTGATTCCGTTTCCGGCGCTATACAGGAGCTTTTAAAAAATTATTACGATATCCTGATAACGGATATAAATATACCTGATGAGTCAGGGTTTTATCTTATTGAATATACTAAAAAGAATTTTCCTAATTGTAAAATAATAGCAATGAGCGGTGAACCTTCTTTGTTGCGGGATGCGAAAAGATTAAAACTTGAAGGTTATTTATCGAAACCGTTCTCAGTTTTAAAACTTGCGGAGGAACTAAAAATTATAGACGGAAAAAAGGTTCTGTAATTCACAAAAGGAGTAAATATGAAATTTATCCAGAAAAAAATAATAATGAATGAGAAGGAAGTGGAAAGGACATTAAAACGTCTTGTTCACGAAATTGTTGAGCAATCAAATAGAATTAATGATTTAGTGCTTATAGGAATTCAAACAAGAGGTGCTTGTTTAGCCAGGAGAATTTGCCTTGAACTGAAAAAAGTGGCAAAAAGGACGGTGCCTTTGGGTATTTTGGACATTACGCTTTATAGAGATGATGTTGAGTCGATTTCTCATCAGCCGGTTGTCAAAGAAACAAAGATTCCGTTCGATGTAACCGGAAAAGAGGTTGTTCTTATTGATGATGTTCTTTTCACTGGCAGAACAATAAGAGCAGCAATCGATGAGATAATTGACTTTGGCAGACCAAAAATAATAAAACTGGCGGTTCTTATTGACAAAGGCGGACGTGAAATTCCGATACAGCCGGATTTTGTCGGCAAAAGATTTCCGACTTCCAAAGAAGAACTGATACGTGTTAGTTTAAAAGAGATAGATGAAAAAGATAATGTTGTCTTGAAGGAGATGAAATGAACCCCTCACCTCCTGGCAAAGTAATTATGATAGCAGGGCGGGTATATACGGATGTATTTTTTCAAGATATAGTAACTCAAATATGCATTATAGGAGGAGCGGGGTGAAACTGGAACATAAGGATTTATTAGGACTTGAGTATTTATCAAAATCCGAAATAGAACTTATACTTCGGACGGCAAAACCATTTAAGGAAATTTTTACAAGAACCGTAAAAAAAGTACCGACATTAAGAGGCAAGACCGTTGTTCTTCTGTTTTATGAACCTTCAACGAGAACAAGGACGTCGTTTGAGCTTGCAGCAAAGCGTCTCAGTGCGGATACGGTAAATATTGCCGTTTCATCATCGGCAGTTGTAAAAGGGGAATCACTTATAGATACTGCAAAAACAGTTGAGGCTATGAAAGCCGATTTTATCGTTATCAGACACAATATGTCAGGGGCTGCACATATTATTGCAAATACAGTTTCTTCTTCAATAGTAAATGCAGGTGACGGAATGCATGAACATCCGACACAGGGTCTTTTGGATATGTTCACAATTATGGAAAAGAAGGGAAAGATAAAAGGGTTGAATATTGCGATTATCGGAGATATTATGCATTCCAGGGTTGCGAGGTCAAATATATGGGGATTGAATAAATTAGGAGCCAATGTATTTGTTGTAGGGCCGTCAACTCTTATACCAAAAGAGATTAAAAAAATGGATGTTGAGGTTCATCACAATATTACGGAAATTGTTCATAAAATGGATGTTATAAATATTTTGAGGATACAGAAAGAAAGACTGGAACAGAACCTTTTTCCGACGCTTGAGGAATATAGTGAGGTTTTCGGAATTAATTCGCAAAAACTTAAAAAAGCCAAAGATGACATTTTGATACTGCATCCTGGCCCTATGAACAGGGGTATTGAAATATCATCAGAAGTCGCGGATAGTAAGAATTCTGCGATTACTGAACAGGTTACAAACGGAATAGCTGTAAGAATGGCTGTTCTTTACTTGCTTGCCGGGGATACTGGAGGTAAAAGTGAAATTATTAATCCTTAATGGAATTGTTTGTGATCCTGCAAATAAATTTAAGAGCCGGGCAGATGTTCTTGTAGAAAACGGAAAAATAGCAAAAATAGGAAGAAATCTTAACTCTAAACGCTTAACTCCAGTAAAGGGACGTGGTCCCAACGGGACTTTACGTCCTAATTCTGAAGTTTTAGATGCCAAAGGGAAAATCGTAGCGCCCGGTTTTATTGATATGCATACACATTTAAGGGAACCGGGAAGGGAAGATGAAGAAACAATAAAAACAGGAACACGTGCTGCTGCAATGGGAGGTTTTACGACAGTTTGTACGATGCCCAACACACAGCCTGTTATTGATTCTGTTGCAGGAGTAAAATTTATATTGGCGACGGTTCTGCAGGACGGGATTATAAATGTCTATCCGATAGGAGCACTTACAAAAGGAATCAGGGGGGAGGAACTGGCCGAAATAGGAAAAATGAAAAATGCAGGAATTGTTGCAACATCTGATGACGGCGAACCTGTTATGGATGCCAATATAATGCGCAGAGTACTTGAGTACAGTAAGATGTTAAATCTTCCTGTTATTTCGCATTGTGAAGATAAGAATTTGTCAGCCATGGGCGAGATAAACGAAGGTTATATATCAACAGTACTTGGTCTAAAAGGAATTCCGAAACAGGCTGAAGAAATTATGGTGGCAAGGGACATAGCCCTCGCAGAACTTACGGGCGGGAACCTTCATATAGCGCATGTTTCTACTGCGGATTCGGTAGAGTTTATAAGACAGGCAAAGAAAAGAAGGATAAAGGTTACCGCCGAAACCGCACCGCATTATTTTTCACTTACCGATGAAGAAGTGAAAAACAGTAATTATAATACAAATACAAAAATGAATCCGCCACTACGGACAGAATCCGATATGAAAGCGATATCTAAAGGACTTGCTGACGGAACAATTGATTGTATAGCATCGGACCATGCGCCGCATTTACCTGAGGAAAAGGACCAGGAATACAAGATTGCACCGTTCGGTATTATTGGTCTGGAAACAACAGTTCCTTTGATTATTACAAACCTTGTTAATAAGAAAATCCTGACGCTTGAAAAAGCAATTGCCAAACTGACCTGTAATCCTGCAAAGATACTCGGGTTAAAAAAAGGAAGCTTGGCTGTCGGAAGAGATGCCGATATTACGATAATTGATATAAACCAGAAAAAAACTATTGAAAGATTTGAATCAAAATGCAAAAACTCTCCTTTTATCGGGATGAAACTAACAGGTTTTGCAGCGGCAACAATTATTTCCGGGAAAGTGATTATGAACGGAGGGCGAATTGTATCAGATTGACACAAAAGTAATTTCTAATAAAAAAATCTCTAAGGATTTTTTTTTGCTTACATTTTCTGATAAACAAATTTCTGAATCTACAAAACCCGGGCAGTTTATTATGATAAAAATAGATAATGATGAGATATTTTTAAGAAGGCCGTTTAGTATATGCGGCATAAACAGCGACAGGTTTGATGTATTGTTTAAAGTAGTAGGCAGGGGGACGGAATTTTTATCATGCTCGAAGCCCGGAGATGTTTTTAATATAATCGGGCCTCTCGGGAACGGCTTCCCGCTACCTTCTACTCCCTATTCCCTGCCCCCTGTTTTAATAGCCGGTGGTACCGGCATAGCTTCAATTTTGCTGCTTTCCCAGTTCCTTAAAGCCAGTAATATGAAATGCAATGTTTTTCTTGGTGCTAAAACTAAAAAAGAGATAATGCTGGAAAAAAATCTGAAAAAATGCGGAGGTAATGTTGTTATTTCAACAGAAGACGGTTCCTACGGAAAAGAGGGCCTAATAACAGATATATTTGCCTTACATCTGTCATCTGCCATCTGCCCGCTCCGCTCTCGCTTAAGCGAGGCGAGCCATCTGTCATCCGTTGTCTACGCTTGCGGTCCCAGGCCCATGCTGGAAAAAGTTTCGAAAATATGTAACAAATATAACCTGAAATGTTTTGTATCGCTTGAGGAAAAAATGGGATGTGGAATCGGAACCTGTATGGGCTGTGCCGTTAAAGTCATTGCTCATCGGTCATCGGTCATCGGTCATAAGTTTGAATACAGGCGGGTTTGTAAGGATGGGCCGGTGTTTGATGCTAAGGAAATAGTATGGTAAAAATCGGTAAATTAAAATTAAAAAATCCTGTAATGGTTGCATCAGGTACTTTTGGCTATGGGATTGAGTGTAAAAATCTTATCAATCTTGATAAGCTCGGTGCAATAATCACAAAAACCATAACTTTAAATCCGAGAGATGGCAATCCTCAGCCAAGGATATTTGAACTTCCCTATGGTATGATGAATTCTATAGGGCTTCAGAATGTCGGACTAAAGAGATTTTTAGCCGAAAAACTTCCCGAATTGAAAAGAATAACGGGAACACCTATTATAGTAAGTATAGCTGGCGAAAAAATTTCGGAATATGTGAATATCGCAGATATCTTAAATAAAGAGAGAATATCCGGTATAGAAATGAATATTTCATGTCCGAACGTAAAAGGAAAGATTATCTCAAAATCTAAAACAGACACATACAATGTTGTAAAAACTGTAAGAAAAAAGACAAAACAAACGTTGATTGTGAAACTTTCTCCTGATGTTACCGATATTTCAATGATTGCAAAATCCGCAGCTCTTGCAGGAGCTGATGCTGTTTCTCTTATAAATACCGTTCCGGCAATGATTTTTCCTGAATCACTTTCCGCCAGCCGGCGGACATCAATCACTAAATCACCTGTATTCGGGGGGCTTTCAGGGCCTTTTATAAAGCATATAGCGTTAAGAAAAGTGTATGAAGTTTCAAAATCTGTAAAAATACCTGTAATAGGGATAGGCGGAATAATGAACGTAAAAGATGTTTCGGATTTTCTGAGGGCAGGTGCTAAAGCAGTAGAGATCGGGACCGGAAATTTCATTGACCCCCGAATCCCTATAAACATAATAAAAGGACTTCGTCCTTGACCCGTTCGATTTCACTCAGGGTCAATCCTGAGTCCGCCACGGCGGATCGAAGGATTGATTACATTCACCCCGTACAAAAGCAAAGCTTTATACGGGGCAGGAATTACAAAGGAGGATTACACAGATTATAAAGGATAGGATTACCGGGTAAGAAGTTTGGTTTTTAATCTGTGTAATCTGTCAAAAATCTGTGTAATCGTTTTTCATGAAGCTGATAGTTGCCCTGGATGTTGATAATATTTCTGCTGCGGAAAAACTTATAAATCTACTGAAAAAAGATGTAGAGATATTTAAAGTGGGGTCAAGGCTCTTTACATCGGTAGGTACCCAGATAATAGATATAATAAATAAAAACGGCTGTAAACTGTTTCTTGATTTAAAATATTACGATATACCGAGTGTTATTGCCGATGCGGTTTCCAATGCAGGAAAGAAAAAAGTTTTTTCTACTTCTCTTCATATTTCCGGAGGAAGAGAAATGCTTAAAAGATCTGTTGATGTGAAAGACAGACCGCTTCTATGGGGAATAACCGTTCTTACGAGTTTTGACGAAGACAATTTAAAAGAAATAGGAATTTCAAAGAAAATTGAGGAACAGGTTGAAGTGTTGGCGAAGATTGCAAAGGAAACAGGGCTTGACGGTGTAGTATGTTCAGCAAAAGAAATAGAAATTATAAAAAAGGTTGGCGGGTTAAAAGTAATTGTTCCAGGAATACGGCTTACTGCCGAAGGCTCCGATGACCAAAAAAGAATATTGACCCCAAAAAAAGCAAAAGAGTTTGGTGCTGATTACATTGTTGTCGGACGGCCGATAATAAAGTCGGAAGATCCTTTGTCTGTTGCCAGAAGTATATTAAAGGAGGTTTAGTAGAGTGAAGATTTTGGATTTTTTGTCTGAAAGTTGTATTTTACCGGGATTAGAGGGGAAAAGGAAAAAAGAAATCATTAGAGAACTTGTTGATGTCCTTGCAAAGAAAAAATTATTAAAGGATGTTGATAAAACTGTTGATGCCATTATGAAAAGGGAGAATACGGGTTCAACCGGTATCGGTCAGGGAGTAGCAATCCCGCATGCCAAGAGTGACAGTGTTTCAAAGATAGTAGCGGCACTCGGGCTTTCTAAGGCCGGAGTGGATTTCGATTCGCTGGACGGTGAACCAGCATACATAATATTTCTCATGGTTGCACCTCCTGAATCTGTTAGCGAGCATCTACAGGCTATTGCAAAGATATCCCGGCTTTTAAAGGATAAGTTTTTTAGACA
>JAFGLF010000058.1 GCA_016928195.1 Elusimicrobiota bacterium
GAAGATTCTCTGGAGTACCTCCGCACCCGCCCGGTAAAATATATGACAAATATAAGATGAAAGATGACATATGAAATGCAATATCGGGCGGATGGGAGCTGTCCAAATATATCTTCCCCCGAAGATTCTCTGGAGTACCTCCGCACCCGCCCGGTAAAGGCAGTTAATATATTTATAAATTGAAATAATAACAGATAAAAAGGGCGGATATAGGCCGACAATATTCTTCCCCCGAAGAATGTTTGAAGGACATCCATACCCGCCCGATAGAGACAGTTGATACGTTGATACGTTGATACGTAAATAATAACTATTAAAAGAAACGGGCGAGAAACAAAAGTTCTTTTCTTCCCCCGAAGAAATTGCCGCCAAAGGCGAGCCTCGCCAATGGCGGGGACTTCCGTTCCCGCCCGAAATCTGTGTAATCGTATTTAAAAATCTGCCCGCCTCGACTCGCCGTCTTCGGCGAGGCGGGTGTAATCCGTGTTTATATAAACAAAAAACCCATCCGGTATTTATCAGATGGGTATAAGTAAAATAAATCGCTTTATTTGCGCTTTTTATTAATAAATTATATTGGTCCCCGCCTGACAGAAGTCGGGCAGGATTAAAAAGAATACGGACGGGCACGGAAGTCCTCCAGATTAACATTTCTTCGGGGGAAGAATTTTTTTTAGTAACTTAACCAGCCCCCCTTCTTGCTTTCGCAAGAAAGCAGGGGGGGGTAGGCAAAATCACTTCTTTTCTCTTTTCAAAGACCTTTGAATCGAGATGAATTCTAATCTGAACACCTTCAACTACAGTACAGAAGTTCAGAGTGTCCCGACCTATCGGGACTCTACTGCTCTTTTGCTCTGCCTTTCTGATGTTCAGATCAAATCCACCGGTTTTTTTGATCCTACCCTGATACAATTCTGCACCAGGGGTGTAATTTTATGGAGCTACTGCATAGAGACTGACTGTAAATGTGTACGTACCTGCACCGATTGATGTAGTAGGCATAGACAGTCTAAGCCACAAAGCGCAACTTCCTGAAAACGGAATTGCGTTGGCATAAGGCATCTCTGCCTGTGAAGTCGTTATACTGCTAACAAGTTGAGGAGATGCGCCTGGATCCCATGTGGGTTCACTGGCACCGCCGTCAGCTGGGGATGTACCTATCATAACGCCATAAGTATCATCGGTTACTTCTTCAGCAAGTGTCCATGAATTGCCGCCGTCGGATGCATCTACTCCTTTGACTTCCCAGTCAGATGGAACGTTACCATCATTTGCTGCAGTACCGATATAAAGTGATGACTGGTCCCCGAGGTTAACAGTACCAAAAGTCTGAGATGCAGAAGCAATATCAACAGAATAGGTTGCTCCGCCTACTGTAACGGTCAGTTCTATGTCATCCGGGTTAGCTGCATGTACAATGCTAAGTACACCAACCATTAATCCAAGAACTAACATTAAACTAAAAATCTTCTTCATTTATTTTCACCTCCTTTTTTATAGAATTTAAAACATACTTTTTCGACCTTTTGAAAGGAAGTTAAAGTAAACTTCCTGCTTTCACTATTAATATAACACAAAATTGCTATTTTGTCAAGTACTTTCTTTATTTTCACATTTTTTTCTAAATGAGTTTACATATCTAAAAACCATACAGTTTAGTTCAGCGTTATTCTTCGGTTGTTACAAATAATCTTGAAAAAATCTCAACAGGAACATGATTTATTATCTGAGCCTCTATAAAAAAAACATATTTTTTGTTTTTATATTTCTCCTCGTCAGGAATCTTGAGATAAAGCTGTACCCTTTCTATTGTTTCCCCCTTTAATTTAAGTTTTTTTGGCTTTATTACCAGCCATTCAGGGTCCCCTGTCTCATGTCCTTCAGTTAATCCAAAAAAAGTCTGCCTATACGGAACTGCTTTCAATTTTAATTTTATCGGGGCTTCTGCTTTATTTACAAGATTAAGCTTTGCATCTTTTTCTTTTCTGATATCAATCTTTTTACCGAGTTCTATTGGGTCTTTTACTCTAACATTGACAGGGTCAAATTCAAAATTCAATGAATACATCACTCTATTTTTCTTTTCTTTTATAAGTTCAGCAGGTCCTTTTGAGGCAACTGAAAACCTTATACGGGTCTCGGCACCGGTTGCTATTACAAGGGGACCGGATATCCCTACAGGTGAACCTGTACAAAGAAAATGCGCCTGAAAATGCTTACCTACCAGTTTCTCGTCATATGGAACCATGATTATTACATCTGCTACACCCTTTTCACCTGGTCCTAATCTGAACTTGTTAGGGATTACTTTAATCCAATCCTTATCCGGGATTGCCTCATATCCAGGTTTTAATTTATCCGGGCGCGGTACCGTTACCTCTATCAACGCATCAGCAGCATAATCGCTTCTATTCTGAATTATAAAAGGACAGTTTTTAATTGTTCTTAAATTGTAACTTACATCCATTTTCAAATTCTCAAGTATAAGGTCCGCAAATACCGCCGCAATCCCTGCATTGGAAATCATAGGCCCGATAAAAAAAACATAAAAAATAAAGAATAAACTTACCAGAATAGATTTTTTCATTGTGCCTCCGCTATTTGTTATTTGTTTCTCTCATTTATTTTATCAATACATATTCTATAATTCTTTTTTGCTTCAGTAAAATCCGGGTTTATTTCCATGGCTTTTTTAAATTTCTTAAGAGCTTCATCGTAATTCTTATTTAAATAATATGCTGTACCAAGGGCATTATATACGGTTTCATCCGCAGGCTGGCGAGATATTAACTCCTCATATACACTTATTGCACCTTTAAAGTTACCGGACTTTTGATAAATATAACCAAGCAAAATCTGCGCCTCGGGAAAAACAGGTTTAATCCGCAGGGCAAAATTTACATTCTGCAGTGCGGCTGTATAACGTTCTTCTTTTAAATAAATAGTTGCAAGCCCAAAAAACGGTTCCGCATACTTTTTTGATTTTTGCAGTGCCATTTTATAACATGCTTTTGCGTCACCATAGTTTCCTTCTGCCATAAAAACACCGGCAAGATTTATATATGCTTCCGCAAAATCAGGGTCCAATCTTAATATCTCGGTATAAAAAAACTTTGCTTTTCCATATTGCTCGGTTTCATAAAAGAAATTGGCAAATGATAAATATTCAAGTATTTTATTTTCCGAACCGTGCAAATCAAGCACAGGCTTTCTAATAATACTTCCAACCTTATAATCATTTTTAGTAAAAACCACTCCCGATTCGTCAAGATAAGAAAGTTTCCATGATTTACTTTTATATAAATACCTTATTAACTTTTTAGAATGAGGTGACAAAGGATGTAAAAGAACATGGGTAAACCTATACTTATCTGCGACTTTTTTCCAATAAACACCCGGGTTATCTATAACATTTTTATATTCAGCAAGAAACTCATCCCCATAAACCTGCAGCCTGCCATCCGTAAAAACCTTTCTTTCCGGAAAACATTCCCATACAAAATATCCTCCGATTAGGGCATCATTAAAAATATTTCCCTTTAAATCACTATTTTTTATAAATCCTATAGCACCCGAAGGATACAAAATATTTTCCTTGCCTATACCAAACCGCTTAATTGATTTTTCATATTTATAATATTTGTTTACAATTATACCAACTGCCATAACAAAAAACAACACAATAGTAAAAACAACATAAATATATCCCAAAACTTTCTGTGTTTTTCCGTTAACAGGCAATTGTAATTCTTTTATTTTCTCAAAATTAACAATAGTAATAAAAGCGGCAACAAAAGCAAAATACGAAGCATTTCGTATTGCAAGAAAACCAATGCAAAGAAATATACCATAAACTAGAAACCGGGAAGCAGAGAACCTTTTACTGATAAAAAAACTTACACATGAAACAATCATCAGAATGGCAAATGCAGATTTATGGAAACTTCCTGTATCCGCTACAAACGTCGGCATCATTTCGCTGACACTTTTAAAATACGACACAGTATGGCTGTCAATTTTGTCAAATAATAAATACGGATAGAAAAGAACTTTATATCCGTACTGCATAGCAATACATTCTAACGGATAAAAAACAAGCCTATACCCGTAAGGATTCACAAAACAAACAGCAATGCATAATATAAAAGTCAGCAAGAGTGGTTTAAAGTCCTTCCTATTCTGTAAAAACTCGCCAAAAACATAGCATCCGATAATTACCGGACCAAAAACAAAAGAAGCATGCATATTTGTCCATAAAACCTGTAAAACAGGCAGAATATAAACGGGACGGGCATAAACCTTCGAGTTGTCTTTACCAATAATAAATTTGTCAAGAATCATTATAAACAAGACAGAAAACAGATATGAAAACATCTCCGGTCTAATCATAAACCTTTGATTTGCTATAACCAGAGTCAGAAAAATACAAAGCGTTGAGATATAAAAATTTGATTTCTTCCCTAAGTTAAACAATATATAAAATACAGCGCCAATTACCAATAACCGATATATAAATATTCCCCAAAACCCTATATTTATATAAAAAACATAAAGTATAATTTGATACAGCCAGTTAGAATCAATATAAAATTTATTTACTGCGGTATATGAAAAAGGATCAAGGAATGGCACTTTAAAATTATTAACGATATATTTACCGGCAGCCAGATGCAACCATACATCATATCCGTGAATTTTTATAACAAGGAATAATAAAACAAGTGTGGCAAGCGATATTAATACAGCTGCTTTTAATGGTTTAAATACATTCATCCTACTTCTTGTGTTCCCCGTAGATTTTATCTATTAAATACTTTGCACGCTTATTGCCAGGGTCAAGCTTAAGGGTTGTCTCCATCTCACGGAGTGATTCACCGTATTTATACTGCAGATAGTACAGATAGCCGAGATTAAAATGAATATCCGGAGAATCAGGTTTGATTTTTACCGCCTTTTTCAGACATTCTAATGCCCTGAGCGGCATATTTTTCTGTCCGTAAATTATACCAAGGGCATTTAAAGGAATATGGTTATCGGGATTTATATATACCGATTTCTCGTAATACCTCTGTGCTTCATCAAGTTTCCCGTGCCATTCATAGATTTCGGCAATATGTGCATATGAATCAGCGGATAACGGATTCATCTCAATTGCTTTATTGAAATTTTCAATGGATTCTTTATATTGTTTTTTAATTTTATATATCATTCCAAGATTTATAAACGGAGCTTTATTATATTCATATTGTTTCCGTTCTGCCATTTTCCGGTATATTTTAAATGCCGTTTCATAATCCCCCATATCATGGTACACTGACGCCAGTGCCGATCTCCCCTCCAGATAATCCGGGTCAATCTTCAAAGCATGGTTTATCATCTCCAGCGCCTTTTTATACTCGTTTCTTTCGGAATACACCATACCCATGTTTACATATGCACCGGGACCGTCGGGGACCTGCTTTAAAACTCTGGAATAAAAAGTAAAACCGTCCTTCCAGTAATAATTACGGTTAAAAACGGCTATTACGAAAAACAGAGAGATACAGCATATTACCGCAGTTGCAAAAGTTCTATTTAATCTTTGCAGTAACATAGCCATCAGAACACAAAAACCGGCTAAAGGAAGATAAAGATATCTTTCGGCAATAATATTCTGCATCGGAATTATATTAGAAGTCGGCAAAAATGTAATTAGTATAAATAATAAAAGGAAGAGAACAGATTTTCCTGCCTGACCGCCGTGCAGAGATTTCCTGAACACAAAGACCAAAACTGCCGATAAAACTACCAATGTACCGAAACCAAACATAACCTGTGGTTCAAAAAACGAATGCGGAATAACTAACTTATGTTCTACACTCAAATTAAATGGAAACAAAACCAGATTAAGATATACCGGTACCGCTTTAAATATCGTAAATATGTTTATTATAAAACTATTGCCGGGATATTCCACCAACGCTTCCGTTGGATGCCGGAATACAAAAAATCGTATAAACAAATAAAAAACTGCGACACATAAAAATGGTATATATTTTTTCACATATAATCTCCCGGCATGACTCGCCGATATGCTCTGGCGGTTCAAAATTATATCATATAGCATTATAATAACAGGTAATGTTATAGCTGTTTCCTTTGAAAAAATACCGAGAAAATAAAAGACAATAGAAAAAATATAAACCCGACCAAAACCTGCTTTTATATCCTTAGATTTTACATAACAAAAAAATGATGCAAGAAAAAATATCACAGAAATGGGAGTTTCGTTAAACGAAACCATATTCACAACTTCATTATGAACCGGATGTATTACAAATAAAAATCCGCTTAAAAAAGCAACAAAATTGTTTTTGGATAAATACAGTATTAAAAAATACAGCAACACCCCTACTGATGTATGTAAAAGAATATTCGCAAACCGGTGGCCTATGGGGTTAGTATTCCAGATTTTATAGTTGAGTATATGTACCAAATACGGCAGAGGTCTGTATGTTAAATCCTGTGTATATTTAAAATAATTTTCCGGAGAGAAAAATACCCTTGTATTTGACCATCTTTTTATAAAATTACTTTTCTGGATAAAAAGCCCGTCATCCCACAGATACGGGTTCTCAATAGTACCTGAATAGAGAATAAAACCGACAAGTATTATAGTTATTACCGAAATATATCTCTTTTTTATTTCCATGGTATCAGCCAGTTAAACCATCCTTTTTTCTTTTCCTTAACTGAAAATCTTAATTTTGTCAAAAGGGACGGAATTATTGTCATGCCGCCTTTTTTTTTCTTGGAGGAGCCGGTAACTTCCAGATTCACCTGAAATTTTCTACCTCTCAACTTTTTATCTTTCGGTATAATCAAAATAACATCGGATAACCCTGTCTGATTAGCCCCAAGTTCATAGATTTCAGGAGTAATATATACCCAGTTTAAATCCGGTATAGGTTCATATCCTTCTTTTACGTCCTCTTTTTGCGGAACTTTTACAGCAATCGATATCTCTCTTAAATCGGAACTTTTATTTATTACTTTCAAGGGGTAACCATGCGAAACAGTAAGATTATATGTTGTATTTATCAGTAAATCATCCGCACTAACATTAACAAATGTCGTAGCAATCCCTCCTGCAAACAGATGACAGATGACAGATGACAGATGACAGATGACAAATAAGAGATGATAAATAAAGAATGGCGAATGACGAAATTTCATTTAATTTTATTTTTTATACTTACAATGAAAGCACCCAACTGTTGTGATATGATTTTGCTTTTTCTTAATAAATTTTCAAAATCTTGTCTTATAATATAATTTAGTTCAAAAGCAAGATATAATTGGGTTCTGACTTCTGCTGCCGACCCCTTAGCAATATACAGAAATTGTATAAACTCCTTCTTCGATGCTCTTTCAAAACCTTCCGCTATATTACTGGATATTGAAATAGATGCCCTACAAATTTGGTTCTTTAATACAAAATCTTTTCTAAAATTTTTATTTAAACTAATTTTATAAATCTCTTTCGACAATTCAATAGATAATTTCCAAACCGGCAATTCTTCAAATCTTTTGTAAACCATATTCTTTATCCATCATTCGTCATGCCTCATCTGTCATTCGTCATGCCTTTTAAGGTTCTTCTGCACGGATATATAAAATTATTTTCTGGTCTTCAATAGTACTTGTGGTTGTCGGCATATCCAGTCTGAGCCAGAGGTCTATTGTATCGTTCTCCGGGACACTTTCACCGTCTTCAGAACCGTCTATTGTATATCTCCCGCCTCCACCTTGTGTCTGACATGTCTGGTAAGTACCTGATGAAACTACATCTTCAGCGCCAAATGCAGTTATAAGGGGCTGGGAAGCGGTATGGAATCCTGCTCTCAAAACAAACATATCGTTTCCTACTGCTGTATTCGGATACCACGGGCTGTTGGCTGTATTTGTCTCACACTTTATAGCAAAATTCTCAACAGTATTTCCGTCATTCCGAACCTCTATCGTGTTAATCGTCTGACTTGAACCGGCTAAATCAACCTCACCGAAATCATAAGTCCCTCCCGGTATCTTTCCTTCCGGGTCAATATTAACACTTAAAATCTGATATAGTATCCAGTGCGGAGGAGGTTCAAGAATATCATTTCCGCCGCTATCTATAGAAGTACCGAATTCCGCGCTTATGTTATTACCGGATGCATTACCGTCCTTTAAATTAACGTATGAAACCGACTCCAAATCCCCTATATTATCAATATACCAGCCAACGCCATCTAGCGAAGAACGCAGACAAATCTCACTGCCGCTTGTACCGGTCAGTGTTAATGCACCGCCTGAAGTAATCGTCTGCGTACTTCCGGCAGTAAATACTATAGTGCTTCCGGCTACCTCACATTTAAGGTTATAAAAAGTGGTGTTGCCGTATAAAGTCGAAACTGTTATATCATAAAACTCAACGGTAGAATCTCCGGGTGTAAACGTGCCCGTACTAGTCCATCTCTTTGTAAGCCGGATGTCTGCACCGCCTGATTCTGCTATTATAGAACCTTCGGTACTGATATAAACAGAGCCGTCGACATCGAGTATAGTTCCTCCCGACAAGGTCACAGTCCCGTATTCCACCATAAAATTATATTCGGGAGGAGTAGAATCGTCAGCAAACAAAACAGCAGGTATCAAAAAGCATACCGCTACCGCCATATATTTAATTATGGTTTTCATAAAGTTCTTCATGTTTTACATACTGAATTACTTATCGGATATCCTTATTTTTTTAATTCAGCAATTTTTCTCTTTAGTTCATCGATCTCTTTCTGCTGTTCTTTTATTGCAGAAATCAGATAAACAGCAACTTTTTCATACTTAACACCGTTTGACCTGCCTTCTTTATCGTATACAACAAGGTCTTTTATTGTCTCATCAACTTCTTCGGCTATTAATCCTACGTCTTCTTCGCCTGAAGCCTTCCAATTGAATCTTACAGGTCTTAATTTTAATACATCTTCTGCTTTTACATCCAGGTCCTTTATATTTTTCTTATACCTTATACTTGAACCCGTAGCCCCTAATATTCCATCTCCATCATAATACAATGCTGTACCTGCAACTGTTAGTGTCGGCATACTTGTAACCGATATACTTCCCCCATCCACCTGAAACTTTGTCTGCGGATCAGTCGCTCCTACACCAACATAGCCGGTCTTATCAATTCGCATCGTTTCTTCCGGGTCAGTGTCGTTTGCAGTTTGATTTAAAAACCTGATTATCGATGACCTGTCGTTACCAGCAGAAACAATATCCAAATACCGCTTAAAATCTTCGGTCGAGTTGTGATACTGCTGAATTAATCCTACACCAAGTGTTCTACCATATGTCTGAACTGCATCGAGTCCTTGTGTAGCTAAACGAAACGACTTATCTACTCGTACATTCTGGTCGGCATCCATGGTTATTGTTGCCTCGCCGTCGGAATTCATGATTTCATTACCGTCAACTCTCATATCACCGTCAATCTCAAGGTCTCCGTCTGCCTGCAATATCATCTTGGAATCACTCATTGCAGGACCGTCGGCAAACCAGTGAAACTCACTGCCGTTAGTAGCGAAACGCATCCAGTTTGATGAATTATCCACAAACGCCAAATCACTTCCGCCGGCAGCAAATATATATTGGTCAGTACCGTTCAGATACAGTTTTCCGCCGTTCACTACCGTAAACGTTCCTGCTTCAACATCTCCCCCTACGGTAACCGAAGAACGAATAACAGTTGTATCTCCAAGGGTAACACGCTCATTCCCTCCTGAATCCTGAATGTCATTGCCTGTCACTTTAATATCGTAGCCAAAAGTGGCAAGCGAGCCGGCTGTAAAGGTTATCTGGTCATTAGAACCGGAATCTTTTATTATGTTCCCAACAAGATGCATATATCCGTTAGAATCTATTTTAAATCTTTCAGCATCATCACTTGTTCTGCGAAGTGTAAACCATCCGTCATCTTTAGTATACAAGTGCGAATTTGACGTTTCAAACTGCAATGCTTTGTCGCCATTAGTCTTATAAACCATACCGGTTGCAGCACCGAGTCTTATGTCACCTGAGACTGTAACGGTGTCACCGATAGTTGAAAATGTCAGGGTTGTTCCTGCTGAACCGGTTATGTCATCTCCGTTAACTATCAGGTCATCAGTCACTATA
>JAFGLF010000007.1 GCA_016928195.1 Elusimicrobiota bacterium
ATTGAATATATATAATTTTTCCACTGACTATGCATTTGTACCCTACGGCGACCTCGGCAATACACATCGAATTTCCTTCAGCGTGAAATTCTAACCAATAAAAAATATATTCATCTTGAAAAAAAACAAATAGTTTTATATAATCAAATAATATTGCTGGATTTTTTTAATCCTAAGAGCAATGGTGGAATTTTGATATATACAAATATAAGAAATTTAAAATGAAGCACGGATTAAAATTAAGTACCAATCCAAAAACTGTCATCTATCAGATTTTAGGAACGAGATTAAGCAATATCGTTAAGCTTTCCGAGAGAGATTTTAATCAGCTTATAAATGATATAGAATCCAATCCTTTATTCGAAAAAATAAGAAATGAAAAGATTGTAAAATATAAAAGATTCCCCAAGACAGGTTTTTCGTTCAATTTTTTAGGACTGAATGAAGACATATCTGCTGATTACACGCCGATAGACGTAGAGCCGATTTTAAAAACAAAACAGGAAACGATTAAAATAATCAAAAAAATTGGTATAGAAAAATTTAAAAAATATTTTCTGTACAATGAGGGTAATACCCCGAACAATGAGCTGACGCAAAAGTGCGGAATTTCGATTGATGAAGTAAAAAAGATTGTTGATTTGCTTAACGAAATGGCTATTCGTTCGGAATTTTATAATCCGTCCGGCATTGACATTGCATTACAGGTTAGATATAATAAAATAGCATCTATAGAGAAAAGCGACAAAGATGGTTTTGTTATAAATTTTTTCTCTCCGAATTCTGCGAGAGGAAAATATGAAATAGACTATGAAAAACTTGTAGGGGTGAAAGATAGAAAGATAAAATCGTTTATTCGCAAAATAGAGCTTATAAATACGAGAAAAGCAGTTATATATCAGGTACTGGAGAAATTGTTGTATTGCCAGGAGAGATTTCTTAATACCGGTAGTTTGGAGGAGAGAAGACTTCTGACACAGAAAGAGTTGGCAAAGGAAATTAGTGTTGACCCAAGCGTTGTTTGCCGTGTTTTATCGAATAAAAGCGTCCAGATTCCGTCAGGCAAAGAGATACCCTTGAAAACTTTTTTCCTGAATGAGAAAGATATAAAAAGAAATCTTGTTAAAAAAATTATCAGAAAAAACGAGAAAAAGTTAAGCGCTGAAAAAATAAAACAGATTCTTAAGGAAAAGCACGGAATAAATATATCCCGGAGAAGTGTGGCATATTATTTGAGTGAATTGAACTCTGAAAGGCCGAAATGAACCCCGCCCTTCCTAAAGCTGTTTAATAGGGAGGATTGGGGTATAAATAAAAAGGAAGGGCAGGGTGAAAAAGGTTCTTATATTAGACGATAACCCCGGTATTTGCAGAACATTAAGCGGTATTCTTACCGATGAAGGCTATGATGTTATTGTTGCTAATAACGGGAAAGAAGGTTTGCGGAAGATGAAAGAAAACAGGCCCGATGTTGTTCTGCTCGATATTAAACTTCCCGATATTGATGGATTGTCTTTAATAGGAGAACATCCTAAGGCAACAGAGAATAGTGCTATAATCGTTTTAACGGGCTACGGGAGTATTGAGTCTGCTGTTAAATCGATGAAGTTGGGTGTGTTCGATTATTTAACAAAACCTTTTAATGAAGATAAGATACTGCTGACAATAAAGAATGCAATAGAAACAAAAATGCTTCGTCAGAAAGTAAATGACCTCAGCGAAAGGCTTTATGAGACGTGTGAGATTGATTTTGTAATGGGTAACAACCCGAAAGTCAAGGAAATATTTACGCTGATAAGAAAAGTAGCCCCTACTAATTTAACAGTTCTTCTGCAGGGTGAAAGCGGGGTCGGGAAGGGAGCAATTGCTCGGTTGCTGCATAATTACAGTTTAAGAAAGGAAAAACCTTTTATTGCTGTTGATTGTGGAACACTGCCTGAAAATTTGGTTGAAAGCGAACTGTTTGGTTATGAAAAAGGTGCATTTACCGGGGCGGATAGAAAAAAGCTGGGACAGTTTGAGCTGGCGGAAGAAGGTACATTGTTTCTTAATGAGATTTCCAATATGCCTTTATCTGCCCAGGCAAAATTACTGAAAGTATTGCAGGAGAGAGAAATACAGCGCCTAGGAGCGGATAGAACAATAAAAGTCGAT
Organism: Elusimicrobiota bacterium; assembly: GCA_016928195.1. Taxonomy (GTDB): domain Bacteria; phylum Elusimicrobiota; class UBA8919; order UBA8919; family UBA8919; genus JAFGLF01. The sequence goes on from JAFGLF010000007.1 coordinate 2,155, forward strand.
GTAAGGATAATTGTGGATAGTAATATTTCACTTGAAGAGAAAGTTAAAAGAAAAGAATTCAGGGAAGATCTCTATCATAGAATTAACGAGTTTACAATTATGATTCCGCCTTTAAGGGAAAGAGGGAACGATATTTTTCTTCTTTCGGAATACTTTTTAGAAGAAGCAAACAGGGAGTTTCATAAGCAGGTTAATCCTTTTTCCGATGAAATTAAGGAACTATTTGCTTTGTATAGCTGGCCAGGAAATATTCGCGAATTAAAAAGTACAATAAAAAGAGCGGTCCTTCTCGCAGATGAAACAATACTTACGGAACATTTATCGCCTGTTATTCAGGATTTAAAAAAAGAAAAAAGTTCTATACTGCAGCAACAGCCTTCCATAAAAGACAAATCCGAATTAATAACATCGTTAAAACAGGCAAAAAAAGAGGCTTCCTTAGAGGTTGAGCAAAAAGCAATTCGCAGATTACTGCAAAAAACAAAAAATAACCGTTCTAAAGTTGCTAAAGAATTGGGAATCAGCCGAAGAGCCTTATATTATAAGCTGAAAAAGTTAGGTATATAGCTAATAACCATACTGTGAAGTTATATCTTCACAGTGTGAATCATTAACTTCACAGTGTGAAATATTACTTCCCCTCATTCCTGCCTATAAATCAATTAACTCAATCATTTCAAAATTTATCGTTGGCAATAAAATTGATACTTAATATAACTTAGAGATTATTATAACACAGATGCAGACAGATAGAGGTGCGGATTCAGACAAATGAAATATCTGTTTGAATCTGCATATTACCTGAATCCCGATATACATCGGGATAAACTCCGTGAAGGATGACTGATGCCGAAAACAATATACCAATATATAACCATTCTTGTTGTAGATGATGACCCTGTAAGAAAGGAAATCTATAAGAACACATTCCAGGCAAACAAGAACATCATATACCATCTGACCGAACCTGCAAATGATTTGACCATACAATTGAAAAGAAAAAAAATTGACGTGCTTATTATTCATATGCAATGCATAACTCAGGATGAAGTTGAATTTCTTAGCAGGATAAAATCCGAAAACCCGCAGATAAAAATACTTTTAATTACAAAGCCGACTAATTCAAAGGAAATATTCAAAAGGTCCGAAGGAGAAATTGATAATTATCTTTTTACGCCGTTTTCTTCAGAAGACCTTATAGTAACCGTAAAAAACATAATGTAAAGGAATCAATTATGGCCGGACAATCAATGATAAGAGAAAATATGGACAAAAAACCGTTTAAAACAAAATACGGTTATTTTTCCAATGACGGTAAGGAATATATTATAACAACACCGTTGACACCGCAGCCGTGGGTAAATGTAATATGTCCGGGAGAATACGGATTTATCGTGTCCCAGTGCGGTACGGGATATTCCTGGCACAAACATGCTACTATTAACCGGCTTACCAGGTGGGAACAGGATCTTACCATTGATGAATGCGGTAAATTTTTATATATGAAAGACCTTGACAACGGAATAGTATGGTCGCCGACATGGAAACCCGTACGTGCTTCCTGCGAATATTATGAATGCAGGCACGGTATAGGATATACGGTTTTTTTAATGCAGTGCAACGGTATAGAATCAGAGGTCACAATGTTTGTCCCTCCGGATAAAACATTGGAGATATGGTCGGTGAAATTAAAAAATCTGACTTATAAGGATAAATCGATCCTGATTCAGTCATATATTGAATGGTCCCTCGGGATGCCGTATATTCACAAGGAATTTGATAAATTATTTATACAGACAGAATACAGGGCTAAAACAATATTTGCGACAAGAAAAGATTGGCCGTATTGTGCGTTTCATTCATTGACCTGTTCCCCGCCGGAGGGATTTATTCTTGATAAAAATAACTTTTTCGGGAGGGAGGGCTCCCCTAAAAGTCCAAAATCCCTGGAACTTAAAAAACTTGATGTACGGATAGACCCCTCAAGACTTGTAACACCGATAGCATGTAACAGAACAAAGGCAGAATTAAAACCGGGGCAGGAGATAGGGTTCGGTTTTATAACAGGCATATCGGATAAAAAGAAAAACGCTCTTGCTTTAAACGGAAAATACAAAACGGTAAAGGATATCGAGGAATCATTATCCAGAACAAAAAAATTCTGGGTTGACCGTCTTTCGGATTTTATCGTGGAAACACCTAATGATAAATTTAATTTTCTTACAAACTGGTGGCTTAAATACCAGGCGATTTCCGGAAGGATAAAAGGAAGGACCGGATATTATCAGCCGGGAGGCGCTTTCGGGTTCAGGGATCAGCTTCAGGACAGTCAGGTTTATCTGCCTTTACAGCCCGAGAAGACAAAAAAACAGATATTACTGCATGCCGGTCATCAGTATAAAAGCGGAATTGTAAAACACTGGTGGCATCCTATAACTGAAGATGGTCCTGAAAGCAAATTTTCTGATGATTTACTGTGGCTGCCTTTTGTAACGCTTAACTATATTAAGGAAACAGAGGATTATCTGATTTTGGATGAAAAAATACCTTATTTGGATTTTAAACAGACATCGGATATATCAACGCTTTATGAACATTGTGTACGGGCTATTGATAAAGCGCTTTCAAGATTCAGTAAAAGAGGGCTTCCGTTAATAGGAGAGGGCGACTGGAATGACGGGCTTTCCAATGCAGGTAAAAACTGGAAAGGTGAAAGTATCTGGCTTGCTCATTTTCTTTATGGTATATTAAACGATTGGACTGAACTGCTCTCAAGAATGAAAATAGATAAAAAAAGAATGAAAACATACAGTGAGAAAGCACAGAAGCTTAAATCTGCGGTAAACAAATATGCGTGGGATGGAAACTGGTATATAAGGGCAACGAAGGATTCCGGTGAAGCTATAGGTTCAAACAAGTGTACCGAAGGGAAAATATATCTTAATGCGCAGGTTTGGGCGGTAATAAATAGATTGGTTCCAAAAGACAGGATAGAGCGCATGCTTAATTCCGTAGAAAAATATCTTTATAAAAATTACGGGCCGATTGTTTTTTATCCGGCATATTCAAAGTATGATTCCAAAATAGGGTATATTACAAAATATCCGGCCGGTGTCAGGGAAAACGGCGGTGTCTATACTCATGCCGCTACGTGGGCTGTATGGATGGAATGCCTGTTGAAACGCAGTAAAAGAGCATGGAAGCTTTATAACAAGATATCTCCTATTGTCCGCGCAATGGAACCTGATTTATATTTGTGCGAACCTTATGTTACTGCAGGCAATACGGACGGTCCGGATTCGCCGCATTACGGTAAAGGCGGCTGGACTTGGTATACAGGTTCAGCAGCATGGCTTTTTAAGATTTCCGCTGAAGGGATTTTGGGTATAAAAAGCGGTTATGACGGTCTTTATATCGACCCATGTTTACCTCCGGGGTGGAAGCGCTGTGGAATATACCGTGTATTCCGCGGAACAAAATATAAAATTGAGATATCCCGTCCCGATGGACAGTCGAAAAAAATAAAAAAAATAACGGTTGACGGAAAAGTATTAAAAACAAAATTTCTCCCGCAGTTTAAAGATGGTAAAGTACATAATGTTAAAGTTAGCATGTAATGTAAATAGTATAAAGAAAAGATTAAAAAATATGAAAATGTTTAAATTGATAAACACTGCTTTTTTTGTTTTTATATATATTATTTTTAGCATAGCTAATGTCAATGCTGAAAGTAAAAGGGTTATTGAAAATTTTGATACATCGGAAAATTGGGAGAAAATAACTTTTGAGGGTACGGAACTTGAATTATCTGCCAAAAACGGTGTAAAGGGAAACAGTCTTTGTCTTGATTATGATATGAAAGAGACAAAGGGTTATGTTGTTGCTTCAAAGAAAGTATCGATGTCGCTTCCTGAGGATTATAAGTTAACTTTTTATGTAAAGGGCATTTCTCCTACCAATCGTCTGGAATTAAAGCTTATTGATAAAGATGAGAATGTTTTCTGGGCGAAATGGGAAAATTTCAGATTTAGTGAGGAATGGAAAAAAATAACACTCCGTAAAAAAAATATATCATTCGGCTGGGGTCCTTCTCCCGGAATAAAGCTGACAGAAGTAGCAAAGATTGAATTTGGAGTTGCTGCCGGTGAAGGAGGTAAGGGAAAAGTATATTTTGATGAGTTTACACTTGTTCCTGTTTCGGCATCTGAATCGACAATCAATATGAAAGCATCTGCGTCTTCTTCGGAAAATAACAGTAATATACCTCAGAATGCGGTTGACGGTGATATGCAGACAAGATGGGCAAGCGAATTCAGTGACCCGCAATGGCTTGAAGTTGATATGGAAAAAACCGTTAAGCTTATAGGTGTAACGCTGTACTGGGAAGCAGCATATGCCAAGGCTTATGATGTTTTGATTTCAAAAAACGGAAGTGAATGGACTAATGTTTATACTACCAATGAAAGTGACGGTAACAAAGATGATATATATTTCAAAAAAACTGATGCAAGATATCTGAAAATAGTGGGAAAGGAAAGAGCTACGGACTGGGGGTATTCTCTGTTTGAGGTCAAACCAAAACAGCTTGATGAAAAAATTAAATTAACTGCATCATCCGTAAAAAAGCCTCATTCTCCTTTTGACGCTCTTGACGGAAGTATGAAAACAGGATGGCGGACCGATAAGACGGATGTTCAGTGGCTTAACCTCGATTTCGGTAAGATTAACGAAATAGGAGGATTATTCCTGTTTTGGGACAGAGATTATGCAGGGTCTTATGATGTGGCGGCGTCGGCAGATGGGAAGGAATGGAATACCGTTTATGAAACATCCGGAGGAAACGGAGGCAGGGATAGAATATATTTTGAGGAAACGGAAGCAAGATTTATCAAAATAACATGCAAGGTAAGCGGGACAGGAAATGGTTATATGATAAATGAAATCGATATTAAAGGACCGGAGGAAGCAGCCACGCCGTTAAAGATGTATGAGGTGGCTGCAGAAGAAGCACCTGAAGGTTACTACCCTATGTGGTTGTCAAAAAAGCAGGCTTATTGGACGGTTGTTGGTGTAACCGAAGATAAAAAAGAAGCACTTTTTTGCGAAGACGGTTCCATTGAAGTGGATAAAGGAGGGTTTTCCGTTTCTCCGTTTCTATATATTGACGGCAAGTTTATTACCCGTAAGGAAGCTAAAATATCACAATCCCTTGAAAAGGATTATCTGCCTATACCTCTGGTGAAATGGGAATGCAAGGATGTTGATTTATATACAAAAGCTTTTGCACACGGTAAACCCGGAAAATCATCCATTTACCTATGGTACAAAGTTAGCAATAAAACTAAAAAAAATATTTCCGGAAAATTGTTTCTGACGGTTCGTCCTTTTCAGGTAAACCCTCCCTGGCAGTGGGGCGGAGGGCGTGCGCCAATCTATAAAATAGAGTATGTAAATGATATAATTAAAGCCGATGAAAAGAGAAATATTTACTCACTCACCAGACCGGATGATTTCGGTGTTTCAGGATTTAAACATGGAGATATTGTTAACTATATTTCAAAAGGGAATGTTCCCAAAGAGAAGAATATTAATGATAAGGACGGCTATGCTTCCGGTGCGCTTGAATACAACTTCAAACTTGGTCCGGACGGTACTCAGGAATATTTCCTTATAATACCTTTTTATGGACAACGCTCGGATATAAGTATAAATATCGGTGAATCCGAGGCAAGAGAAAAAGTAAACATAAGACTTAAAGAAATTATTGATTTCTGGGAATCAAGAGTAAGCAATGTTGAAATAAATATCCCGGATAAAGATATAGTAAATACATTGAAATCCAATATAGCGTATATCCTTATTAACAGAGACATATGGGCCATACAGCCTGGGTCAAGAAGTTATGAAAGGGCATGGATAAGAGACGGCGCTATGACCTCTTCGGCGATATTGAGACTGGGTGTTACCAAAGAGGTAAGGGAATACATAGACTGGTATTCCGGTTATCTGTACGAAGACGGCAAAGTACCGTGTGTAGTGGATTACCGCGGTGCAGATCCTTATCCTGAGTATGACAGTCAGGGTGAATATATTTATGCTGTTCTTCAGTATTATATTTTCACTAAAGATAAAAAATTTCTGCAAGACAAACTTCAGAAGATTATTAAAGTTCTGGAATATCTCATATATTTAAGAAATCAGAGGACCACATCGGAATTCAGGAATGGTCCGCCTGAAAAGAGAGCACTTTACGGATTGCTTCCGGAATCCGGCAGCCATGAAGGTTATTGTGATAATCCGATGCATTCCTATTGGGATGATTTCTGGGCGCTTAAAGGCTGGAAAGATGCAAGAACAATTGCTAATATTCTTGATAAAAAGGATTTATTAGGATGGATAAATAAAGAAGAGGCTGCCTTAAGAAAGTCTCTTTATGACTCAATAAATCTTGCAATGAAAAATAAGAATATTGACTTTATACCGGGATGTGCTGAAAAAGGAGACTTTGACCCAACCTCAACGGCTATAGCTATAGTTGTTTGCGATGAACTTGAACACCTGCCTCAGCCGGCACTTGACAATACATATAACAGATATTATGAGGATTTGTTAAAGAGGATTAAACCCGGCTGGAAAGGTGCTTTTACACCTTATGAAGTTCGTACAGTGCAGGCATTCGTTATGATGGACCAGAAAGAAAAAGCAATAAATCTGCTGGAATATCTTATGACCTGCCGCCGGCCGCTGAAATGGAACCATCTTGCTGAGGTGGTTTTTAGCGAGTATAGGTATCCTGAATTTATCGGTGATATGCCGCACACATGGGTCGGGTCAGGGTATATAAATGCGATAAGAAGTATATTTCTATATGAGAAAGATAATAAATTAATTTTATGCCATGGTGTTCCGGAAAAGTGGTTGTCCGGAAAACAGGGTGTGTCAGTAAAAAAGTTTCCGACATATTTTGGTAACATAAATTATAGTATTAATAAGAATAATAATATATTAAAGGTTAAGATTCGGGGAGATGCAGAACCTGAAAAAGGTTTCGTATTTAAATCACCTTTGTCAAAGAAAATCAAGACGGTAAAGATTAACAAAAAAAATTGGGAGAATTTTAGCCACTCGGAAGTAAGATTTGATAAATTGCCGGTGGATATGGAAATTTACTATTAATGAATAAAAAATATTTTATTGCTGTTTTGCTGTTTTTCCTTACGATATCTTTTGTGGAATCATCGCAGAATTTGCTTAAAAACCATAGTTTCGAGGATAATGCAGGTATCAGGAGCAAAGAAATAGACAGCTGGAAACCATGGGGCGGTGATGTATATGAAGTATGGGAGAAGGACAGTTATGCTGGTGATGTTTCCGTAAAGTTCTGGTGGACTGGTGGTATTTATCAGTCTGTACCGGTTGTCCCCGGCGACGAGTACCATCTTACGGCATGGTTTTTGAATTCTTCAAGTGAGCCGTTGGATATTGACGGCGAAAAGTTTGCGGTAATACAATTGCGGTTTGTTTCAGAAAACGGCGTGGTTGTCAGTACTAAGGAAAGTAAGAAGTTTGACAGCAAGAGAGAAATAGGGAAATGGCACCAGCTGGAAGTTACGGGAGCAGCACCGCCCAATGCTTTTTCTGTCCAGGCGGTAATAGAATTTATAGGCGGTAAAGGTAAAGGCGCAGTATGTATTGATGATGTCCGTCTTGAATTATCCGGAAAAAAAGAGTTTTCAAAGAAAGAATACTCTAAAGACCTTACAGGGCAATGGCTGTTCAGGAAAGGCAGTAAATCATCATGGTCAAAGATAGATTATGACGATTCCTCCTGGGAAAAGATTCTTGTTCCGGAAAGATGGGAGGAAGAATATCCGGAGTATGACGGTTTTGGATGGTATAGGTTTGGTTTAATAATTCCATCCGAACTAAAAGACGAACCTCTTTTTCTGTTTCTTGGCGGAGTGGATGATACTGATGAGACCTATTTTAACGGGGTAAAAATAGGAAGCAGCGGCAGGATGCCCCCCGGTTTTCATACGGCGTGGGACCAGAAGAGGCAGTATGATATACCTTCTGATATAATTAATTACGGGCAGAAGAATATAATCGCAGTAAAGGTTTATGATAAAACCGGCGACGGCGGTATTGTAAGGGAACCGGTAAAAATATTTAGTGCTGCGAGTCTTGCGGACTATTTTGAAAAAATAGCCCAGAAAGAAAAAATTATTCCTGTAACAAAAAAAGAACTGAATAACACAGACCTTTTTCTTGAAAGAATCGGAAAAGCCGCATTCCGGTATTTTGTATATGAAGCTGGTCCGACAGGTTTGATACAGGACAGAATGACGGACAAAATAATGGCATCAACTCTGGGTGCAGGGTACCAGCTTACATCATGGTGTATAGCTGCCGAGAGGGGCTGGGTTACAAGAGAGGAAGCTGCAAAGAATGTTCTCGGAATATTAAAAACATATGAATCACTTCAGCAGTTTCATGGTATATTCGGGCATTTTCACAATACCAGAACACAGAAAGTCATTGCTTTTATACGTAAAGAGGATGACGGTGCTGACCTTTCCGAAACAGGTTTTATGATGGGCGGAGTATTGACCTGCAGGACATACTTTGACCATGACGACAAAGTTGAAAAACAAATCAGGGAGCTTACAACTAAAATATACGAAAAGATTGAATGGGACTGGATGCTCAATTACGATAAAGATGTTGTTAAGAACATATATGATTCCGTCGACCATGATTGGATGGTTGAAGGCGACCCTGTAGAGTATATTGATAAAACATTAAGCTGGCATTGGTCGCCTAAATACGGGTTTAAAATCGGCCAGAGGATAAGCAGTTATATGGAATTGAGCTCTATGATGACATATATTCTTGCCATAGGTTCCCCTAAACATTCCATTCCTGCAGAATGCTGGGACGAGGGCTGGACCAGGGGCTACAGCTGGCTGGAATATAAAGGGAATAAGTTCATCAGATGTCCTCCGCTTTTTGCCCATCAGTACGCACATTCCTGGATAGATTTTCGCTATAAAAAAGACAGGTTTGCGGATTATTCCAGGAATTCTGTATATGCAACCCTTGCCCAGAGGGAATATTGTTTGGAAACAATGTATCCCAAGTATAATATCTGGGGTTTGACATTTCAGGACGGACCGTCAGGATTCGGGATTTACGGATATCCTCCGAAACAGGGTGAGATTGACAGGGATGCTTCGATTGCTCCGAGTGCCTGTGCAGGTTCGATAGTATTTACACCCGAAGAATCATTGTCCTCGTTGAAATATATGTATAGTAATTTCGAGAATATGGTATGGGGTAAATACGGTTTTTACGGGGCTTTCAGTCCTAAGCACAACTGGACAAGCCGTGACTATATAGGAATAGATTTGGGCTGTATGCTGGCAATGATTGAAAATTACCGTTCCGGGTTTGTATGGAAATATGTAATGAAGAATGAATATGTAAAAAATGGTATGGATAAAATCGGTTTTGCGGGAATAATAGATGATTTTGAAGTAAACGATATTGTTGCTCCGTACAGCAAATGGGACGACTTAAACAGGAGAAGTGTTTATAAATGCAGGGTTTCCGATGAAATTGTTAAAGACGGGAAATATTCCATGGAAGTCAGGTTCGGTAAGAGAAAAAAAACTGATAAAGGTTTTTTTGCTAAACCCAACCTTACCGATTTTTCGGATTATAAATATATTTCTCTATGGACATTTGATGCGCCGGAGCTTAAGTTAAAACTTGAAAATAATAACGGGAAAATTGTTGAACTGGAAAAAGGGGGGTGGGTGGAATGTTCCGACGGCTGGAATCATGTTTATTACCGGTTGCCGTCAAACGAAGATATAAAAAATATTACCAGGGTTATTTTTGCTGCCGACACACAGGAAAATAAATCGAAAGGTATGTTTTATATGGATGAAGTTCTGTTGATAAATAGTTTGAATCTCGAAAAACCCGATATGGTCAAAAATTTTACCGCCAATGCAGAATATACTCCCGGGGAAGTTGTTTTGAAATGGTCCCAGCCGGATAAAAAGCCCTACAGGTATATAATAAAATACTCCGATAAACCGATTAATGACGAATCGACATTTCTTAAGATAAAAGATATTAGTTATATAGGCGGATATAAAAACACCTATACAATAGGCGGTCTGGAATCCGGCAAAACATATTATTTTGCGATAAAAGCCGAGAACAAGTCCTATAATACTTCTGCTGTATCGAATTCGATAGAAGTTACTACTGCAGAAAAATTTACTATTGACCCTGTTATTGATAATTTTGATGAAGGGGATATAAAACTTAAATGGGGCGGATATCCCAAGGGGTTGTTCAAATACGAGGCTTCTTCCGAAAAAGCTAAGGAAGGTCCCCGTTCTTTAAAAATCTCCTATAATAAAAAAGGACAAAGCGATGTATGGGCTCATATGGTAACAAGGATTAATTATCATAATTTCAGCGATTATAAATATATTACTATGTGGGTATACGGCAAAGCCGATATTCTGGCAAAACTCTGGAACTGGGGAGATAAACAGGAAGAAATAGCTACTATGTCTGCTACGGACCCGTCCGGCTGGACAAAACTTACTTTTGATTTTTCAAAGTGTGAAGCCATTGATAAAAATTTGATAAGAAGAATTCTGTTTTTTATTCAGCCGGGTAAAACAGACTGTTCCGGAACAATTTATATAGATTCAATAAAGCTGTCAAATAACCCATAATGAGATTATTTAAAAAATCAAAATAATCTCTGATTACACAGGTTAAGTCAACTTATATTATGAAAAAATTATATTTAACTATTCTTTTATCTGTCATCTGTCATCTGTCATCCGCTATCTGCCTTAATGCAGGAATGCTGGTCGTTGCTGATTTTGAAAACGGTGCAGATCCTTTAACAGTAGACCCGGACAGCAACACATCGAGCACCGATGTGAGCGTAGTGACAGGTACATATGTGGCACATGTCGATTCTATGTCTGCACACGGCAATGTTGGGTATTGCCTTAAGATTGTACACCTGAATACAAATACCGGATGGTTCAGGCTTGAATTTGATGATACATATGCCAATATTATTTCCACATACAATGAAAGCGGAACATATAAATCTTTATCCTTCTGGGTAAGAGGAGAAAACGGCGGAGAGACATTTGAGATAAATCTTAGAGCAGACGGCGGTGTTGAGTCCGACTGGAGACCCCACATTACACATTTTCTTCCCGGAGGTATTACAACCTCATGGCAGAAGGTTGTTGTACCTGTTGAAACACTTGTTCAGGGATATTCGCCGACAAATGCTCAGAAGGTGGACGGTGTTATATTCAACTTCAGAAACCTGTGTCCTGCTGCAACCATATATATTGATGATGTTATATTCCATACAGCATTAGCTCCTGTATATGTTGATACTTTTGAAGACGGTTCTGCACCTAATGCGTGGAACAGCAGTCATGGGAATTATGTGGATGGCGGGACCAGTTCAGGTGCTTTTACAAATATGTATGTAAGCACACAATCCTATCCCTCTGATTCTGGCGGTTATTCTCTTCAGGTAATATGGAGCACAGGTAATAGTGCGGGTGTTACAGATAGTGCTGCTTTTATATCAGGTATCATAGAAAGAGCAGATTATGGTATTGATATGTCTAAGTGTGATACAATATCCTGCGAGGTCAAGGCGGATGCGGACGGCGTAGGCCAAATACTGGGGTTGGGCCTTTATGCTGACCCAGGAGATGGTGAGGAAAAAATTGTTGTTTCTACAACCGTACTGACTACTTCATGGCAGTCCGTAACCCGTACTTTTTCTACTGATTTGCCGACAATTACAAATACCGATATCTGCGATTTTGAACTATGGGTTTGTAACCAGGATCCTGCTCGGGGTGGAGTTTTCCAAAGCACTGCAGGATTTACATTTTACGTAGACAATATATGTTTTAAGGATACAAATTCACCTACAATACCCGGCAGTTTTAAAGATGATGGAAATACCATAACAGACAATCATGCTTTTGGTGCTGTGAATGTCCTTACAGTGACAGCAGATGCTGTAGGCACTGATGCAACAATTGAAAGTATCAGGTTTGAACATGACAATATGACCTCAGGTGCTACCTGGTATGTAATAGCCATAGACACAGATACCTCTGATTCAACTTATACGGCAACATGGGATATTTCCGGACTTACATCAGGGTCAACATACCGTATAAGGGCTATTGCAATGGATATTGCCGGTAATGAAAGCAGTTTAACCTATACAGGTTGTTCTTTGGATAATGTATCGCCATCGGATATTAATGACCTTTCCGCAGCTGCCGGAACTAATGACGGAGAGATAGATATAAAATGGACATCACCGGGTGATGATGCTGACTCAGGCGCGCTTACAGGAAAGTACAAGGTTGAGTACAGCAGTGACAGTTCATATGTCAGCTGGAGTACAACCACTGCACAGATTGATATATCTACATCAGGTGTTACGCCGTCATCAGAGCAGAGCTATACCATCTCCGGTCTTGTGCACACTACAACATATTATATAAAGATATGGACAGCTGACGAGAGTGCAAACTGGTCCAACGCATCCAGTACAGCCAGTGCTTTAGCTGTCGGACAAGTAATTATAAGCACATCCGGAGGTACGGTGTATTACAAAGACGGTGTAACAAATGTATTTATACCGTTGGGTGCTATAGATTCAGATATTACGATTACCATTACTGCGCCGGATATAAACGATACTTCTGCTGTTCCCAACGCTACATTACCTGCAACAAGAACAAGGCCTTTGTCTGCATATGAATTCGGTCCTGTAAATACCGTATTTAAGAAACCTGTTTCTTTAACACTGTTGTATCCGGAAACCGCCGGGGTTGATGAAACCACTTTGAAAATATTCTGGTGGGATGGTTTTGCATGGAGATATATCGGCGGTTCTGTTGATTCAACCAACAATACCGTTTCCGTAGAAGTGAGGCATTTTTCAAAATATGCGGTCCTTCCTGCAGGTGCGCTCAGTGCAAGCGATTACAGGCCTAAAAGAAAAATAATTACACCGTTTTTGGTTGACGGCTGGAACGACTATATACAGTTTGACGGATTAAGCGGTAACTTTACGATAAGAATATATGATATAACCGGTAGAAAAGTAAGAACAATAAGGGATGTTCCGATATGGGAAGGATATGATGATGACGGCAACATAGTTGAAAGCGGGGTATACATATACCAGTTTAAAGTAGGCGGAGAGTTGATATCAGGAACAGTAACGGTAGCAAAGTAAAAAGACGGAGAGTAAGAGAGTGAGAGAGTCCCGATGAATCGGGATCTTCGCTACGCTTCGATAAGAGAGAAAGAAATTATGAAAAGGGAAAAATATCATATATTAAATTCGGGTTTTAAGAGATTATTGGTTTTAACTTCTCTCTTCTCTCTTCTCTCTTCTCTCTGTCTTCATGGTGCCTTTAAAGACAGCGGCTGGGGAGTGCGTCCTGCAGGTATGGGCGGTGCTTTCTGTGCAGTATCTAACGATGCAAACGCACCATTGTATAACCCTGCAGGTATGTCGCAGATTGAAAGAAAGCAGGCAACGCTTATGTATGCAAAACCGTATTGGGGGCTGGATATCGGTGATGCGGATTTAAGTTTAAATTTTTTATCCTGTATATATCCTGTAGAAGATATAGGGGTTTTCGGTACGGGAGTTACTTATTTCAGCGACGGCCTCACGTATGACGAAATAGCAGTTTTTGTTTCAGGTGCTAAAAATATGAATGATATTTTCAGTAATTTTAAACATGAAATATCTTTAGGGATTAATCTGAAATATCTGTATCATGCTTATGACCTTGATGCAAGGACTCTTAACGACCCTGTTTTTAGCGGTGGCGATTCCAAAGGGGCCTTTGCCGCGGACATTGGTTTATTTACTATTCCCGTGCCGGAACATATCCCGAATTTGCGGTCCGGAGTTTCTGTTAAGAATATCGGACGGCCGGATGTAGGATTATACAGTGATGATATAGTCCCGCTGGAGACAAGGGTTGGCTTTGCATATGATATTGGTGAAAAAGACAGCGATGAAATGTTGATAACATGTGCATTCGACTTGTCTTACAGAGAAAAAGATATGAATGCACATATCGGTACAGAGGCGTGGATTATGGAAAGGATGCTCGGAGTAAGAGCAGGCGGTAATCAGAAAGAATTTACCGGCGGGTTCAGTGTTGTTTATCCTGTTATAAAAGAAAAGATGGATATTTGTTTTGATTATTCTTTGGCATGGCCTCTGTATATAAATGATTCAAACGGTACACACAGATTGGCATTAGGAGCAAAGTACTAAAAAAGAAATTAAGAGAGTAAGTGAGTGAGAGAGTCCCGATGAATCGGGATCTTCGCTACGCTTCGATAAGAGAGAAAGAAATTATGAAAAGAAAAAAATATAATATATTAAATTCAGGTTTTAAGAGATTATTGGTTTTAACTTCTCTCTTCTCTCTTCTCTCTTCTCTCTGTCTTTATGGTACTTCTCTTGATACTATGGATTCAGCTGCGAATTGGTCTTCGCTTGCAGATTCCGGTGCTGAAATCTCCGTATCTTCGGTAACAGGATATATAGATAATGCTGTTAGGATGACATATGACCTTACATCCGGAAATTATGTGCTTATGGGAAAAAGCTTCCATAGTATGGACCAGTCAGCTGCTGACTCTATAAGTTTCTGGTATAAAGGTACCGGTGATTCCAATAATATACAGCTCAAAGCATATGATGCTGATGGGGATATATATTCAACAACCCTGACCGGTGTAACAGATGCTTCAATTTGGACACAGGCAATAGTTACTTTTTCAGGTATGTCTTTGTGGGTGGATGATGATGGCCAGCCTTACGGGAACGGTTCATTGGATAAGTCAAACATAAAAAGGCTGGGTATTGCTATCACAAGACTTCCGGATAGTAATTTGGGGACAGTCATTATTGATAAAATGCAGGGTTATATGAGTTCAACAGTGTCAAATAAATCTATTGACCAGTGCGGTGAAACAGGCACTACCAATGCTCTGGGCAAAACCGTATCGACAGGCCAGAGCGGTTCTGCGACTATATCCTTTTCTGTAGAAACAGCAAACCCTTCTCCTTCCGGAGGTCCATACTATAAGATAGATTACAACATCCCCAGTGGTGAATATGCCCTAATTGAAGAAAATCTATTTGATACCGCTAATTCCAGCATGAATGCTTCTAACTTAAGCTATATAACATTTTATCTTAAAGGAGAGTCCGGGGGAGAAAAGCCACTGATAGAACTTTGGGACGGTATAGACGATCCTGATGCGCTTGACGCAGTTAATGTATGGGATACCGCAGTTGTAACTACAGAATGGCAGTTGTATGCCATACCGTTAGACAATTTCGATTCCGAAAGTTTGTATAAATCCAGCTTATCGGCACTCAAATTTGTTTTTAAAGAAGGTGCAAGCACTGTGTATCTGGACCAGTTAAGATTTTCTTCGTCGGCTATACCGGATTCCACAGTTGGCCCTGTTTCTACAATAGATGATATGGACCAGGCATTTACGTCCTTTTCGGACTGGGGGACGCCTTATGCTGAACGCGATACAGTCCTTGAATTATCCACTGTTTCAGGATATGACGGGAACGCTACGCAATTTTCATATCAGTTCAATACCGGATGGTGGGCAATAACAGAGCGAGGACTTGGATATAATGTTACAGAAGATAAAGGTTTCAGGTTCAAGTATAAAGGTACAGGCGGTTCAAATAATATAGAGTTCAAGGTTACAGATGTGGACAATGTGGTATATATTAAAAAGTTTTATAATGCAACAAATACAGACGGCGTATGGAGAACAATATCATTCCCTTATACTGATCTGACTATTTTCAGTTCTGGTTCCAACAGTGATACATCACTGGATTTTAAAAATATAAAAACCATAGATTTTGCTGTTTCCAAAAATGCCGGTGGTGCGGGAACATTTACAGTTGACGATTTGGAAACAATATCCGACGCAGATTTTCAGCAGGTGGACGGGTTTAACGGAATAATATCCCAGTTTTCAATTCGGGATAATCCTTTTTCTCCTAACAATGACGGTGAAAAAGATAATGCTGTATTCAATTATACGCTTAATACATATGCTCAGGTTAAACTGACTATATATGATACTGCCGGAAATCCTGTGGTTAAGATTGACGAAGGTGAAAAAAGTGTAGGTTCTCATACAATAACATGGAACGGCTGCGACAGCGGCGGAAGACTTCTAAGAAACGGATTATATTTCTATAATTTCAAGGCAGAAAATTCCAATAACCAGCAGGATTCGGTAAAACATATAATTGCAATAATCAGATAGGTTGAAACGGTTGATAAAATAATAGGTTAATAAAATAATAAGAGACAAATAAAAATGTATAAAATAAAAAAATATCATATTAACAGGTTGTTAGGTTTATTCTTATCTACCTATCTACCTATCTACCTATCTACCTGCCTTTACGGCGGTGCTTTTGATAAGATCAGCGTAGGCGCCAGACCTATAGGTATGGGAGGAGCTTTTACTGCTGTATGTGATGATGGGAATGCCGTTTATTGGAATCCGGCAGGGATAGGAAAAATAAATACAACACAGATAAATGCAACACATCAGGACCTTTTCGGTCTCGGTCTTGTAAACTATGATTTTATCGGGTATCTGCGTCCTAAAATAGGAATGGGAACGGTAGGATTCGGATGGATAAGGTTCGGAACAACAAGCAATGTTGAATTTATAGATTACAGTGAAAATACATATATATTCTCTTACGGTGTTCCGCTCCCTGCTGACGTATTTGTCGGGGCGAATATAAAATATTATTTTGTAAACTACGAAGAGAAGGCAACGGGTTACGGTGTGGATATAGGAGCTTTTCGTGAATATATGGATAAGATGCTGACTATTGCTCTTGTATGTCAGGATGTAAACAGGCCGGTAATAAGATGGGGTACGACTGCAGAGGATGAACTGCCTATGAATCTTAGATTCGGGGTGGCCTACAAACCGGTTAATCCTTTGACTGTTGCAGTAGATATAGATAAAATAAACCATACTGAACAGCGCGATGATCCTGAGATTCATATCGGTTCCGAATTATGGTGTTATAAAAATCTTTTTGGTATCAGGATGGGATATGAATTACAGGAAGCAAATGAATGGAATTTTTCTACCGGTGTTGGAATTCAATATAATAAGATGCGGATTGATTATGCCTATAAAAGACATTTTGATCTTACCGATACTCATATTTTTTCATTGTATGTAGATTTTGATAAAATACTTACCGGAGAAGGTGCGGCCAAAAAATTGAAATTTGCCGACACTATAGGCCCTAAACTTACGCTTATGCCCGATATGATATCTTTTTCTCCTGACGGTGACGGAATGGATGATGTCATATCGTTTATCATAACCGCAGCCGATGAATCCGGTATAGGTATTTGGAAGCTTGAAATAACTGACGTTCGGGGTAATAGGGTATACGCAATCTCCGCTGAAGATATTCCTCCTCCGGTGCTTGAGTGGTCGGGAATAGATATTTCAACCGGTAAGCCTTTGCCTGAAGGAAAATATGTAGTTATATTTTCAGCAAAGGATAAGAAAGGGAATAGCGCGGAATTAGAACCTATGCCAATAACCATAAAATTTGAATAAGTGCTATAAAAAAGAAAGAAATATGAAATTTGGAAATATTTTTATACTATGTTTAATATTTATATTAATCGGTGTTACAATGCAATATGCAGAAAATAATTCCGACGAAGATTTTCTGGATATGGTTGAGAAAAAAGCTTTTCTTTATTTCTGGGATGAAGCAGATCCTGATACGGGATTGGTTAAAGACAGAAGTACCGCAGATTCACCTTCAAGCATTGCGGCATGCGGTTTCGGACTGACTGCAATATGTATAGCGGAGAAACGCGGATGGGTGAGTCATGAGGATGCATATAAAAGAGTGCTGACCATGCTTGAAACTTTTGAAAAAAAACTCGAAAATAAAAAAGGATTCTATTATCATTTTGTGAATGCAGATACCTGTAACAGGGCAGATAATTCTGAGATATCAAGTATAGATACCGCATTGTTTCTTGCAGGTGCGCTGTTTGCGGGCGAGTATTTTAAAAAAACGGAAGCCGAAGGAATAGTACAGCGGCTTTATAAAAGAGTTGATTGGAAATGGATGCTCAATAAAGGTAAAACTCTTTCTCACGGCTGGACACCCGAAGAAGGATTTATCAAAGACCGGTGGGATAAGTATTCGGAAGCCATGGTTATGTACCTTTTGGCTATCGGTTCGTCCAAACATTCCATCCCTGTAAAATGCTGGGACAGCATTGTAAGACAAATTGTCAAGTATGAAGGACACATTTTTGTAACGGCATATCCTAACAGTCTTTTTATACACCAGTATTCACATGCATGGGTGGATTTCCGCAATAAACATGATAAGTATCTTGATTATTGGGAAAATTCCGTACAGGCTGCAGAAGCAAACAGAAAGTTTTGTATAAATAATAAGGAAGAATATAAAACATACAGCGAAAACGAATGGGGGTTATCGGCATCCGATGGTCCTTCCGGATATTTTGCATACTGGCCTGCTGCCGGACAGCATGACGGTACCATCTGTCCGTATGCGATAGCGGGTTCCGTGCCGCTTATACCTCAGTTTGCCATTCCGTCTCTAAAATACATTAAAGAAAAATACGGTGATAAAGTATGGGGAAAATATGGTTTTTACAGTGCATTTAACTCCCATCGCGATTGGTGGTCAAAGGAGTATATAGGTATTGACCAGGGGATAACAATGCTTATGATAGAAAACTACCGTGCCGATACGGTATGGGAATATTTTATGCGCAATAAAAACATACAGGATGCAATGCAGTCGGTTGGTTTTGTATCCGGAAAAAAGGTTTTGAAATTACCTCCCAGGGAAACTGTTGCCGAAAAGACTATAAAAAAAATAGTAATCGACGGCAGTTTAAAGGAATGGGATGTTAAACCTATAGAACTGTCGCCTGAGGAAAATATGGAATCAGGAGAGTGTGACGGCAGTAAAGATATTTCTGGTCGCGCATATTTTACATGGGATAAGGATTATTTGTATGCCGGTTTTGATGTGACCGACGATAAGGTAGTGTGTCTGCAGACAGATTCGGACATTTATAAAGATGATGTGGTGGAACTGTTTATAGACCCGGAGTTCAATGATCTTGTGTGGGGAAGCAGGGAGGATTTTCAAATCGGGTTTACTCCAAAAGGCGATACATGGGCATGGTTTCAGGGCAGTTCAGCAGGTGATAATATAAATATAAAGTCAAAAATTAATAACGATGGTTACACTATTGAGGCGGCAATAAAATGGCAGTTTCTGAACATTGTTCCTGAAAAGGGTAAGAGTTTCGGTATTTCCCCGGCCATTCATGATAAAGACGAGAGTCATACTCAGGAGTGTAAATTGAACTGGTATTTTAATGTGCCTGGAATTAAACTTGGAAAAATTACCTTAAAGTAAAATAATATCAGTTGATAAGGTAATAGGTCGATAAAGTAGTAGAGAGAAAAAGATGGAAAAGGAAAGGATTAGAAATAACAGAAAACTTATTTCTATATTATTTTATTACTTTATTATTTTATCAACCTGTTATGCTGTGAGGGATTTAGTCGTTGACAATTTTTCTGCAATCAGATCCGTGAATAATCTCGAAGGAAACACCGGCACATGGAATGCTAATCCTACAGATAAATCGCAATTCTGTAATGCGATTTTTAATGTGGAGCATCGTCTGGGGAATACGGGTTATTGTTTGCGGATTGATTATGATATAGAATCAGTGCATACATATATAAAGGATACTAACTATGGTGTTGATGCCGATAAAAGGCAAATACCATTTACAGCCTTCAATGGGTATTATACACAGCTTAAAGATGCGGATTTAACAAAATATAAATATCTTATTTTTTATGTCAAAGGTGATAAAGAGAAGGGATTTACAAGAAGATTTAAAATCGAACTTAAGGATGAAAAACACTGCTCTCCATACATCGTAGAGTGGCTGACTGATAAGTGGCAAAGGATGGTTATACCGCTGTCGGTTTTCAGAGATATAACCGAGTGGAAAAAAATAAAGGAAATAGGAATCGTCTTTGATATCAATGTTACAAAGAAAGTTGGGACTATATATATAGATGATATTTATTTTTCCGAAACAAAAGAAGACCGGTTAGAAGAAAAGAGTAAGATAGTCAGGACAGTTAAACCCATATTGATTGATGGTATATTGAAAGAATGGAAAAAAGCAGTAAAGATTGAAATTGATCCTGACGAACATCTTGAGACTGGCGAGATTGCGGATAAAAAGGATCTTTCGGCAGATGTGTGGTTAATGTGGGATAAGGAATATCTTTATTTTGCCGTCAATGTTACGGATAATCAGGTTATCAGCCGTAAAAATGGGCCCGACATTTGGAGAGAAGATTGTATTGAGTTGTTTATAGATCCCAAGAATGACGGATTTATATGGGGAAATAAGAAAGATTTTCAAATAGGTTTATCTCCTTCGGGTTCTGACGGTAAGCCGCAGAGCTGGGCATGGTTTCAGAAGAGTGACACTGCCGGGGTTGTGAATAAGAGTTCACAGATAAGGGACGGAGGATACATTATTGAAGCTGCGATAAAATGGAGTTTCCTTAAAGTCAGGCCTAAGAAAGGAATGAGTATCGGTGTTTCGCCTGCGGTTCATGACTTTGACAAAGATGAGAGTGCAGACGGTAAGCTTAACTTGGAATATAATACAGAAGGGGATAAAACTATACTAAGAAAGATGGTTTTAAGATAAAGAGGGTTTAATAATTACGTAATCCGGAGGTCAAGATGGCTGAAGAATTAAAAAAGAGAAAAGAATGGTATCCTGTTGTAGACAAGAAACTGCAGTTAAAGTATTTAAAATTTGTTGTGCTGACAATATTTATTACAA
>JAFGLF010000059.1 GCA_016928195.1 Elusimicrobiota bacterium
AAATACTTTTTACCTGAGCACCCTTCGTCATCCCCTATTCCGGGTGTGCCGTCCGGGTCTATGTAACTTATATACTTTTCTCCCTGGATACCAAAAACTACCGGCTTGTACGGCATATTTACTACTTCAAACTGTCCGGTTGTAATTGAATTCATATGTCCCAGTTTGTCTTCTGCTTCTACCGTCAAAGTCCAGAAGCCATCATCAATTGAAAGCGGGTCTATAATATCACCATCTTTTACTATTATTTGTTTGGAAGGATCAGATACCAATGTTAAATATCCTGTCGTTGTAACAGGACTCAAATCAGTTACTGTAAAACCTATATTTATTATATCTGTTGGCAAAAATTGTTCTCCGCTAACCGGCGAACTTATCACTATCTCAGGTGCTGTCGTATCAACAGAAAATACTGCAGTGTTTGAAATATTACTCCAAATCTGCTCGTCATATGCATAAGCATACCACTGATATATACCGTCAGACAAAGCATCTTCTGCTTTCATTGCATATTCAGCAAAGCCGCCTTCAACTGTCCAGTTTTCTTCCGTAGCCGTCTGGTCAAAGGTCTTTATTATTGTAGCAAAGTCATCGTTACTCAAACATATCTTATACTTAAGCGAATCGTTATCTAAATCGCTGGCAAACAATCTGAATGTTATTGTGGAGGTATTTATATATCTATTCTTCGGAGAGATTAATTGCGGAGTTGAAGGAACAGCATTAACTTTAGTAAGCTTCCAAGCAGTACTCCAATTACTGTAATTATCACTATTATCTTTAGCTCTAACACGCCAGAAATATTCATTTCCTGTAACTATTGCAACGGATGACTTTACCTGTGATGTCGATACAGTTCCACTGTATTCCGGCGAACTAAAATCGCTATTATTATCAACCTGTATTTCATAATTTTGTATACCCCATATTTCACTGGCAACATCTGTCCAGTCAAATACCGGATATGGGTCTTCAACTGTTCCATCATTTTCAGGAGATAGTAAGACCGGAGATTCAGGAAGTACCGTATTCAATACAATTTTTAAACTATGTGATGACTCTTGGTTCCCAAGCGTATCGCTGCTCCAGTATTCTATATTCTTTACACCATCAGGACCGGTAATTGTAAATGAAGATACATATTCTATCCAGTCACCGCCATCAATTCTGTAATACGTTTTATTCACACCGGATATAGAATCCGTAGCTATAAGATTGATATATGTGTTTTGATTGACATAAATATCTCCACCTTTGGCAATATAAGGGCCCTCTATTGTATGTGCTGTATTCGGACCTGTAGTATCCAGATTTACAGTAATTATGTTTGAATCTGCACTTGGGTTCCCCAGCGAATTCACTGTAACCGCTTTAATTTCATTTTCACCTTCATTTAAATATATGTCTGATACTGTAAAATTATTAGGTTTCACAGCATAAGCATTTCCGGCAAGATTACCATTTACATAAATATTTACAGTTGTTCCTGGTTCACTTTGACCTGTAACAGTGATTGTACTTTGCTGAATAAGAGAAGAAAAAGCATCTATAACCGGTGCGGAAGGAGTATCATTCCAAAGTCCGACAACATATGTAGAGAGATGGTTTATTTGAACAGTAACTGAATGATTAACTAAGTCAACAATACCACCTATATATTCCCACTGAAGCGTATCAGTATCAAAAAAGAATATTCCAAGCCGTTCCTGGTCCGCTTCATCAAGTCCCGAAGGGTTATAATACATAACTAATGTAACAGGTTTGGAAAAATCCGTTCCGTCAGGTGAAATATCATAATAATTACTAAATGCTATGAAGTTATAATCAACAGAAGGTTTAGCAGTCTGTTTAATATCAAATTTTATATCTTCAGTTATTGCACCTGGCGGGATATGCAATTCTACATTATCATCTTCACTTCTGGTTACTCCACCGTCTTTAGCAGAGATTGGTCTTCCGTAAACTTTAATAGTTGGACCTGTAACAGGTATGGCTTCATTACCAGCCATATCTATTGCTTCAAGCGTAAATGTGTACAATCCGTCAGAGACCATCTCACCTTTTGTGTTGGTCCCATTCCAGAATATCGGCATTTCGCCCGCACGAAATACCATATATTGCTTTACTATATTACTGTCTCCATTATATATTTTACAGATTATAGTTTCATGTGTTTCCGAAGTAGTATAACTAATAGTTGTTCCTGCGGTTGAAGTTATAACAGGTGAAAATACAGATGTAGTAATGGTCACACTACTTATAACAGGAGCGGTTTCATCAATCTGAAGTTGGTATTCAGCAACACCGCAGCCAGGGTCGGCGCTAGTATCATAAGAAACTACGGGGCCATAAGTTGTATTTGTATTTAGGTCAACCCATTGATTAGGTCCTATCCTGCCATCCCATATAATCTTACCATCATCTATAAAACAGTGGTTATAATGCCAATCTATTACAGTCTGTTGTGGGATGGCATCATCTTCAATAAACATATGTTGCTTATATTGTTCTTTTAGTGAGATTTTTTGTCCTGACCAAGTAAGGTTATACGGTTCCATAGGTATTATTGTTCGCATAGCGGCTGACATCCAACTTGATTTATCTTCAGCACTAACCGGAGGAACAGGAGGAGTAACAATTCCGATTTCCCAAAACCCGAACTCCGTACGGTCGTATTCGTTACTTACTGGACTAAAAAGAAAATGTCTCTTAATAAAATTGTAACTTCCGAATCCATCTGGAACCCAAAACCAACCATACATATGTTCACATGCTGGGGCAGGAGGAAGTGTCAAGCTAAAGTAGGACCAATACTCTTTGCGATCAGCACCTTCACCACCAGGTATTTCACAAATCATTTTGGGTGAGTCACTTGGGTCGGGAGGAGTTATTGGAGGATCTGTAGTAGGAACCGGAAACAATAATCCTGTTGTTATATTTGAAGGTACTGCTGTAATTGTACCTTCTTTTAAACAAACATTACCATCTACATCCTTCATCTCTATTTTATATTTATATATCCCTTGTTTTACAACTTTGCCGTGTTTATTTGTGCCATCCCAGTCAACTTGATAATTAGTGCCTTGTTTCTTAAATTGTTCCAACTTTAGTGTTTTTATAACTTCACCATCAGAATCAAGAATACTTATTGTAACATAACTATCCTTTGATGTATTATATGATATTGTAGTAGTATAATCTTTTGACTTTGCATCTATGTCTTCTGAAATAACAACTATGGGGTGTGCTAAGGCCAATAATCCTGTTGAATAGCTGCCTACTTTAGTAAATGTTTTATTTCTATTATTTAAAAAAACATCTGCTGCAGGTAATGCCCCTGCAATTACATCTTTTGCACCATCTCCATCAATATCAACTATAAATACTGAATCATAATCATTAGTACCTGGCATCTGTGTTACTTGAGTTTGTACAAATCCATCATAGTTTACAACAACGTTTTCATGGCTGGCAACAATAACATCAGAGTATCCATTACCGTTAAAATCAGTGGCAATTAAGTCATTAAAATTACCAGAAGGCAAAATACCTATCTCGTAATAATATGTAAAAGTACCATCGCCGTTATTTAAAAATCTAGATGTGCTGTCAAACCTATAATCCACCCAAGTAGGGATGGAAGTATTCCACATCCAATTCTCACTCCTATTTACCGTTAGAATATCTAAATTACCATCAGCGTTGAAATCTGTTATTTTAGCAGTATGTGGAACTTTGCTTAAGTTATATGTTTCAGATATTCCAGGAATTATAAAAGTGCCATCACCACTATTTTTTAATATTGATATTGTGCGGTTTAAATTTGTCGTAATAAGGTCTATATCACCATCTTTATCAATGTCTCCTCCAGTTATTCCCAAAGTAACACCATCTATGGAGCAAACAACATCTTTTGTAAACCCACCTATCCCGTCATTTTTATATATAACCACATTATTAGCACTAACACCACTCACAAACTCCAGTGTAAATACTAAATCAACGTCATTATCCTTATCAAAATCACCAGAAAAAACAGATATATTTCTTATACCATTTCCAATATTATACTCTACAGGTGTTGAAAATGTCCCATTGCCATTACCGAATATAACTTTAAATAAGCTATCTTTAAATGACTGATGATAACAACTGGTAACAATAACAAAATCTATGTTTCCATCATCATTAAAATCTCCTGTACAATAACAAACTTCAGTATCATAATCTCCGGAAAGCAATGTATCATTCGTTGATGATATTTCAAAGCTACCATTGCCTTTATTTAAAAACGTTACCATTTTTAAATTAGGTTTTAAATTGCCCTGGTTGTCGTATTCATAATTACTTTTAACAAATTGTATAATATCTTTTTTGCCGCCGCCGCGCGGATAAAAGGTTGGTCTTGAAACAGAAACATTGGATAAAACTGGCATGTCTGTTAATGTCATAGCGCCTTCTTCAGTTACGTTTTGTCCGCTGGTTTCATCATATGCAATAACCTCAAACTTATATGTTCCGTTTGTCGCATTAAGCCAAACCTCTTTATTTTCACCATCATATCTTTCTTCATTATCAACTAATGTTTCAAGCAATTGTGTCTTATCAGAATTATAAATCTTTACTGTAACATTTGTAACTCTGGATAATGTATAGGTAATTGTATTGGTGTTTGTATCACTGACGGTTATATCTATTGTTGTTCTGTCAATATTAATTGATGTTGTTGTATAGTGTTCATTTCCAAATGAATCCTTTACAGTCAATCTTATAGTATATATACCATCTGCTAATCCGGTTGTATCCCATGTATCAAGCAATCCATTATCTACTTTAGAACTGGCTGTTTCTTCTTTAAGTGTAGTCCATACAATTGAAGAATCTGTAATATCCCTGTGTATCCCCTGGGTATATTCAACCTTGTAATAACCCTGAAAATCGGTTCCTGACGCATATCCTTTTATTTGTAATGGTGTATTATCTATAACAAGGAATCCTGAGAGCGGTGCTGTGATATGTGAAACCACAGGGGCTTCTCCCTGCCCCTCATATGCCTCTATATGCCCTGCCGGATAATGTGTACTGTAATCCAATGTATATCCATCTGTGTCTGTAAGACGAGCACAGAATTTACTATCTTTATCCGGGACATTCTTTAATTTTACAAATATCTTGTTCCATCCTTCATTTAATGTTATAGGAACTATATGTTGGTTATATGAAAATGTAGATTCTTCTTCTCTGCTAAGTTTGAATTCTCCGTTTACATATACTTTAAATCCTTGTTCACTACCTATTCTCAAATGCACATCCTGTTCAGAATCTGATTCTACATAACTACAGGCATACCTAATTCCATCTTCACTGGGAGTACCACCATATATAGATGTAAGGTCAAGGAAATAATCAGATTGTTCTTTTTCTTCTGACCATCCCTTGGTTTCTCCGTATTTCTGATACAACATAGTAAGTCCATTAAACGGTGTTATTCCGCTCTCCCCACCGCGGTTAACTAAAAGATCCAAATTAAAATCTCCATATTGATAAAAATCAGAAATTAGCCATTTGGTTATAAAGTCCTGCTTATGTACAACGTCTCCTGACCATTCGGCAGGTCCAGATTGATTATCAAGCCCATCAATAGCGTACAGAACAAAGTTATAATTTCCCGTCGGCCATTTTTGTGCCTCATCTGTCCAATTTAAATTATGTCTATTAACATACCATATCTTATGAGTTGGTCCATATGCTAGTAATTCACCCCAGCGAAACTCATTTTCCTTATGTATAATTTCTTTAGGTTTACTTTGCCAATCATATGGTTTAATAATTGTTTCCATACAAGTTTCGGATAATTTAAAAGATACATTGTCATTTGAAGTGGTAACATCATAGATTGTTGGATTTTCCTGGTCAGGTTTAATCTCTACAGCATATAAATATGCACCGTCTAAATGAATCTCGGCTATTAAAGTATGGTCGGAGGTCCATCTTATTTCATTATCACCATAACAGCCATTCCAAGAAAATATATTGTACCCTTCAGGTTTAGGTCCTTCTTCTATAATTGCAACTGGATTATCATCATCCATATCTCTGATAACTATTGTGGTTGTATCACTTTGAATGGTGTAATGTTCAAATGTGACTGTTCCATGAATTCCTCCAAAACCACCGACATTGGCCAAAGTTTCATCTACCCCAAATTCATGTTCTGTGTCTGGTCCAGGATTATATTCGGATAAATCTCCGTCTTTATCAATCTGACGGCCATTCTTTCCGTAAGCTTGAATATTTAAACGATTTTTTCCAGTTTTTGGAACTTCAAAAGTTCCTATCCACTGGTTCTTCTTTTTAAAATCTTCTAATGTTGAACTCCAAAGTTCGTATGTAACACCATATGTGTCATAATATGGTTCATTATTACCAAATCTAACATCTGTACGACCTTCAGCTGTGTCCATCTCAGTATCAAATGTTATATATACACAAGCTGAACCCGGAGCAAGTTCATAGTCTACATAAACCAGCTTTTTAGGTTTATTTGTTACACTATCATATTTAATTTTTGCCCAGTATTTTATTCCGTCACTCTGCCGCAACTCCACTTCTGTAATTCTTGGTATCACGTTTGCAGTATCATAAAATAATTTCATTAACCCCGCAGTATATTCTATAGTCTTCGGAATAATAAATTTATTCTGATGGCGAGTAGCAAAAGCATCATGGTCAAATGGATTCCCTGCCCATAATAAAGGTAAACTGTAATTGTTTTCATTATCCACATATTTATCTTGTGATTTACTCCAGTAATTTCTAGGAATTGCTAAAGCAACATTTTCTATATAGTAATATGATTCTGTGGCAGAACGAGGACTACATCTCCACCAATCATCAGTAAAAGTTGAAAATCCGTCAGGGCCACTGTAGCAATTACCCACTCCTGCTATTGACCAGTGTTCATCAACTAGAATATAGTCATCTGTAAGAGGGTTGTATTCATATGTTGGAATATAGTTGAGATAACTAATCGCAGGGAACAGAACCGCCAAATCATCACCACAAGGTTGTTCTTCATCCCTAAATAGTGTTCCTCTTATTCGGACATCTTCGTTTGTTTCCATTGCAATTTGATGAATCGCATCCTGGTAATTAGAAAAAGTTGGGACAATAGTTCCTTCCCATACTGAAAGTGCATTTGCCATATTTTTTTCCCAAGGTTCAAAAGTTTCACTTTGATTCCAATAATCTTCAAACCAGGTTATACTAAAATGCATGTCTGTATGTACATGTCCCGGGCTGGTCATATCCTGCATTACATGTAATGCTCTTCCAAATTCATAATATCCACCCTCTTTGTCACCAGCGGTATACTTTTTTATTGCATCATTCCATAAAATAGGACCATATTCATATGCGTTCTTATATGCAAGTATCCCATACCCAGTATGTGGGTTATAAAAGTGATTCCGGGGCCTAATACCATTATCCTCTTCTATAGTGCCAAGAGTTCCTTTTTTAATTTCATTATAAGCAGGCAATTGGTCAAAACTTGTAGGTGTGAGATTGAAATTATTTCCAACTTCCTTGTATTCATTACCAGGATAATTATCTAAAAGTAATTTTTGGGCTTTTGAACTTAGAAGGTATGGATGGATTATTGTATTATCATGAGAATATATAGAATTTTGTAAGAGATTAAATCCTACAAATCCAATTAGAATCCAATATCTTAATTTTAATAAATTTTTCATTATTTGTATTAGTTAAGTTTATTTTTTATTTTATTCTTTGAATCATTTAAATGTGTTTGCAGTTGATTATAATGAATTTCTTCAGGAAATCTTTTAGATAATTTGTCCCACTTAGAAAATATTTTATTTAGGTTAAATTTGATTCCTTTCTGTTTAAGTAGAAGAAAATATCCTCCACTATCATAACTATCAAAATAACCCCTTAACGTAGTATTATATTCAATATTGTTCTTTAACTGGTTATACCTCTCATCTAAACTTAGTAGTTTAATATCAAATCTAATTGGTTTTTTATCCCTGACATCACCTTTTCCATAACTTGTATATAACGGATGTATAATACTAACTCGATTACCTGTTATACTCTTAAAGAAATGCCAATATGTTTCTGATGGTATTTTGTAATTACCTTGTGCATCAGTTACAGCGATTTGGGTCTTATAAACATGTGATACAGTATCAATACTAATTGGAAATGAATAATACCATTTAACTGCTACAACTGCATTTTCTATTGGTTTTCCTGTTGTTGCATCGGTTATCCTGCCAGTCATTTCTGCTGTGACAAATTTCGGACCATGTATACTGCCCATTCCCAATAGAATTATTACTATTACTATGAGTGAAACAATTAATAATAATATAATTCTAAATGTAGAAATCTTTTTCATTTCTGCAGTTCCTCTTCGGTTATTTTGCCTTGCTTAAGCATTATCATTAAAACTTTTTTTGCTGAATAACTGCCTGATATAGTTTCATCCTTTGCTGTTTCCTTGAGTATTCCTATTGCTTCCGGCGTTCCTACCTTTGTCAGTTCCTGTGCTGACCATTGGTTTACTTCAAACTGTTCATCTTTTAATGTCTCTTTTAAAAAGTTTAGTTTTTCCTGTTCTGATAATCCTTGTATCTTCAATCTCTTTATTGCAAGTTTAGAATGTATCCGTGTCCAGACACTATTACTATTAAGATTGTTTTCTAATTCGGGGATTACATCTTTATCTCCTATCGCTTCCAATGCTTCTACCGCCAAGAGTTGTGCCGTTACATCTTTACTTTTAATTATATCTAATGCTAATTTCTTACCTGATTTGTCCCCCATTTTCGCCAATGCCCAGACAGCACGCATTCTTACATTGCCTGATTCATCTTTAAGTGCCTTCTTTAGTTTAGGTATCGCCTTTTTATTTTTTATTTTACCCAGTGCTATCGCAGATGCTTCACGGCAGAATTTATTATCATCTTTTTCCAGAACCTCTTCTAAATCTGTTCCGGCCTCTTCTGCCTTCATCCTGCCTAATAATACTATAGCTGATATACGGCTATTTTGGTCTTTCTTTTTGTCTTTTGCTAACTGTCTTAGATGTGCTACCGCCGGTTTGCCAATTTTTTCTATTTCTTTTATTGCTTCCTGGCGGGTTTCTTTATTATGCAGTTTAGAGATTGCTCCTTTTATATCTGCACCCCAGCATACACTGGTAACAACAATATATATAATAAACAAACTTACTGATATTTTCTTCATTAACTAGTTACCTCACAATAAAAAATAGCCAACTCCATTTTTTGGAATTGACCATATAAAACATTACCTCTTGTTTTCTGCAACTTGTTTGACATTAACTTATCCCCTGTAGTTTTGTATTTCGATGCAATCTTAGAATACTTTTTATTGACGGTAGAATATTTACAATTTTTATAATCTTTAATCTACTGTAGCATATTATACCATATCAAGCTCCAGATTACTTCAAATTTACTTCAAATCTTCTTCAAATCTTTTGGGGGTACCTGGAGGCAATTTCTCGACGGTAATTTTTTATATCTCGTCGGTAATATTGGGAAATTTAGGGTTTTTGGGGTATTTTGAGGTGTTTTTACGTTATGTTTTCCTGTTTTATTGTTTTTTTTGCAGTCATTAATCCGAGAATAAAAAATATAACAGCAATTATTATTCCTATTATCAGTTTTTCTGTCAGCCATTTTTCTTTCTTTCCGGCCGCATCCGAACCGGTGTCATATCCCTTTTCATTTATACTTATCCTGATGTTTGCATTTTCAGGGGATTGGGTTGCCCTTTTAATCTGACTTTCGACATTTTGTATCTGCTGGGTAAAGAGTTTTATAATTTCAGGGTCGGGTTTTGAGGAGCTTATGACCATGTTCAAATATTGTTTAAATGATTTTAATTTCCGGTTAAGATCGTCCATGTCATAGTTATTCTGATAGTCATTATAGTTCTGTGATATCACTTCTCCCAACAGAGCTATTTCATTCATAAGGGAAGGTGCGTCAGCTTTAGGAACGTCATATGTTATACTTATTGATTTTTTACCCCTGCGCCCATTGGTATTGATATAAAAATTCTTTGTAGTTACTTTATATTTTTCCGCTATTTTTTTTATCTTTTCCTGAACCTCGCCCGGTTTTTTTGCTTCCAAAGTAATATTGCCGTTTGCATCCGCTCTGAGCAAACTTCTTGAACAGCAGAAAATCACATTTACCAACAATATGGCAACTAACGAAACGGTCAATTTTGTCTTCTTCATAAAATCCCCCCCGGTATAATATTCATTGTACCTGATTACATTCACCCCGCATAAAGCTCTGACAATTTTTATTATAAACTATTTTTTAAATTTTATCAAGGTTTTCTTTACTATATTTAGCCGGAACCGGGATTAAGCTTTATTTCCCATATGGAATACCCGTAATCCGTTGTCCTCTGTTCACAGAAAATTCTTACATATCTGGCGTCTCTGGGAGAAAAATATATTTCTCTTTTTTCACCTTCCTTACCGTCTGTTACTCTGGCTACCTGTACCCAGTTCATATTATTATTCGAAACTTCTATCCTGTAGTTTTTGGCAGAAGCCGGTTCCCAGTCAATAAAAACCCCGGATATCTTCTTTGGTTTTTTAAGGCCTATAACAACCCATGAAGGGTCGGTTCTATGTTTGGATTCCCATCTGGTAAAATCATCCTGGTCGATTACCGCTTCACCTTTGTGCTCATCCTGAAAAGAGGAAACCTTAACAAACTGTATATCACCGGGTTCAACAGGGTCTCCAGGAACGACCTTCATTGTTTGAATGTCTTTTCTTATACCTCCGGGCAGTTCGTTTCTATTCTTCCAGAACATGTCTTTTTCCGGTATGTCTTTTTTCCTGCCTATTGCCATAGGGTCATATCTCAGCTTACCCATTAAATACCATGTAGACCCGGATATACTGGGGTTCGTATCCACACCTTCCCATAAATCGCCTCCGGCATAATGAGTACCCTGATTGGTACAGTATGGGACCCCCTCAACCTCAGGATTCATTTTATCGGGAACAACCATCTTTTCAAGTTCTCTGATAAAATATTCTGCTTTTCTAAAATCTCCGGCAGTATTATAAGCAACAACCATCTCTCCTACGCCTTCAAGCCAGATTGTATCATGGTCGGTATCAAAACAGAATCCTTTTATTGTTTTTCCGTTTGCCGAAGCTTCTTTAGTAGTGAAATATAGCGTAGCCTGCTGAAGCATTGAATAAGGCATATCCTTAAACGCACAATATCCCCATGAATGAACATCAAGACCATTTTTATATATGGGATGCTCTCTCCATGCAAGAAATATTCCTTTTTTATAATCCCAGAAACCGTTTTTCAAATATTTTACTATTCCTTTATGAAAATCATCATATCCTTTGACCGCATCGAATGCATCTATTATTCCTTCGGTTGTTTTCCCTGCAAGAAGCTTTCCGTTTACATCGTATCCGCTATATAATCCTCCGTCCTTTTTATCCTGCAGGGAACGTATCCATTTTTCAAGCTCCATAGCCAGGGTTTCATATTTATTATTTCCCGCAAGATAGTGATAATTATTCAGGGCAATAAGAAGCCATGCATTATCTCCGAGCCATCTATGGGGTTTGCCTCCCAAAGGCGTGCCGTTACCGTGTCTTATCTGGCTGAAACCGCCGGGAGATTTCTTCAGCTCGATTTCCATTCTCGAACTTAAGGAATCAAATATTTTTTCCGCATTTGCAAAGTCGCCGTGAATACAAAAAACAATAGCAGCCAGAGAATTATCGTAAAGGCTTACGAAATCGCTGCCCTTTTTGCTTTCTAAAAATCCGTTGTCATCACGCTGAACGAATTTAAGCCAGCTATATACTTTTCCGCTGATACCTTCCGGCTTATGAAATTTCATAACCGGAGATGCTTTCTGAGCTGAGGAAGTTTTTTTTGTAATTTTTTTTGTCTCTTTGGTTTTTTTAACCGGCAGGGTTTTTGCAGGCAAAGAAACTTTTTTAACAACTTCGGGCTTTTTTATCTTTTTGACAGGTTGTGTTTTTTCGGTATCGGAAGAAATATTGCCGGGATTAAGTTTTATTTCCCATATTGAATACCCGTAATCCGTTGTCCGCTGTTCACAGAAAATTCTTACGTATCTGCCTGTTACAGGCTGAAAATATATCTCTCTCTGTTCCTCTTCTTTACCGTCCGTTACGCTGGCTACCCGCATCCAGTTCATGTTATTATTTGAAACCTCTATCCTGTATTTTTTAGCCGATGCTTTCTCCCAGTTTATGGAAATACCTGTTATTTTCTTGGGACTTTTAAGCCCTATAACAATCCACGAGGGGTCGGTTTTATGACTGGACTCCCATCTTGTCGATTCATCCCGGTCAACCGCTAATTCTCCTTTGTTTGCATCCATAAAAGACGAAACTTTGGTAAACTGTATATCGGCGGGACTGACAGGGTCTCCGGGTATAATACTGCTTACTCTCATATCCTTCTTTACTCCGGCAATTACATCCTCCTTTTTCAGTTTGTATTTTCTTTTTGAAATATCCTTGAACACAACATCTCTTTTCCATGCTTTGCCGAATTCATAATACAGTTTACGCGGTATTACTCTGTCTGCCCTTCCTGGCTGTTTTGCTACCGCAACAACACCATACCACTCTTCATTTGATACACCGTCGGGCTGTGAATCGCTTTTCCATCCGTTTTTATCATGCTCGGCAATATTTCCGCCTTTCCACCATTCATCAGAATAGGCCATTATTGTTCCGCCGGAACATATATCGCTGTTATACTCCATCTCATTCCATAACCCGATACCAAATCCGGCATGTACATCCTGGTATTCATTTTTTGTCCTGTCGTCCAGCGCATCACATCCGTATTCAGATATCCAGAGGGGTTTTTCGCTTCTTAAGCTGTATTCTTCGAACATATTACCGAATGACTTTCCGATATAAACATTTGCGCCCCAGACATCCAGGTAATCCATTGTCTTATCATCGGTAAAAAACCTTTTATCTCCGACAGGTCCGGTAGGGTTCCTGACATCTCCGTTGGCGGTCGTGAAAGGATGATAGTTTTCGCCTTCCAGTTCATAAGCTATCTTTGCCAATTTGTTCAAAAACTTATAGTAATCCCGGATATTATGTTTGTGCCAGTAGTTATACTCATTTCCAAGCTGCCACATCAATATAGCGGGGTGGTCTTTAAATTCATTAATAAATTTTTTCCATTCTGCAATAACCTTATCCTGGTCACTTTTCTGTGCAAAGTTCAGTTTGGGGTCAAGATAAGGCCCTGTTATCACATATATGGAATCCTTACCGTTATTATAACAGGCATCCAGAAATCCTTTATTGTTTGCTGCCCCCCATGTTCTTAGTGTGTTACATCCTATACTGCGTAATAACTTCAGGTCTCTCTGGTATATATCGGATTTATCATAAACCGGATATCCGACATCTATGCCTATGGGAACCGGCTGATAGCCGACCCCTTTTATAAAAAACGGTTTATCATCCACATAGATTTGCCTGCCTATAACCTTAACCTTTCCTTTGCTTACGGGCTTTTTAAATTCTGCAGTCAAATCTATTTTGTTATTTAACAGAAAACTTAATGTAATTAACAAAAAAATTAATCTTTTTTTCATTATATACCCTAATTATCACTTGCCGAAAAAATCGGTAATGTCGTAGTATATTGTCCCGGTTTTACCATCCGGAGTTTTATATTTAATCCTATCGTAATACTTTCCTTTTTCGCCTTTTATAAAGGCCTGCTGTTCTCTTTCCCAGCCCGGATGATTTTTCTCAATCCAATCCGATTCAGATGCTATCCCGCTGAATGTACTCTGTGCACCTTTTATAATTACCGCATTCTCTATACTGCTTCCATCCCCGCCGCTATAAGTAATTTTTCCCGGGTCCATTATGCACCGGGTAGAAGCACACCCGGACAGTAGAAATACAAAAATAAAAATAATAAAAAGTTTCATATTTTTAATAAGGCTTTTTCTATTATTTCTTCTTCTTTCCGGAAACAGGTGCAACATAAGGAACATCACCCGTCATAATACGAGGAGTTAAAAATACCGATAACTCGGTTTTAACATTCTCGTAAGTGGTTCTCCGAAAGGGGAGTCCCAAAATAGGAATGTGAACAAGAAGGGGAATACCGCTTACTCTTTTCTCTTTTCTTTGTTCAATCAGTCCTCCTATAACTACTGTTACACCATCCTTGACCATTACGGTTGTTTCTGTTTCAGAAGTCCGTACTATCGGAACTGTGTTCCCCTGTGCTGTCGTAAGGGTTCTGTCAACGGAACTGACTTCAGGCCTAATCTTCATTGTAACATATCCATCATCGCCTATTGTGGGTGTCACGTATAACTTAACCCCTACATCAACAAATGTAACCGATTCGGCTGTTGTGCTTACTCCGCTGCCGGCTGTAGTAACCGATGTAGTAACATACGCTTCTTTGGTTCCTACAAGGATCTTCGCTTCTTCACCTTCGAGTGCGGCAATTCTCGGCGACGAAAGCAGATTGGTTTTCCCGATTGTCTGCAGGAAATCAAGCAGAACAGTAAAATCATCAATTTCAAGCGTACCCACGCTAAGGTTTATTCCTGATGAGCCGACTGGAAGAGCGGTAAGATTCCCTTCAACTTTTCCCGATATTGATTTAGTATTGATATTCTTAAATACATATTCCCAATTTACACCCATTTTGAATTCATTGCCTAGTAGTATCTGAACTATTTTTGCTTCAATCAGAACCTCTTTGTGTTTTTTATCGACTGTCGCTATAAATTTTGAGATTTCTTCCATCTTTTCCGGAAAATCGGTAACTATTACCTGGCTGGTTCTTTTATCGGCCTGAATCTCGCCCAGTTCGGGGCTTGCAATATTTTTAAGTTTTGGAAGTATGTCGTCAATTTTGGCATAATTCAGGGCAAAAACTTTTGTTTCCATTCTAACATCAAAATTAGAAATAAGCTTCTTAAGCAATTTAATACTGTCCGGTGTATCTATAAGAATTAAACAATTACTGCCGTTGTCCGGTATTATCTGCCCGACCTTACTTTTAAAGAGCTCAATCATCTTACCAATAACCTGTGCTTTTGCATATTTTAACGGTACCACTTCAATTATTGTTTTATCATAAAATTTCTTCCCATAAATTCTTTCATAATCCTGTACGGTTATTACCTGTACAATATCGCCGTCCATGCGGTAAGCAAGAGAGTTCATCTCAAGAATAATTTTGAATGCATCTATAACATCCACATTATTCAGATAAATAGTTACATCTCCTCTTACATTGTTTCCTGCTACTATATTAAGACCGCTCTTTTTGGAAATAATCTTTAAAACCGCAAGTATATCCATTCCCCTTAAATCCAGGGAAATATCTACAGGTTTTTCTATTTTCAGTTCTTTTTGAGGCGATTCTAATTTTTCCGATTTATCAGGTTCGGGTTTGGCAGGAGCAGGCTGTTCAGCAATGTACGGCCTATCATGAGGGACTATTTTAGCTTCTACGCCCATGTGTCTGAATATTGCAGCCCATTTCTCTTCATCTACATTTTTGGGTTTAATACCCATTTTTTCGAAAATCTCAATCCAGCCTTTTAGACCCAGCTCTCCTTTTGTCTGTTTTTTAATTTTTTCCACTGTATTGCTTGCAGAAAAAAGTTTAATAACCAGGCCTTCTTCCGGCTCTATCCCTAATTCCGTAAGAGCTTGGGTCCATTCATCTTTTGAAAGATGTTTTGTTGCACCGGTTATTCTCTCAAAAAATACTATTTGAAAACATAAGACACTAAAAACCAATAACACTAACAATTTTAACTTATCGGACATATTTATCTCCTTAAATTATTATTTATTTTAAATAAAGTTTTACTTTTATTAAATTCTTATAATCAAGAACAATTTCGCCTTTTGAATCATCTATCGAAACAACTTCTGTATCTTCTATCATATCTCCCTTCCCGACAAAAAAGGTTTTATTATTTAACTTTCGGTTCTGAATTACCGCCTGAAACTGGTTGTCATCGAGAATTATTCCGGTAAGAACAAGATTGGTCTCAAGCTCCCTTTTTTTTGCCGCTAATTCCCTCTCCTGCTTTGCTTTTTCCAGTCTTTCCTGTTTTTCTTTTTCTGCTTTTTCCAGCTCCTCCCGGTGTTTTTTTTTGGCTTCTTTATCGTCCTTCCTGACCTCGGATGTATCCCAGATGGGACGAAAGATATTTCTCCTGGTCACAACCTTGTAATATGAAAAATCTTTTCGAACCCTGATTCCTGCACCCATAACGTCTGCACAGGACAAAACAAGCAGTAATACCGATAGGAAAATATTCTTATTAATTTTTCTTCTCATCTTTATCAAACCATAGAGAATCGATTATCATCTGTACTCTGAGCCCGGACGGGTCATTCCCATCGGTGTATACCTGTAATTTGCGTACACTTGTAAGTATAGGCAAAGTATTAAGCCTGTATAACAACCTGCATAATCCTGCAAGCGTACATCTGATATCCAGCTGCATTGATATCTTTTTATCGTCTCTGTTATATGCAGCAGAAAGGGGACTAATGCTTTTTATCTGGGTAGCACCGGATTTTCGTATTAATTTTTCCAAATTGACCTGAAGGATTGCAAGCTGTTCCTCGGGAGATTTTTTAAAATCCGTTTTTGAACGGATTTCTTCAATTTTGGACTCAAGCTCACTTTTTGTTTTGAGCAGTTTTAAACTTCTGTTAAGCTCGGATTTTTTTTGGGAAATAATATCATCCATAAATTTTGATTTTTCAATCTGCGGATAAAATATATATGAATATCCCAAACCCGTTATTACAACCACTATTGTAACATAAAATAATATCTTTTCGCGTTTACTTAATTTCATAATTAACGGAACACTCTATTTCGAATTCTACCAGCTGTTTGTCCGCAAACTTAATCTCTTTTGAACTTTTACCCGTCACACCGGAAAAAATACCGGATTTTGCCAGCAGAATAGGCAGTTTGGAAGCAGTTAAAAAAGAATTCGTTCTTCCTTTTATAAGTATCTGTGATTTATCTTTATCATAAAAAAACTGTGTTAAATACAAATTTGACGGCAGAACCGTACTTAATTCACTTAGAATATTCAGGGGAATTATGCCGCTGTGGGAAAACTCCTCGAAAACCCCAAACTGGTTTATAATTTTTTCTGCTCCTTTGACGGCAGGTTTCAGTTGTTCTATTTTCTTATCCAGAGTTCTGATTTCAGTTATCTTCGTATAAGTATCCCTGAAAGCCAGGAATAACACTGAAAACAACATAAGAAACCCGGCAATACCATATACAAGAATGTTTTTTCTTTTTTTAAGCTTACGCCGTCTATCAATAACCTCCGGAGGGATTAAATTAACTTTGATTCCGAATAATTCCGTGTTCAGGATCGAACCGACTGCTACAGAAAATATTTCCGGGTCAGAAACAGGCTCTGATGAATTAAAAAGACCCGTATCTATTTTATCAAAAATATTAAATTTTTCCACATCTAATTTCAGGTTCTTATGAAGCAATGATTTTATATCTTCCAGTTTACTGCAGTCACCACATAGATATATTTTTTCCGGCTTACACCCAAAAGAAGACTTTCCGAACACATCCAGAGAACTCTTTATTTCAAAAAGAAACTCGTCAAACCAGTGACTAAATTCACCCAAAGCACTCTCGCCTATCGAAAAACTCCTGCTAAAACATAATATACCGTCGGATATTATACTTATTTCTATTGTTTTTCTTCCGATATCTATCAAACCAAAGCAATTTTTCGATTCAATATTATAAACAAAACTGTTAAAGTTTGCCAAAGATGTTATACCTATTGCTTCCGGTATAAGCCCTGCATAGGATAAAATATCAAAATGTTCCCTGATAATACCGCTGTTTGCTGCCACAAAAAACACATTGGGCCGGTCAGGATTTTCCGGTTTATTCGGCAATAAATCAAAATCCGTTATCGCTTTCTCTGCAGGAAAAGGTATATATTTTTCTATTTCAAAATCCATCATCTTCCTGATTTCCGGTTTCTCTCCGGGAGGCAGCGATAAATATTTAACAAATACATCCTGTTTGGAAACGGATGTATAAAGTACCGTATTCTTTATTTTATATCTCGATGCTATTTCCTTCAATTTCTCTCTTACTTCTGTTTTGTTCTCTACCGCCTCATGGAAAATATTTACCAGCTGCCATTTTCCGGCATCCTTTCTCATTTGTACAATTCTTATTGTATTATCTCTAAGGTCCAAACCTGTATATAACTTCACATTTCTCTCCAGTATCTTAAATTCATTGAATCATACTCTTTTTCTATAATAACCTCAACTGTCTTTGATATTTCTCCTGTTCTACCTCTGGATTTGATTCTGAAATTGTAGGATTTAAGAGTAATAAAACCATTGATTTTACTATATACATTATCACCTATAACAGATTTAAGCTGGTCTATTGACTTAAACGGCATATCCCGGCGGTATTGGATGATTTTCTGGACAACGGATTCTTCTATCCCCGGTATTGTCTTAAGCACCTCATATTGAGCGGTATTTATATTTATTCTGCCTATAGAGTAAGTTGTAATAAAATTTTCTATTTCTTTTAAAACATTTTTATCCTCAAACCCTTTAACTAAAAGCAGTTCCTCTATAGTATCAAATGGTTTATTCTTACAAGACCTCGGAGGGATCAAACTCTGATAATAATCATTTTCTTTTCCATAAGGATTGGGGTTTGAATCAGAATCTTTCCAATCCAGAATAGAATCCACAATTTCATGTTTATTATTAACACCGACTGCATTAAGAAGTATTTCAATCATACCTTTTGAAGCGGTGTTTATATTCAATTTACTTTCTTCATCTTCAACAACAACGCTATACATTACGCCTCCTAATTTAAAATCTGTGTACATATCAGGCTTTTCTTTCCATCTTTCATTAACTGCATCATATGTATTTTTGTCATTATACAGGCAAACAATAGCACTTTCTATTCCTGCCTTTGCAAAACCGAATGCTTTCAGTTCATCAATCTGATATTTGGCTTTTTTTATCTCAAGACGGCTTATATAAATCCCGCTTGAACAGATTCCAGCCAGAATCACCAGTACCCATAATACAATAATTAAACTGACCCCTCTATTATTCATAATTGTTTACTTTTATATTATAAGCGTTTGTTAAAACCGGTACTACCGTAGTGAAAACTTTTTCTCTTCCGCCGCTTTCGGTCAATGTAAACATTACTTTAACCGCTCTCGGAATTTTTCTAAATTTATCAATGGGCTGCCCCAGTTTATCAATCCCCCATGAATCCAGCCATTGTTTACCGTCATAATATTTTAAATTCATAGCAGTAATAAGCGGTGCCAATTCGGAATTTCTACCGCCTACCCTTCGCTGAAGTCCAGATTCAGGTGTCAACAGGTCATCGTCGATATAATAACTTACATCGTTTATTTTATCCTTTAAAAAAACAGCAAAATCAAGCCTGGTATCGCCGCCTAAAAACCTTGCGTTATCATCTATCATTGAAAGAAAAGAACATCTCAAATCTCTGGAAATCAAATGAAAGGCAATCCTGATATTTTGAGACACATTATTTATCTCGCTTTGTTTTTTATATGTTTTTATCCCTATCCAAAAAGAAGCATATACAGCACCGATAACAACTAAGAGTATCGTGACGGTTACGGTCATTTCCAGAAGAGTAAATCCGGATGAAGACGCTTTTCTGTTTAAGTTCTTATTCATCCTTTCTTTCAAACCTGTTGGACAATGTATCGATTTCTATATATTTTGCTATGCCTTGTTCTTTCCATAGTATAGTAATATCCACCGAATCAATATAGTTATCGATATGTTCGGTCTTTACTTTCCATTCAAAACCGGGATACTGGTCCCCAAAATTACCGGTATTTTCTCCGGCCGCAAAATTACCGTTGGAGACACCCCATAATATCTGTTCGGATAGATGTCCTGCCACGGTAATATTATGAGAAGTTTTTGAAACTCTTAGGAATGAAGATACGGACTGAATACATATAACAAGAGCAACACCCAATATGGTAATTGATATCATTAATTCCAGAAGCATAAAACCATTTTTATTATTGCTGCGGTTATTTGTCATTGGTTTCCCGAAGTAACGACTTTAATATTCCCTGCCATACTGAGCTTGATTACATGTTTTTCTCCTTTATTATTTTCCAGACAAAGGGAAAACTGTTCCATTGTTCCGTCCGGCTGAAAAACAACAGAAGGAGATGATAGTTCTTTTATATGAATCTTTTCATCTAAGATTCGTTTTCTGCCAAGTGAATGGTCCAAACCCCGATATTCCCCCGGGGAACCCGACGGATCATTCTCCACAGACAGCCAATATCTGTTATCAATGGTATTAATATTTAATTTATAATTTAATCTTTTTATAACCGCCATGTCCCTGGCATATACTATGGTCGAAACAATATCGCGTGAAGCAGATTCAAGTATATTGCTATAATAAAATCTGCTGAGTACAGGCCATGAAACGGCAAACAGTATTGAGATTATAATACCTACAATAATCAGTTCAATTAATACGAATCCGCTTGTTTTACTGTTAATCTTTTTCATCCCAGTTTGTAATATCGTCGCTCCCGCCATCTGCACCGTCAGGACCATAGGATTTCAGGTCGTAATCTTTATTGTGTATACCAGGAGAAACATATATATACGGATTACCCCAGGGGTCCTTAATAACCTTCTTTTTCAGGTAAGGTCCTTTCCAGTTATTAATATTGTCAGGCTTCACCAATAAAGCAGAAAGTCCTTCTTCATTTGTAGCAAACCTTCCGTTATCTGCTTCAAATGCATCAAGAGCCAGGGATACGGTTTGTATCTGCAGTTTTGCAGCTGATATGCGTGCTTCCTGACTACGGCCGGTTAAACGCGGCAGAACAACACCGACAAGAATACCGATAATTACTATTACAAGCATTATCTCTATCAACGTGAATCCTTTATTATTCATAATAGTATCCTCCTTAATATATAGCCGAACTCATTTGAAATATCGGCAGCAGCATGGAGATAGCAACAAATCCAACCATTATGCCGACTATAAGAATAATTATAGGTTCCAGGAGCGAAGTCAGTGTTTTAATATTATATTCGATTTTCTTATCATAGGAATCCCCGATTTTCTGGAGGGATTTAACCAAATCACCGCTCTCTTCACCTACAGCAATAATATCCACTGCTACCGGAGGAAAAATATTGCTTTTTCTTAACGGTTCAATCAGTCCTCCGCCCGCTTTTACGCTAACATAAATCTGTTCAATTTCATCGGCAAATATGGTATTGCCTATAGTATCCTTTGTCATTTTTAGTGCATCCAGGATCGGCACCCCATTAGAAAGCAAAACACCGAAAGTTCTTACAAATCTGGAAACCATCTCTTTCTTGAACAGGTTCCCAAAAACAGGCAGTTTAAGCTTGAGCTCATCAAAAAAAATCTTGCCTTTTTTTCCTTTACCGAATTTAACAAAAAAAACAGCCAGCACCAGAATGACCGGAAGATACAGCCACCATTTATCTTTCATAAAATTACCTAAGGTTATAATAATCCTTGTAGGCAAAGGAAGAATCTGTCCTATATCCTGAAACATTATAATAAATTTAGGAATAACAAAAGTTATAAGAAATAAAACACATCCTATACCAACAAAAAACATAACCACAGGATAGGCAAGTGCAGATTTAATTTTACTTATAATTTCCTGTTCTTTTTCATAAAACTCTGAAAGCCTAATAAGAACAGTCTCAAGTAATCCTGAAGATTCGCCTGCCCTGATCATACCTATATACAAATCTGAAAATAAAGAGGGGTACAGCATTAATGCATCGGCAAAGGAACTTCCTTCCTTGATATCCTTCTCTATATTCGATATAAGGTTTTTCATCGCCCTATTTTCGTTCTGCCGGGATAAAACATTCAGACTTTTTGCAAGCGACAGTCCGTTACTAATCAAATCGGACAGTCCCTGGGTAAAAAGTATTACATCTCCCTTGCGGATTCCTCTTAAAATAAATTGAGGCTGAATATCCGATTCGATCGAAACAGGATAATATCCGCTGGAACGCAGTTTACTTACTACAGACTTAACACTATCTGCTTCCATTTTTTCGGATAATACTTCGCCTGACATATTTTTTGCGCGGTAGGTAAAAACTGGCATAAGCGAATACCTTCACTAAACCATATCTTCTTCCTGAGTTACTCTCATTACTTCTTCGACGGTGGTCAGCCCTTTAATTACTTTTGTCCATCCGTTATTT
Source organism: Elusimicrobiota bacterium (assembly GCA_016928195.1). Classification (GTDB taxonomy): domain Bacteria; phylum Elusimicrobiota; class UBA8919; order UBA8919; family UBA8919; genus JAFGLF01. The sequence continues at coordinate 22,442 of JAFGLF010000059.1, forward strand.
CTTAAGGTTTTCATTCCCGAAGCAATCGCTTTCTGCTTTATTATATTTGTGGAGGTCCTGTCCAGTATCAGATTCCTAAGATTTTCATCAAGAATAAGCAATTCAAAAATTCCCGTTCGTCCTTTATAACCCGTATTCCTGCATTCCTCACAGCCCGGACCTACATTATAAAACGGTCCGCTGTACTTTGAATCAATGCCCATCTTCTCAAGAATATTTTTATCCGGTTTATATTTCTTCTTGCAGTTCTTGCATAGCAGTCTGATCAATCTCTGTGCAAGCACTGCTTCAATTGACGAAGAAATCAGGTAAGGTTCTATCCCCATATCAATTAAGCGGGTTATGGCACCGGAAGCATCATTTGTGTGAAGTGTGCTGAAAACCAGATGCCCCGTCAACGAAGACCTTATAGCAATCTCCGAAGTTTCAAAATCACGGATTTCACCTACCATAATAACATCCGGGTCATGTCTCAATATAGAACGCAGGCCGTTTGCAAAAGTCAAACCTATCTTGGGATGAACCTGTATCTGGTTGACGCCTTTTAACTGGTATTCTATAGGGTCCTCTGCGGTAATTATTTTCTTATCAACAGAATTTATTTTACTTAAACACGCATATAATGTCGTTGTCTTGCCGTGACCTGTAGGACCGGTTACCAGGATAATCCCGTGCGGTCTCTTAATCAGTAATTCTATCTTCTTTAAATACTCCTCATCCAATCCTAGTTGCTCCAGCCCTAACATCATATGACTTCTGGGAAGAATTCTTAAATCTATACTTTCGCCGAACAGCGTCGGTATAGTAGAAACCCGCAGGTCAATATCCTCTTTGCCTATTCTGAACTTTATTCTTCCGTCCTGAGGAACTCTTTTTTCGGCTATATTCATATCAGCCATAATTTTTATTCTTGAAATAATCGAATTCTGAAACTGCTTAATAATATCCGGAACTGAAATCTTATGCAGTACTCCGTCAATACGGTACCGAACTATCAGGTCTTCTTCAAAAGGCTCAAAATGAATATCTGTAGCATTATTATGAAAAGCATCATTAATAATCTGGTTGACTAATTTAGCAATAGAAGCATCTTCAGAAACAGATTCAGGCGAAACTTTGTCTTTCTCAGGAACCTTATACTGTTCCTTTGCTATTCTTTCATTATCCGCCATCTGTTCAATGGTCTCGGCACCGATTCCGTAGTATTTTCTCAATGCTTTCTGTACTTCTTTTTCGGAACTTTTGAACACTTTTATTCTGCAATTAAGCATTAAGCGGATATCATCAATAATATGAATATCAAAGGGTTCGCTTATTACTACGGTTATTGTACCGTTTTCTTCCTTTATAGGCAATACCTTATATCTGCAGGCAAATTTGGCAGGTATTTTTTCAAGCAGTTGATTTGGTATGTCTGATCTGATTTTTTCAATAAAAGGAATATTCATTTTATATTATATTATTATATAAAAATTAGCAATCCTTGTCAACTTTTTGCAAATAACAAAAAAACCGGGTTGCCAAATATTAACTAAAGTCATAATCGGCAACCCGGCTATGTCTATAAAGAACTGGTTTACGGTATATACTCTTCTAAAGTAATCGACTCCTGGGAAGACTCACTGCTCGTATTGCCGCTCGGGTCTTTCTGATACGCCGATATCTTATATACACCGTCTTTGTGACTGTAATCATACTTGACCAGTGCTGCAAAGGCTGTCCAGTTACCGCTTCCATCTGCCCACACAGAATCATATTCCCTTACTCCGCCGTCAGGGTCTTCTACTTTTACATACACCCTGGCATTTGCTTCCGCTGTTCCGTCAACCCACATGTTTATATGCGTTATATATCCAGTAGATAAAACAACTGTAGGTTCGCTGGGTGACGTTGTATCATACAATACCTTGGAATCATCAGCATCGTATAATCCAGTATCAGTAAGTTCGCCAACCTGGAAATATGCCCATGCATCGCCCTTCTTGTCGTATTCCACCTTCAATGCTCCGACTCCGTCCCTGACTGTCGTATCTTCATAATATAAATTTATCTTATTGTCACCCATAGAAGTCCACCAGGAACCGTCTGCCACTCCCTGTTCGTCCGTTATACTGTATCCGGTATCAAAATTGTCTATTATCTGTCCGGAATCCTGAGGCGGTGCATTAGGTCCTAGCCATACATTGTCCATATAGAACGTACCTGATGCATATCCTTCACCGGGTTCTATAAAGAACAGTATGTCTGTTACAGCATTACTATCACAGCTTAACCAGTTAACACTACTGTAATCCCATACTACATGTGTCCAGCCATTAGGATCAGTAGCTGATACCGTTCCTATATCTCCGGATTCATCCCCATTGCCGTCCTTGAATTTCGCCAGTATATCCACATCCCCGTATATATCTGCTGAGAACTGCGTGTCATTGCTGAAGTCATGGATGTTTCCGGCATCAGACTTTGGTCCTGATATTCCTGCCCAGTCCTTACAATATCCCAATATATCATATGTTGAACCGTCGTTCGTCAGCACACATGTCGCAGTAAATACTCCGTCATACCCTACTGTTACCTCCTGCTGTTCCGTCTCTGTCTCACCTAATTTCACAATAGGTATAAACCGCGTATTCGGCTCGGCTGTACCGGTTATTGTAATAGAACTAACATTTGTTGTCATTGTCCAGCCGTAGAACCAGCTCGGCAGGCGCTCTATTATCGGCTGTCTCGGTGGATTGTTGTCGCTCAGATGTATTGTCTGCGTTGCACAGGTAGCTCCGTAACTACCGCCCGGATCACGTAACTGCGCATATACTCCGAAATCATTCCCATCATCATATATGTATGCATATGCTGTAAATGTTCCGTCGTAATCTACCCATACCTCCGGCTGATTCCAGATGTCTGTATCCTTGGTAACATATGGTGTTACATATGTGTTCGGCTCGGCTGTTCCTGTAATCTTAACTATATTTGCTGTCGTAGTTGATGACAATGTATCCAACAAAGGTGCTTCGGGCGGAACAGTATCGTTTAACAGTATTTCATCCTGTGAGGATTCCGCACCCTGATTCCCAGCCACATCTATCTGATATGCTGAAATATAAAATGTAGTATTATCACCGTATATATATGCATTAGCTGTAAAATTACCTGACCCGTCAATTGTTACCTCGGGCTGATCCCACGAATTTTCTCCTACCGAAACTACGGGTATCAGTGTCCCGTTGGGCTCGCCGGTCCCGGTAATAACAAGTATATTGTTTGTTGTTGATGCCGGCAGGTCGTCCACAGACGGTGCCGAGGGCGGTGTTGTATCCCGAACTATCGTTATCGAACTTGAGTATACACTTACATTGCCTCCGCCATCGCGTGTTTTTGCTTTAACCTCAAGTGAACCGTCGCTTATACCTGACAGATACAGAGGAACTGAAAATTGTGTCGTACCTCTGGACACACCTGCGGTTATGTTGTACTCGTCATTTATATAAATATCCACTGCTGCCAGAGATTCTGCATTACCCGTAATAGTAAATGTGCCGGTACTGGTAATATTATCCGCCGGCTGATCCAATACAGGAGCATCCGGTATGGTAGTATCAGCAGTATTAGAATACCTCATATCATCCATATATATCGTACCGCTGGTGCTGTTGCTTTCAGGGTCAATAACAAACCTAAACGTCCTGAACTCTTCTTCAAACATCTCGCCGTACTTATTATTATAATTGAAAGACAGATTATTCCACTCACCTGCTGCTGATGTAGCAGTTCCAACTGTATATTCCTGATAAGTGTGAGTGTAAACATTCTCTGTCTGTACTTTAAACTGAATTTCAGCTTCACCGTATGCCCAGAATTCCACAGTATTGAACCTTGTAATGTCTCTTAAACGCGGGAACTTGTACCTGTTTATGTATGCGTTGAAATACTGGTCATAATCCGTCTTGGCATAATCCACCTTTAATGCATACTCACCGCTGTGAACCGTCTGGGTTGTAGCTGTACATGTATATTCGCCTCCGGCCGACCATTCTACTCCGTATTTTCCGTCCGCTGTCAGGTCGTTGTCTTCAAAATTATCAAATACAAACGGATACTCTTCCACCCATGTTGTGCATACATCATCTATATATATTGTTCCGCTCGCTCCTGAATCACCGGGTGCGATAAACAGCATAAGCCGGTCTATATTTGTCAGGTCTATGTTGTTGTCCCGCAGATGGTCATATGTGAATGTCAGCTTGGTCCATCCGCTCGGGTCACCGGCTGTCTTGGTGTCTATATCATACTCGTTGTTATATATGTCCTTCAGTTTTGCCAAAATATCTTCCTCGCCGTATACCCACATTACTATCGAATTCGAACCTGATATATCACGTCTCGCTGTTTCTGTTGATATCTCCGCATTCAGGCACTGCCACGCACTGGTCTTCTGATACGGAACCTTCAAAGAATGGGTCCCTGTGTGTGCCTGTTCCGTGGAAATACTGAAGTCCGAATATGCATCATAGTTCCACCAGTCCAACGAGGTCTTCCTGGGTGATATATCGTTGTCTTCGAAGTCATCATAGTCTACTATCGGCTGGTCTGCCGTTAATGTATACTCCGCGTAAATACCTTCGGTGACACTGGTCGTTGCTGTTATTACCTCAGGCTCTGTTGTCGTACTGCTCTGCATACCAAAATGAACAACTACATTGTCTGTAAATTCATCATTGGTACCGAACTGCAGCAGCCTGACCCTTAAGTCATTGCTAGCTGGTGCTGAAATAATTTCTACTTTGAATGACGAACGGTCGCCGTAATCCCCGCCCCACCACTCGCGGTAGTTTACTACATACTTGTCCTGCTGTTCCATGCGGTAAAAGACCGGTGCTTTTGTCTCATCTGTATTATAGTCCTCTTCAATCAGAGGTCCTGCTTTATCAAATTTATACTCCGTGACCTGGTCGTTATCATATCCTATTATTATGTTGTCGCAGTCATGGCATTCGTCTCCTACATCAGTCTCTTCTCCCTTCCAGAACATTGAACTGAACCCGCCAAATCCGACGCGTTCCTGTTTTTCGTCTCCCTCAGAAAAGTCAACAATGTTAATATCGCGCCTCGGGAACATATGGCTTTTTACATATTTAAACGCCGGTAATCCGGGACTATAATCTATACTTACTGCCCCGGTAAACGACACAGAATCAAAAAGGAATGACATATTTATTGTTGTTGAACTCAGGATTCTGAAATATGCTTCTTTAACTCTTGGATACGATTCTTCATAATTACCCCATGCATCCAATTTGTTTGAATCCTTATGATGTATAAGGGGTCTGAATGTTGCCCCCATACGGAACGGAGGATTGGATATAAATCTGAAATAACCTGCTCCCCTTATGTTATATAATTCAGGCCAGTTGCTTACCGACTCAACTAAATGTCCTACCTTTATTTCACAGTTTACCTTGGCTGCGTCGGGCAGGGTGCCTACTTCTATCGGGGGTGTGATTATCGGGTCGCTGTAATCATAATTCTCAAATACAAATGTTCTCTTTACATATTTTCCAAGAACATCATCGTATAGATAAATTGCATCTATAGGGTCTTTGGCATATCCTGCACGCGGCCTTAACTCTATCCACCAGATAGCATCATCATATATTCTATCACCTTTTATTGCTACCTCTTCCTCAAATACCAAACCTTCTTCATATTTGTTTGGATTAAAGTCTAACTGGGGAATAGAGGGCGCATAAGGTTCCTCAAAATCCACCTGGGCAAGTTCTAATGCTTTTTGTTCCAAATCGGAATAATCAAGGTCAACCGCTTCATAATTTACATACAGCGCTTCAGTACCGCTAAATGCAAAATTGGTCTGTCCATCCTGTTCAGGCGGTGCAGTCCATGACCTGACTTTATAATAGTAAGTTGTATTGCTTGTTGTGTAATATCTCCATAAATACGGAACGGTTTCCCAGTAGTAACTGACAGATGTAGAGAAATCGGAATTTGTAGATTCCCATAACTCATAAATACCTGCACCGCTGGCACCCTCATCAGTCCACTCAATCTTGGTATTGACGTTTAATGAAGAGGTTTCGCCAGAAGGATAAGTAAGTGTCGGCGTATCAGGAGGAGTAACCTCAATGGTCAAACATATACTCTCATCATTACTCCATTCACTTGGCATTCCGTCATTCTCCGGCGTATCTGACCAGCCTCTAACCTTATAATAGTAAGTTGCATTTATTGCTTTAAGTATATTTATATATGTATTGGCTGTATAATAAGTTACTCTCGTCGGGTCGTAGTATTCCGGTATTTCAGAGTCTGTACTTTCACGGATTTCGTAAAGAGCTGCTCCGGTAGAAGTTGACCATTGCAGCGTATAATTACCGTTGTCGTCAGTATCTCCCGGGTCTGTCAATACAGGTGTCGTAGGAGCCGTAGATGCAATTACCACATTCATATCCTCAATACTACTCCAATCACCGTGTATACCGTCATTCTGCGGAAGATCATCCCACGCACGCACCTTGTAATAATAGGTGTTGTTTTGACTATGAGTTATAAGCTGACTGTTTGTTAAATAAAGCCAATAATTATTGCCTGAATCATATTCTGACTCCGGCATACTGGAATTAAGGCTTTCCCATAGTTCATAGTAAACACCGTTTGTTACCGTTGACCACTCCACAAAATAGGCACCGTTGTCGTCCGTGGTACCCGGGTCGGATAATGTCGGAGCAGCAGGCGGTTCAACAACAATAGTTACGTTCATATCTACAATATTGCTCCACTGGCTTGAAACGCCGTCTGACTCTGGTACATCTGCCCATGAACGAACCTTATAATAATATGTTGCATCCTCTGTTTTAAACATTCTTTCTTCAGGTGCACTGGGCCAGTAAGTATTCACGGTGGCAACAGGGAAATCTATATCCTCTGACTCCCAGAGTTCGTAAATAGTAGCTCCGCTTGCTGCCTCAGAAGACCACTCAACAAGATAGTTCCCGTTATCGTCAGAAACTCCAGGGTCTGTGAGTGTCGGTGTATTTGGATATGGATCAGGAGTAGAGTTTGTAATAAATCTAATATCATCTATATATATGGTACTGGCGTCCGGGGACTGGTCAAAAATTATATTTACCTGCTTAAGGTTTGATTTATTTACTGAAGGAAAGTCAGATAACGGTATTACTATGTTTTCAAAAGTTGTGGAGGATATGCCGTTTTCAAAACCTGAATAAGATGTAATGTTGGCTTTCTGGGAAACATAACTTGTATCCTGGAGCTCTATTTTAAACTTTTCTCCGCCGGCGGTGCCTTTTGCCCAAAAAGATATATAACTGTAACTGCTCAAATCACGGCCCGACTGGTCGCTTTTTGTAAAACTCCAATAACCTGCCCAAGCACTTGCACGATTATATACTAGTTTTAATGCCCATTCACCTTCATTTGCAGTACCTGCTTCCTCCGTAAAGGCATCGCTACAGGAAGCAGTGGCATCTGCCATAGAACCAGAATTACCACCCATATTATTGGGTTTCTCTCCGTCATTAAAGGTATCATAAAAAGCGTCTGCGGCAGAAACCTCACCTGCCATAAACAAATTTGTTCCGATAGCCATGAACAGCATACAGAACAAAAAACCCGCACATCTAACCCAACCATCAACCAAGCCAGAACCTTTTCTAACCATGCTCCATCCTCCCATATTAAAAAATAACTGCAATCGTTTGCAACACATATATATTACAATATACTCATTATATATGTCAAGTGTATTATCTGACTTTTTTTCTTTTCACTTTTTCCCGACAAGAAACTCCAGACAAGCTCCAAATTATATCAATTTTACATTAATTTTTTTAGAGATCTTTTGAGATAATTTTTTCTAAATCTGGCTAAACTAAAATTTCACACTAAAGCTTAAACGATGTGTATTGCCGAGGTCGCCGTAGGGTACAAATGCATAGTCAGTGGAAAAATTTAGGATTCTAACTCCAAGCCCTCCACCCAGCCCTTTTAAATCTCTGAACCCTGAACTCTGAACATTGAACGATTTTAAATAACCTAACCTTAAATCCAGCATACTTATAGGACTGTACTCTGTCCCAAAGCTTATCTCTGTCTTCTGGTCATATATCTTCCTCTTTATGTCCAATGCCAGTGTCACCGCATTCTTTATGTTGTATCCTGCTCCTATCGTTGCTGTTAAAGGTAAATTGTAGCCCTCTGATATAAAT
>JAFGLF010000008.1 GCA_016928195.1 Elusimicrobiota bacterium
AAAAAATATGCTCTCTCATCAGAAAAAGTCAGAAAGTTTACCGACGGCAGGGAGATAATAAAAGAAATAGTTGTACCCGACAGGCTTGTTAATATTGTGGTGAAATAGGTAAAGAGTAATAAATCAAAGCATAAAGCAGGGGAAACCTTTTTATATTATATCTTTTTTTTTCTTGTTATGTATCCTGAAGGAGTTCAAGAATTGACCGGCAAAATGCAGGCAGGTCACCGGGAGCACGTGATGTGACGAGATTGCTGTCCACCACAACTTCCTTGTCCAGGTACTCACCTCCGGCGTTTTTTAAATCAGTGGCTATTGATATATAACTGGTAACTTTCTTGCCCTTTATAACATCGGCTTCGGCAAGCATCCATCCGCCATGACATATTGCCCCGATGACTTTTTGCAGAAGATTCATCTTCTTAACAAGATCGACCATATCTTTATTGACCCTCATTTTATCCGGTGCATTTCCTCCCGGTATAATTACAGCTGCTGTGCTGTCAAGATTAACCTGTGCGGCGGAAAGATCTGATTTCATGGGCACGCCGAATTTGCCTGTATATTCTTTTCCGGCTTCCGGACCGGCAACTCTGACATCATAACCGGCTTCCTTAAACCTGTAATACGGATATATAACTTCCTCATCCCTGAACCCGTCTTCTATCAGTATTAATATTTCTTTTACCATAGCCTGCTCCTCTGTTTTAAGAATCTTTATAACTTCTAATTATTGTATCAGGATTCCTTATTATGTTAACTGTTATTTTTATTTATTTTTTTGCTTTATTATCGATTTATTTTATGCTATAGTGTAATTACATATATAAACAAATATATAAATATTCTAATATAAGTTAATGCAGCTTATATAAGTTTTTTAGGATATGAAGGAGATAATAAGTAAATTAAGATTCCTTATTGATAAGATAAAATATAAAAAAGGGAAGAATCCATACATTTCAGTAATAGTCCTGCTCGTTATTACAGTAGCTTCATTTGCCATAATATATATAAATATGCGGATTGAAATAAAAAGGAAAGAAAATATTCTAAAAAGTTATTATCCGGAAATTAATACTGCCGGCAATGGATCAGACGGGATTATGGAAACCGGACTTGATGGGGCTGATAAAGAAATCAACGAAGCAATAACATTGTATGAAAATAAAGACGGACACTTGACTGACGGTAGTATGGGAAATGTAGAAGATACCGGTGGTGATGCTTTAAACCCGGACAAAAAAACTGATATGATAAAAGTTTATATATGCGGTGCGGTTAAAAATCCGGGTGTTTATGAGGTTGATGAAGGAGCAAGGATAATAGATTTACTGGAGATAGCAGGAGGCCAGAATGAAAATGCCTGTCCTGAGATTATTAATCTGGCACAGCCCGTAATTGACGGCCAGAGAATTTATGTTCCATCCAGGGAAGAAATTACCGGCGGCAGCTCTCTTTTTCTTACGGATAATTTCTCCAATGATTACTACTCTTCTGATAATAGAATTGTAAATATTAATACGGCAAACCTGAAGGAGCTCGAGACACTGCCGGGAGTGGGCCCGGTAATTGCCCGGAGTATAATTGAATACAGAAACAGAAATGGGTCATTTAAGAAAAAAGAGGAATTAAAAAATGTAACAGGCATCGGGGAAAAAAAATATGAGGAAATCAGTAAATTTATTTCAATTTGAAAGAGATAAAAAGAAAAATAATATTATTTCTATGCAATGATTACTATCTTTTCTGGGCCTTTGGATTAACTGCAGGAGTATACACGGGAGGTATTTCTAATCCATGTAATATATACATGACCGCAGCCGGGGTTACGGCTGTAGCAGTGCTTCTGATTATTGAAATTATAGCAGCCGGAAGATTTTTATTGGAAAAAAATTCTTCTGGATTTCTTAACGAAAAAAAATTTGAAAAAGACACCGAAAATGACTGTAAATTTCTGCCCGAGAGCAAATCTCCGCCTGATTCAGAGAAGAAAAATACAGGGTTGTTTATTACCACTGTAATCCCATTTTTGATTTTGTTTTTTATTGGAAATTCAATTATCAGGATATATGATTTTAGAGAAACTAAAAGTACAATTTCAGCCATCTACAAGAATGAAAATTCAGCTGCGGATAACAGCGGTACCTTTAGTGTAATATACGGCAGAGTATCGGACCACCCTTCAAGAAGTTACGGGAACTTAAATTTTACGCTGGCCATGGATAAAATATTTATTTATGATTCCGGTAGAGATCCGGATGGTTTTCTTGAAGCCGGGGAGCATGTGGTTATAAAACTAAATAATGCATCGGGCAGTTTTATATCAAGGGACGACTATCTAAGAATAAAAGGCAGCTTTAAAGAGACTGATTTAAAAAACTTAAAATCCGGAAGGCAGGAGAATAAAGAAATATTTTTTAAAGCCGGGTATTATGATGCAAAAAAAATCAGTTGCAGCAGCCCGGGATATAAAATATTTATTTTTAGGAGCAGACTTTATAATTGCCTGAAAAATGCCTTTTACAGAAATTTAGAAAATGTAAATGCCTGCATAGCCGAAGCTGTGATACTGGGCAATAGAAATAG
>JAFGLF010000060.1 GCA_016928195.1 Elusimicrobiota bacterium
TGCTTTCACGATTTTAATATCCGAAGCAGCCAAACCCGCAGTAACAGAAATTACAAGTAACAAAACCGTTAACAGATATTTTTTCATCTTAATATCCCCCTCTTAACTACAAATTACAAGTTACAAATTACAAGTTACAAGTGACGAATTCTATGTTTATTTATCAATATAGCTCAACGGCTGTTAAAGAGTGTTTTTTGAAATTTATTTTTAATTTATTGCCTGAATATTTCATTTCTTCTTCATATACTTTTACATTATCGTGATTACCTTCTTCGTTTGTCGCATCTATTTTATCTGACCATAATGTACGAATATGTGCTGTGCCCTGGGGTTTAAAACCGTCTATTATAATATTGGTATCTATATCCTCATCCAAATTCTTGTTAATTACAATTAAATATACCTTTTTACCGTCTTTGCTTTTTGAAGCATTGACTGAAAGATAAGGAATCATCAGACTTTCAGGTTTTACTTTCTGCAGTTTAAGATCTTTTACCCAGATGGTTCCTTTTAAAGGTAGTTTATGTCCGAATTTTCTTATATTTATTTTAAGTTCTTTGGTTTTATCAAAAGTCGGGAATATGCCTTCCGTGTAAATCCATTCATCCGAGTCATACGACAGGCCTCCCGTACTAGCAGTCCACTCTACATCTTTCCATTCAACGTTTTCATGCAGGTCAATATTAAAACCCGGTGCACCTATAGGCATATTTAAACCAGCAGATTTCATACAAACGGAAATTCTGTAAAAAGTATTCGGCTCAACCGGACAATATTTAAATGTATGATAATAGTTATTATCTTTTAAATTATCAAAATCAATTCTTAAAACGGGTCCCTTTGTTACCTTCACTCCTGGAAGGTCCCATACCTGCCATTCAATATCCTTTAACAAATCAGGACCTATCGGTTCACTCCTTTTTTGTGCCCAGGCTAAATATTGGGAAAGCTTTTCAAAATCGTATTCTTCACAGTTTACTTCGGTGTCCAGTAAATAATCACCAAAATGTTTATTGTAAAATTCAAAAACATAGTAGTTCGGGCGTTTATAATAAGGGTTATACAGGTTTTCCGGTTTCTCCCATTGACGCCAGGGACAATTTGCTATAAACCCGTAATAACCGTTGATAAACCAGAAATAATTGGTAGTTATTATATTTTCCTTTAAATACATAAATGTTTTATATAGTTCGGCATTACCCAGAGCATTTCCAAGAGAAAAAAAATAATGTCTGCCTATATCAGGACGCATAAGCCCTGAATTGAATTCTGTAATAAATACAGGAATTTTTTTACCGGAATTTTTTTCTAAAATCCGGAGTATATCCTGAATGTGTCTTTTATCGGCTAATCCGGGTGAAGCAAGAAAGGTTCTGAACATATCTTTAACGGATATTTTACTTAAATCTACATTAAGAAAACCATAAATATGTATAACGCCAAAATCTATTTTTTCCTTAATCTTCTGGCATGCTGCTTCACTCCAGATTCTAAAGTCCAGAGGAGCACCTATTAGAATATCCGGATCAATTTTTTTTATTTTTTCATAATAAGGAAGATATTTAGAAACATATTGTTGGGGAGTCAAAAGTAAATATGTCTCATTGCCGAATTCAAGATATTTTGCTTTGTAAGGTTCTATTTTTCCGTTTAATGCACGCAGATTAGGCCATTTAATCTTGCCGTTTCTATCAAGGACATATTTACGGTAAATTTCCTCTCTTTTTTCTTCTATCTCTCCTGATGACAGTGATTTTAATTTATCTATAAACTCTAAATCGGCTTCTTTGTTAAGGTATTCTATAAGGCCCAGTAGTTCGGTTATATCATCATATTCAATATTGGCATAACATATTATTGGTTCCACCCCTAACTGCCTGCATACCTCCATCCATTCGTCAACACCGAATTTTGTGCGTCTTGTTTTGCCGGGAATCCTGACGCATTCTATCCACTTGTGCCACATTCCTATTAAACGCAAAGTACGCAAACCTGCATCTTTTCCGAGATTAATGACTTCCTGTATGCTATGGCCTTTGATACTGTCCCATACGCCCCAGCCAAACCGGCTGCCGGTTCGGTTAACATCTCCTCCGCGAAACTCCTGCGACTGACTGCCGCAGAGAACGGGATTTATTTTACCGAGCTCTTTTGATTTTATTCTGATTGTTGCACAAAAATCAGAACCGCCTGATTCGGGTATCGCAGATACTTTTTCCGATATACGGCTATTATTCCAGGCATAATCCATTGCCTGTACATAATAGTAATATCTTTTTTTGTTCTCTACCGTCCTGTCTATATACCTTGAACCTGTAACAAAGTGTTCGTTAATCTTTTTATATTTCCCATCCTTCTCTGATGAACGGTATATATTATATCCAATCAAATCATTTTCCACATTATCATTCCAGTCAATAAATAATGCAGAATCTCCCGACTGAACTGATATACCGGAAGGTTTTAAAGGAATCTCATTGTCATATTCTATTTTGAACTCGTATATTGAATATCCCCATTCCGTTCCTCTTTTTATTCCATATAACCTGATATATCTTGCCCTCTGTTCCCCTGTGAATATTTTATCCTTATATCCGTCACCATTATTTTCTTTAAAAACAGTTTTCCAGTTTTGTGCGTTATTTGAAATCTGTATTTCGTATTCTTTTCCGTAAGCAGTTTCCCATTGTATAGTTATCAAATTAAATTGTTTTATTATTCCTAAATCGAAATATATCCACTGCGGGTCTGAACTGGCGGACGCCCACCTGGTCTCTATATTCCCGTCAA
>JAFGLF010000061.1 GCA_016928195.1 Elusimicrobiota bacterium
TTCGTTATATCCGTAAATGTTCCGGCAGGACGGGCTGATATGGACGTGGCATATACTGTGAACTCCACTCCTGTCGCTTTCTCTATAAACGTGGATGTACTACCTGCTTCATAGTACCAGTCATTTATTTCATCCTCGTTGTACGAATATATTCGGAATGAATATGTACAGTTTGCAGACAAACTATAGAAGGTTGTTGTTGTTTCGGTAAGATTGTCACTATACGCTATAGGAGTACTTGTATTCGTAACAAAATCGTCCGTAGATATGGATACTCCCCAGTGTGTATACGTAGGATTACTATTCTCGGTCCAATCCAGTGTTATGGTGGTTATATAAACATCAGTAAAATCACAATCATTTGCCTTATTTGCTAACGTCCACACCGGCGCTGTCGCATCAGTCGTGGGCTCACTCAGTCCGTAATTATTTATAGAATGTATATATTGTACATGCGAAGATGTATTGGCAGTCAAACCGATCTGAAGCCAAAAAGTAGTCCCGCCGCTTCCTCCACCTATCCCGGGAATCTCGGTCGCCAACGTTGCACTATCAATTACTACTCCGTCCGTATCACTGCGTATCTCAAATCCGTCTTCTGTTGATGCATTATCAGTCCAGCTCCATTTTATTTTTGTTGACGACTGGGCTACTCCGCTGAACCCTGTAGGAGGTAAAGGCACACTGAGATAAGGCATAGTACTTACTGTAGTATCCGAATAACCGCTTTTTAGTGTTGTACCTACGAAACCATCATCCGTGCCTTTATCAACTGTTATTATCCGGTAAAGATATGAACAGCCGTTTGTAAGTCCTGTATGATAAAATGTCGTGTATGCCTGCAGCGTTGTTCCAACGAGAAAAGTATCGCTGAAATCATAAACGTCTGTACTGTCACACCAGACTTCGTATTGATACAGATCCGGCTCACCTGTTACAGGCATCCATGTTAATTTTATCTGCGTATTGCCTGCAAGAGCTGTAACTCCTGTGGGTGCCGGTGGCGCAAGATCCTGTGCTGCACTGTACAGCTCTGTGTTGACATTAGTGTCATCATGGGATGAGTTCCATACCGACCAGTAATCATTTTTATCCTGTGTCTTTATGGCAAACCAGTATGATGCCCCTGCTTCCAGAGTATATAATGTTGTAGTGCAGGCGGTTAATGGTGTAAGTGATGCTGTTGAGATGTCTACAGTAGTAACCGCATAGTTTGAAGGCGGGTCGTCAAAATCATCAGACTTGATTATCGCCACAGTTGAATATTTTATTCTGAATGTGCCTGTCAGATTATTGACTGTCCCATCGTCACCGGGGGCGGTCCAGTTCAGCACGACCTCGCCGTCGTCGGAACCATAGAGTGCCGTTAAATCCGATATGCCTGCGGGAGACACAATATCATAATAAACTTCAAACTCAAACAAATTATAACCCCATCCAGTCCCTCTTTCCGTACCATACATTCGTAAATATCTGGTATCGGTAGACGAAAATATTATGGTATCAACACCACCGTTTTCCGAAGTAGTAGAATATAAATTCTCCCACCATATATTAGCGTCAGATGAACCTTGAATCTGATAACTTTTTCCATACGCTGCTTCCCATATCAGAACCACTTCGTTAATTGTATACGTAGATTGCAGGTCTACATATATCCACTGCGGGTCTACTTCATGCTTAGACTCCCATCCTAAACCCAAATTTCCATCAACTGCGGCAACAACAGATTGTACTGAAGATGCGGTGGCGGTTTTGTTGAGTGCTATATTCCCATAACCGCTGGAAACATAAAACTCATAGATTGAATACCCGTACCCTGTTGCCCTATGGGTTCCATACATTACAACATATTGTGCATCAGTATCAGAAAACGTTATAACATCAACAAGGCCGTTTGCATCACTTTCACTATCCGTTGAATATACAACCGTCCAATCTATATTATTCGTAGAAACGCGAATCTGGTATGCGTCTGCATATGCGGTCTCCCATGTAATTGTCACTTTATTAACGGTATATACATCTCCCAGGTCCACTTTAATCCATTGAGGGTCACTGTGTACGGATTCCCACCTGGTGCCACCATCTCCATCAATAGCATCTTCTGCTGATCCACTAAATGCCGAAGAAGCGAACACAGGTTTATTCAGAGCAAGGTTAGCGGAAAAAACAATGCTAAATGCTAAATTATAAATTATAAATGTACAAAAAAGGATTTTTCCTATCCGTTTCAATTTAGCATTTATACTTTGTAATTTATAATTGTTATTCATCTGATAATTGCTAACTTTCCTTTTTGTATTTGTCCCTGCGGGTCCGTAATAACATAAATATAAACTCCGCTGGCGACTTTGCTGCCGGAATCGTTTACCGCTTTCCATTCATATAAATTGTTGCTTCCGATTGACCCCGAGCTAAAAACTTTTTCACCTGCTATATTGAATATTTTTATCTCCGCACCCTGTGTAATATTTTTAAAAACAATCCCTCCTGTTCTGTCAAAAGCACCGCCAGAACCCGGCCTATACGGATTCGGGTATACTATCACACTGTTCAGATTTGACAAAGAATCTTTCTGAAATACCGCAAACTTTGAAAAATGATTTATTTTACTGACCAGGCAATTCTGTTCGGGGTAGACATTCGTCTCAAGAGGTATCCATGACGAAGAAGCTTCGTCATATCTTCCAAAAACCAGCATTGATTCATCAAGCCCTGAAACATCAGCATCACTGTAATTTATTGTTATAACCATTTCTTTTGCCGGCTGTAATGCTTTGTTTATAGCTATTTCAAGGTTTATCTCTGTCTTTTTAATAGTACTGTCTTCGGAACTAGTAACAGTAACGCTTGACATAGCAACCGTTACATTTTCGGAAAACGTTCCAGAGGGTATACTTAAAGATGCATCCCACGTTCCGAAATCACCTGCAAATGTATTACTTACCGAAGAATCAATAACAAGTGCCGGGTCAAGAATATTCGTTGCTCTCATTGAATGCGGACCTACTGTAAGCGAACCAAGCAATTTATCATCTTCTCTGCGATAAAACCATACAGTAGATTTTGTATTTGAAGAATTATAACTCACATAGGTTTTGGTGCCGTCCTTATCAAAAACATTGAAGGAAGGATTATTTGCATATACAGTTGTGTCCACTTTACCCATGTTGACAAAATTACATATCCAGTGATATGTAAAAGCCCTTGTATTCATACTATCGTCAAGACTACCAGCATGGCTTAAATATGCCGAAAGCACAGCTTCGGGTTCATAAAGCGCCCGGAATTTAAAAAAGGTATGTTCGGAACCCTTTACATCATCATACGAAGCACCTGTTTGTGTCTCAAATGCAACTTTTGCCTCGTAATTCGCACGGGCGTATTCCGTGTCATATCCGAGATACAGCATAGTAGGCATTAAAGGTAGCATCTGTATGGCATGTACATCCCGGGCAGCGGTACTATAATGTGTTGCATAACTTACTTTTTCTCCTCTTATAATACTTGCCATATTGAACGGATACTCTGTACCGTACTTATCATCGTCAATATCATAATAATACTCACGTATCGCTGTATACTCTGTTACATAACCCCATATACCTAAATCCCTGAATGTATCATTATCGGTTATTAGTCCCCATAGGTATATAGCAGCCCATGCATTCATTGCTTCCGAAGAGGACTCCTGGTCCTTTCCCTCCCAGCTCGCCCAGGAATGACCTTCGTACGGGTCAAATGTTCTAAGGAAAGGAAACATTGTATCATCCCTGTACGGTGAAGCAAAAGAACGAATCATAAGATCAATTATTCCGCCGTAATCAGTAATAAATTCCTGGTCATAGAGTGCCAGTATCGCACTTGCATATATAAAATAGCCGTAATGAAAGTGCTGGTCAGTGAAATTTTCCGATGTATAAATCGGATTATAACCAATCAATCCTCCCCATTGAGAATTGTAACAAAAATAGCGTGAGGTTTCTCCCGGAGTAAAGGTATACCATCTTATGAGTTGGGTTCTTAACCTTGAAATCATAATATCCCTTGACTCTATATCCTCAATCTCGTCTGCTATCGGAATAAGCATTGCGAACTTACCCCATCCTTTACCCTGCCAGTAGGTATCTTCTCCGTCAATTTCCGAATACCTTTTTAACCTAACAAGCGATTTAAGATAACTCTTTCTATAACTACCCCTGTCAGGAAGGAATGGTATAATTCCATGAAAGTTGTGTTCTACCTGGAAACTATTCAAAGAGGCAACCTTCATTGTACCCCTGATAGTAGAAAATGTCTGGTTCATAAATGAAATACTGTTTTTTAGATTTTTCCACTGGTGCGGATAAAGTGAGATTAGTGTTGTTGCCTGGTTTTTACGTTTTGTTTGTGTGGTAACTTCAAAAGTAGTTGTAACCTTTGACTTTTCAGTATCAACATCCCAGCTGACTTTTGTGTCTGTTACAAATGCATATGCGTGCTGGTACCAGGCGGCTAAGTCAGACTGAGCTGTCATTATACCTATTGATAGATATCTTTCGTTGGCAGGCAACTCTATTTTGATATCGCTTCCTGTTAAGGTAAAGGTTGAGTTGGCAGGAGCGAAAATTCCATAATACTTACCATTTGTCTTTACGCCAAAATGGTCGGTTTTTACAGGGCCTGAACCTGTGCCGCCGTATTCATCAAACACTTCGTGTGTACCGGGAAATGTTATTACCGGCTGGGCGTTATTTGAAAACTCAAAATATACAAAAAGCAAACCGTGTCCATAGGTTGCTTTAAAGTACTCCGAACCATCGTTGCTCCAGTATGCTGTTACCGTCCAATCAGAATATCCGTCAGCACGAGTTAATGTGGATTTCATAGTACTTCCTGCAACAAGCGCTTCTACAGTAAGGTCCTCAACATAATCGGACAGCAGTGCTTTATTATCATCACCGAATATTGTAGGTGCAGCAGGCAGACCAATGGATAGTCCGGTTTCGTGGCACAAAAAACTTAACGGATGCGGAAATTGTGTAGCAGAAAAAGTTTCTGATAGTAAAGAAGTCCACCACTCGTTTGAGGGAATGGGTCTTTTAAGATTAGAGGTCTTGTAAATGGTTATAGGAGGACCTGCTTCATCCGGCTGCAGAACATTCGTATAACTGGCTTTACCCACCTGGATTGTCGCAGCGGATACCAGTGTTGAAATCAGGAATACCGCTGTTATAATTCCGATTATTTTTTTATTATTTAACTTAATGAAAAAACTATTCATAATGTTTTATGGCCTAACTTCGTCTTTTTCCCAGAACCATTGCTGAATATATCTAATTGAAAGGCTTCTGTTGAAATTTAAACGTTCATAATCATCTTCCGGATTATTTAACCTATATTCATAATAGGCAGGTTCTATCTTTGAAATTAAGTCCTCAATACTTGATGCCTCCACCTTGTATTCCCCACCATATTCTAAAGCATTCCATTTACCTGAAGATTTGTCTCTATAGATGCATATACCGTGTGATGACGGTCGTGCACTATATGTTAAAACATAGGATTCGTATCCATGTTTTCTCAAAACATAGGATTGGAACCGGGCTTGTTCGTCACAATCGCCGCCGCCGTTAGCGAAAACTTCTTCCGGTGGAATAGGAACTGATTTGTTACTTTTCATGTATTTAAAATATACATTGGTATATATCCTTACTTTATCCGGAGTATTAAGACTTCGAACGGTTTCGGAAAAAGTATTATCGGAAAGATTACGAACAACATCTAAATCATTCTGTGAAGAGCTGTATACTCTGGACGCCGGATTATCAAACTCTGTATATTGTTTAGGTTTATATTCATTCGGGTTAATTCCCGGAGAAAATCCCAAAAAAGGCGTAGAAAATCTTATGCCGATAGTTGAATTTGTTTTCTGGTCAGGATTGGATTCAACATTGGAATACATAGATAAATTGTATTTATGAGAGTCAACTCCTGCAAGAAAAGTAACATTTTTGTCGTTGCTTTCATTACAGGAATATAAAAAGCTGGTCTTATATAGATTATTGAAAAATATCATATTGAAGCTAAAAATCTTGTTTTCATCTTTATATTTCTGTAATTCTAAGGGATAAACATAACTAAAATCGGTTTTAATATCTTTTCCTAAATTAAATGAAACTTTTGGTTCAATATACTGATATTTAATTATTGTACGCTCACTGTTATGATAAATTGCATCTTCTATGGCCCTAACAATTGAATACTCGGCACCATAGTATAATCCTGTTTGAAGTCTGTCTGAATGGTTGATACTAAATCCTAAAATCGGGTTTATTTCCAAATCGGAAATAGCATTTATCAAATCCCAGTCTATTTCATATGGTTCCCCTCTGAGTTCCAAATGCTTATTCTTAATTTTATCGCTCGGTATTTCAAAACCTGTAAGCCAAAAATATTCAAGTTCTGAATTAAAAAATGTTTTTCCAGTGACGTGTGTATAGTATTTAAATAAATTACCTTTACCAAATACTGTGCAAAGATTGTTCGGAAGAAAATTGCCGCTAGTCCATTTTGAATGGAGCTCCGCTAAATAAACATAACCGATTCCTATTGTCCATTGTCTACCCAACCATGGTAAAAATTTTTTAGAATAATCCGGTTTGTTTGATATATATGTTTTAAAAAGAAAAGAATCGGATAACAACGGGGTATAGTTTAACGATGCAACTTCTGCTGATATTATAAATTTCTCTGATTTTCCTTCAATTCCAATACCGGCGCTGAGTATGTTGTCTTCTGAATTTACATCAAAGTATTGTATTAAACTTATATTTTTACTTAATCTGGGTTTATATCGCATATTTATTCCTAATTCATTATACTCATTATAATAAAAATCCAGTTTCTCATCCTGCATATAAGATCTACAATAAGCACTTAACATTATTAACAATATCAATACGAATACAGTTTTTGTTTGCAAAATAATGTAAATATTTTCCTTTATTGTTTAGCTCCGCAGGATTTTCTGATAATCAACTCGCCCTTAAGTTCTACATTTTTTACTTTTTTTCCTTTTGATTTACCTTTGATTTTTTCAATTTGTTCTATTAATAATTCCACCGCAATTTTACCCATATTTGATAACGGCTGTCTGATGGTAGTTAACGGCGGATAAAAAGACTCTCCTATTTCAATATCGTCAAAACCGACAACGGCTATATTTTCCGGCACCTTGAGTCCTTTTTCCCTTATTGCGTTAATTGCTCCGATAGCCATCAAATCATTACAGGCAAAGATTGCTGTCATTTTATTTGAGTCTATATTTTTTACAAGTTCGTATGCTTTTATTTTTTCATAATCTGCATAAAAAACCAAGTTGGGATCAAAAACCATTCTGTGTTTTACCAGTGCAAGCTGGTAACCTTTAAATCTGTCATGAGTGTTCAGGTTGCTTTTGATGCCTCCAATAAAAGCGATTTCTTTATGGCCGAGCTTAATTAAATGTTCCGTAAGCTGTAACCCTGCGGAAATATTATCCAAATCTACCCAGTTCAGATATGGCGAACGGCCATTTATTACTACTACCGGTCTTTTTGTAATTTCCAACTCCTTAATGACGAAGCTATTGAGTGTGGGTGCAATTATAATAAAACCATCGGAATCGGAACTTAATAGTATATCTCTAAATTTTTCATCAGCAGTCTGCTGTCTTATAAGTAGATTATATCCTTTTTGTACTACAGTAGAAAATATTCCGTTAGTTAGTTTATGAAAATAATCTGCATTTGTAGAATTTTGTGCATATAAAAGAAACAGGGTTAATAACTTAGTTTTTTTCCTTTCTGAAGCTATTTTTAACATTTTAACCTCTGTAATTAAAAACGAAAACTGATGGATGCACGATGAGAGCCCCATGTTTCTTTAATTTCAAGCGGCCATATAAATGCATAATCAAACTGAAAACCTAATTTATCAAACAGTTCTTTATTATAACTAAAACCTGTTGTAATCTCTCTATTGTTCGCTCCAAAACGGAATCCTAATTTCTTTCTAAGAAACCAGTTTTCACATCCAAAATGAGGATTTATGTCGTCATCACGCAAAGAAATATCAACAGCAAAAATCGTCTCGTTTATGTTTAGCAAAGACAGATTCTGCATGCTATAAGAAAGGCCTGTTCTCCATTCCAGCGGAACTTTATCAGTGGTTTTCAAACCGACATCCGGCTGTGTAATGTTTTTAATAGATAATCCTGCAGAAAAATCCTCGTTGAATATATTAAACTTTACAAGTGTTCCTATATCAACCGTTATACTGCCTTTAGAGTTTCCTGCTTCAAAAACAGGGTCATCTTCCGTTCGTTTGTCCAATGTATAACTATGATTTAGATACTTCAGGTTAATCCCTACAGATATCCCTTTTAACGGAATTAATTCATCCATTCCTTTGGCATAGGTCAGGGTAACGGTATCCTCTCTATACAAGCTTTTAGAAATAAAATTTCCCCAGCTTACACCTAAAGAGCCAATTCTTAGAGAACCGACCTTTAAATTCGGATATACAAAGGATAAATAATTAAGGCCAAGGTCTACTTCATCCAAACCGGCATATAATTTAGCATACATAAAATTTCCTTCAAGCCTGGTTAGGTATTTTATCCCTGCAGGATTCCACAATGGAGCATTTGCATCGTCTGCAACAGCAACAAAGGCGCCTCCCATACCGCATGGACGTGTGCCCCAGCCACTGTCTTTAAAGGCAGGGTGTAGGCAGTAGGCAGTAGGCAGTAGGAAAATCAATAATAATAAAATAAATCTTATCATTCTTTTAGAGAATTTATTTTTAATTTCATATATTAAAATCTTTGACGTTCTTTCCATTCTATCCTACTCCCTATCCCCTATTGCCTACTGCCTGCCTTTAATTGTGATATCTGAGTTCATCGATATAAAAAGTTACCGGTGAAGCTATGCCAGGATTATCACCTTCTGCAATCACAAATGCAAACAGAGTATTGATTTCAGAAAGGTTCTGCCCGGTTAGATAAATGGTAAATTCCTGCCAACTTGTAGTTAAAGTAGCGGGTTTGGGAGTAAGATCTGCTCCTCCTGTATCAGTAGCTGATGGAGCATCACTTCCACATCCGACATAAAAAGAAACCTTGGTATTATTAGATGCAGCTTTAGCCTGAAAAGAAAACTTAGTGTAGCCGCTCAGATTTTTGTCTCCCTCTCCGCCCCATGTGCCACTGTAATGAAATGCTATGCCTGCCCAGGTTTCCGCAGCTTTATTATATGCTATTTCATAACAACTTGTACCATAAGCAGGAGAAGTGGTTACACTGTTTACCGTAAGACTTGCACCATTGCTTGGGCCCATAAACCCGTCTACAAAACATTCATTCCAATCATCATCATAGACTATGCGCCCTGTGGAAGCGCCTCCGGTAACCGTAACAGCTGCACTGGCTGTAATACCGTCAATAAAAGCAACTACAGAACCGCCGCCGGAAGCAGTTGCGGTAAATATTGTGTATGCACCCTCTGCCGGGCTGACGGTACCTATTCCGCCGTTAACCATCCAGGTTGGCGGCACATCTAAAACGGTACCTTTTGAATTTTTTATTGTGGCTGTAAATTTCTGAGTCTCATCAGCAGCTAATGCCACAGTTGAAGGAGAAACTGTTGACGTAACGGTAGAAACTGTGAATCGTTCTTTTTTTTGACAACCCAGTAGAAAACAAATTAAAAAGCCCATAACAAAAAGCGGTACAGTACATTTTTTCATTTTATCACCCCTTATTATTCATATCTGATTTCATCAAGGTAGAAAGTACAACCATTTTCATTTTCTGCTTTTCCTATAACCCAGCAGAATCCTGTTATGACATGTTTTAGGTTTCGGCCTTCTAAATTTATGGTATATTGCTTCCACTCTTTTTCCAATATTATAGGTGTAGGTTTTATCTCAACACCGCATGTGTCACCGTTTCTGCTGGTTACACCACCCATTTTAAAACCTGTGATTGTTTCTCCGCCTTTTTCGCCTCTTGCCCAGAAAATCAGCTTTTTTGCACCGTCTAAATTATATCCACCTTCTTTGCTTTCGCCCCAGTTTTCCGGCGGGTCCTGCCAGTTAACCCCTGCCCATTCTTCCGGTCCCTGGGCAAGATAAGAGAATTTTAAACAGGTTTCACCTGAATGCGGATTTGTTTTGTCATCAATCATCTTTATATCGTTAACATCACCCATCCAGCCAGAAGGACAGTAATGATTTTCCATCAACCCTTCATCTTTGTAAACATAAAACGGAAAAGTTTCAGACTTTGCTGCAGACGGATTATTCTGTAATGCAGCACATCCAGTAAAAACAGCAGATAGCAGACCCGCCAGAAAAACGGCGGGCAGGTAGCAGATAGCAGATAACAGTAAAGTCGCTGCTCCTATCTCCCATCTGTAATTTATAATCTTTTTCATCTCATCCTCCTTTATCAGAATTTCTTTCTATATACCAGAGTCGGTTCTTGTTTGCTGTTCAGCTCAAAAGATAGTCTTTTATTTCTATTGAATAAATTAACGGTTGAAGAAGCAGATTTTTTTGAAACAACATAAGCATCCACAACAGCATAAATCCAGACTGCTGCGGATAGCCCGACGAAAATATTGGCTGTATTAATCTCGTCACAGTAGTCTTCATATAAAGGGTGACTTTTCAGTTCTGTCTCTTCATACTCATCATATGTACTTTGGGCATTGGTATAACAAACCACTGCAGCAGCAATTGATGCTACTCCCGCGCCTGCAATAATGTATCCCTTTGTTCTTTGAGAGTTAAAAACCTGGCCCCAACCTGGAAGTAGTAACGACCTTAAGGCAGAGTTTGTCGGTGTTTTTGCAGAAAAATCAACCTTAACCTCCTGCAATTGTTCCTGCTCCTGAGCCGCTGAAAAGGATACTATTAATGAAGATAGTAACCCGCTTAAAAACCCTAAAACTAACAATTTCTTTTTCACTTGCACTCACCTCCTATTAAATATTATTGAGTATATCTTATATCATCAACATATACCGTACCACCGTCTCCATGTGTATCACCGCCTGAATATCCAAAAATTATTGCAAAAAAACCTGTTACACTTTTCATGTTCGAGGGAGTAAGACTTATAGTATATTGCTGCCAGGCATCAGTAACAACCACATCCCCTGTTTCAGCACCTGTATACGGTCCTGTAAAATTTAATGTTGTGTTTGCGGATAAACTGCCTCTTGCCCAGAAAGTAAGCTTTGTATATCCTGCCAAAGAAAGGTCTATTGACTTACTTGCTTCGGTATGGTCACTGCCAACTATAAAACCAAAACCACACCAGTTATGCTGCCACATTCCGCCGGTATAATCATATACGTCTTTACCGTTCCATGAATATTTAATACAGTATTTACCTGTCACAGGATTAGTCGTATCTTCCCAGCTTATTTTCTGATTGTCCCATGAATTGTACAGCATCATACCACCGCCTGTATTGAGACTGTCGTCAAAAATTATCCAAAGCCCGCTGTAGCCACCCAATGCTTTTCCGATTGTAGGGTCGTCAAGAACATCCAGTGGTTTCTTATGTTCACAACCAAACAAAAATACTGATAATGCTAAAAACAAAATTATTTTTTTCATTTTTCCCCCTCTTTTTTAATTTACTTTAAATTTCCCGCCAAAAGATAAATTATACATAAGTTTTATCTCATTAAATGCACCTAATCCCATAATATATTTATTATCTGTCTCGCGATACCAGATATATTCTGCTGTAAGGTTAGAATCTAAAGCTCCTTTATGTTGAAAAGATTTGCTCAGTAAAATTTTATACATTCGGTCAATGGTCATACCAAAAGTTGGATGCCATTCTTCAGGGCCCCAGTTGTTTTCACTATATAAAACATTTGCTTTATAACTTTCTTTATACATTGTTAATCCTATTGTAAATGGAGTCGTTACCGGTTTCATAGAAGATTCCGGCCAAACAGCTGATACTCCTTTATTTAGATAGGCTATTGCTCCTGCAGCTAAGGCCTCCATAGTTCGCATGCTTAAAACAAATTTATATTTTTCCCGAGTATTTAATACAGCCAGCAAAGAAAAATCACTAATCGGCCCATCAGTCGGCCAAAGCCCATAAGTTGCCGAAGGTTCCCATACTGTTTCCCCGTTTTCGTCAACATAAGTACTTAAATCTGTAGTGGTTGGGAAGTGCGAAAGTGTATACCCCAAACCAAACGCAAAAGAAGCTTTTTCTTTCGGGTTTAAGTTCCACTCTTCGTTAACATTTGGTTCATAACGATAAAACCAACCTGGTGAAGGGTCAAAAACTAAGAACACCGAACCAATAATTGCTTTTCGGTTATGTATATTTGCCCAGAAAGGGCTATCCTGACCACGCGGGCTTGTGACTGTCTGGCCAGGATTTGTTTCGGTACCTTCATATAAATAAGGTAACGGGCCAATAAGTGGCTGACGATATGTAAAACCGGTAGTGAAGTTTACAACACGTGTAACATTTTTCTGCATTTCCAGATTAACCTCTGTTTTGTTACCGGCACAAATGCCTGCATAGGTACCGCCGAGAGAAACCTCTTTTAAGTTGATAAAATTCTTTTTAGTTATTTTACCTTTCAATGCTACTGCATCAGCTTGTGTTGTCTCTTCGCTATTTATAATATATTCTGAACCAAGATAGCCGCTTCCTGCTTCCGTTTCTTCTACATACTTGTACTCCCATCCGGTTCTAAAGGGCTGATAAAGCAAACCAAACTGATATGTAATGTCATATGAGTCTATTTTTGCAGTTACTGCGAAATCCTGTCTATGTTCGTAATTCTGCCACTGCCACAGGGATTTTTCCAATGTACCCTTTTGTTCATATTCATCTATTTCATCTTTATCGGCATCAGTATCGCCCCACGAAAGCGACTCATCTTTGTAGAAAATATTAATATCAAAAGGAGTGGAACGGATAGCATATTTAACCAATACAGCCGGGCTCATTCCCCACGTCAATTCCGGACCGGCGGTCACGCTAAGGTTATTTAAGCCCATTTTCAAATTGACTTCTCCGCCTTGTGGAACACATGCACCGCTGACTCTACGATAACCTTCTATATCATATTGAGCAGGATATAAATCAAACATATCGCCTTCATATTCCCAGCCGCTACGCGGAATAGCCCTAAAAACATCTGCATGCAAAATACCGGTTTTATATTGAACTCTTCCGCTAATCCATTGAAATCTTTCTTTTTTTTCATCCATCCGCTGTTCTTCGCTAATGGGTATATGAAATCTATCCGCATAATTACCTACAGCTTCAGCACCTAAATCTATAGAGAGCGCCTGAGATGGTTTTACGCCTAAATCCAAAAAAAGTTTCTGTCCGAAAGTTGTACTCCAAGTATGGGTTGTTGTTCCGGTTGGAAGAGGAACAAACTCTCCGGTATCATCCATGTACCATTTCGGCATTAGTTTGTTAGAAATGCTTTCTACAGTCAAATCTGCTTTTAATTTTATTTCTGAACCTTTTAAATCTTTAATTAAAATAAGTATTACAATCAGCATAAAACCAGATAAAAACAATATATTTTTTTTCATTTTATTTCGACTCCTTTTAAAGCGTCATTGCCATACTAAAACGATGACTATCGTTTAACTTTTCATGTAAAATATAACCATAATGTAACTGAAAATGTTTAAATTTTAGAGAACCGCCCATAGTAAAATTATGCATAAAAGAAAAGCTATTGCGGAAATCCTCCCTTTTCCAACCCATCCTTACGGCAAATTTATCTGCCAGCCAGCATTCCGCACCTGTATAAACCTTAAAAGGGTCTAAACTTTCCGGAGTATACCCGAAGTCAACCGCCAGATTGGTGTTGATTTTTATCGGTTTTACTTCAAGCTCTTCATCATTTTGTTGTAATTCCGGTCTTTCTTTGTCACTTTTGAATTTTATTAAAGAATTCAAATTTAGTGTCCAGCCAACCTTTAACGTACGGTAGATACTCTCGCCGCCGATTTTTGTTGAAACCAAATTTAAAAAATTAATACCAAGTTTACATGAATCCATATCCAACAAACCGCCTAAATCAAAAGACAGTCCGGAACCGGAAAAATCGTCAATTTTCTGGATTATATATTTTCCTGTCATACCAAGAGAGATAAAATGAAATATTCTTAACCCGGCAGAAATAAAAAAAGCATCATCAGTCATTTTAAAAGTATCCAATACACTACTTTCATCTGTCTTTTCTATACCCCTGCTGGACAGATGCAACCAGCCGACACCAAAAGTACGATTTATCCCGCTGCGTGTAGTGGCGGGATAAACATAGCCTGTAAAACTGTAATCAGTGTCAACAAACAGATTACCATACATTGCCATTAATTCTTTATCTCTCAATTGATTTAGACCTGCTGAATTCCAATATATTGCTGAACTGTCGTCACTCAAACCTGTAAATGCACTTCCCATTCCCATTGCTCTTGCTCCTATACCTGCATTTAAAAAACCCATTGGTTCTCCTGCAGCAAAAAGACAGATAGCAGACGGCAGGTAGCAGATAGCAAATAGCAGTAAAGTCTTTGCTCCTATCTCCAATCTTACTTCTTTCATCCCCCATCTCCTATCACCTATTTTTAACAACCGCTATTTTTCCATACCTAACTTCAAATTTGGTTGAACTCTCTGCTTCAATACGACAAATATATACACCGTTAGGTACAGTCCCGTTCTCGGTTTTACCGTCCCAATATACTTCTCTGTATACAAGTAATTTGGGCAATTGTTTTTTATATATGAGATTGCCCGTAATATCATATATTTCCATTTTCACATCTGCTTCTTCATCAATACTAAATTCAATCCTTGTTTTTTCTTTATCAGGATTGAAAGGATTCGGATAATTTCTAACCGGGTCTGAAGGGGATGGGGGTGTTGATGTTAACGTTGCCGGTGGCAGCGGGAGGCTTTTAGGCCATGATGTCGGTGTTATGTTGACATTGCCGGACCCGTCTGCAACGCAGACATATAATTGACAAACACTGCTTCCCGGTGAAGTGAAAGTTATCGTGCTGCTTCTTATTGTGTCAATAGTAACATCTTTAATCGAATGTATATTTTGATTAATTGGGTCATTATATTTCTGCATATAGTAACTCAACGTTTCGCCTTCAGGGTCATATGCGTCAATATTGACAAATACCTTATTATTGCTATCCATATAATTGTAATTAACGGAGTTTACAACAGGCGCTTTATTCGAAGCCGCCAGTCCGGTATACGCCTCATATAACCCGATAAATTGGGGCCGTCTCATTCCTTTCCATGTCATCCCGTACGAAAAATTACCGTCGCTGTTTTCTCCGGTGTAGTAAAAAGCATACCCGCCAAAGTTCGCTCCCTGATGTGCCTGAATGAGTGTTGTAAATTTACTTCCATACCAACCGGACTTTTGCTGGTCTGTCATTTCTATCGGCACTCCGTTTTCATCTTTTGACGCTTCCGAATCGCCTGTGGGTCCGAACTCCGTAATTATGTAAGGCACGGTATATCCACCGTTCTGCCAGTCGGAATAAATCCCGCCAAGATACCCGTAAGCGTTAGCAGCGTAAATATCAAGATTCGGAGTATTGTTCTTGAAATAAGGCCAGGATATTGTATTGATAGAAGTTGAGGTTGTCGGATGGTTAGGGTCTATTAGTTTAATTGCCTCGCATATATCGTCAACGTATTCTGCGTAGGCGATTTTATTCGCTTCGCTGTCAAGGCTTTCAAGCGCCTCATTGCCGACATTCCACATCAAAAGAGCCGGATAGTCTTTCAAAGCCTGCACATGCACCTTTATTTCATTGAGCCTGGAGGTTTTATATCCTTGCGGGTCATTCACATAATCATGGTTAAAATTAAGCCAAAAACCCACATCGACTGTTATCCCGTATTTCTGCGAGCTGTCAAGCAGTATCTGGTGCTTATCCAGGTCAAGCCCCCAAGTGCGGACACTGTTTACTCCCATTTCTTGTAAGTCTTGCATATAACTATCAATATTGCTTTGAGACACTGTAGCGGCAAAACCCAAACCTTTTATGTAGTATTCCTGCCCGTTAACCATCAGCTTCCAGTTTCCTTTTGTGCCTGTAATCTGCACAACGCTTCCGGCAGTCCAGCCTGCATTAATGCAAAACAATATTATAATATTAAATGATATAATTTTTTTTATTTTCATTGTTTCTTCTCTACTTTTACCGTTCTGTTTGCTACTGACAAGTTCCAATTATTATCATTAACAAAACAGTATATTCTATATATACCTGCTTCTTTTGGTAATTCTAATTCAAAAATACATTTTTGATCATCTTCTCTAATTTTACGGAATTTCAGCGGTTTAAGTTTATTCCCCCAGGTTTTTCTCTCGCAAATCTTAAAACTGTAATTTATCGGGTCATTATCGCTATCTTTTGCTTTTAATACAATCTCTAAATTCTCTCCGGATACAACCTTTGTCTTCTTAGGGGAAAACACAACTATGACAGGTGGAACATTATCCGGCTCTTCACCTGTGAAGGATTTTCGGACAGCATAATAACTCCATTTCTTTCTATTACTTGCAAGCAAATTGAACCAAATTCCTTCGTAGTCTATTGAATCTCTAAGACAAAACGCAAATCCTCCTATGTTATCACCTTCATGACCGGATATATGGTTCTGCCAGGCACTAAGATATGCATTGTATTTTTCTGTATCCGTGGGTTCTATCGGCTCGTCATTCTTATCCTTTGCTACCTCCCAGTCTCCATTGTTCCCATATTCAGTAAAAAGATAGGGTTTATCTATATTCAGTGCTTTCCATTCATTATAAACTATAGGAACGTTACCATAGACATTTATCCCGTATATATCCAGACTCGGTGTATATTTAATATGATACTTCCATGCAGCTGTCCATGCAGATGCGGTAGTTACAGGATGATTAGGGTCAATTTTATGAATCCTTTTAACTATCTTTTCAACAAGTCCTGTATAGGCAATTTTATGTTTCTCTTCTTTTCCTTTTAAAGAAAAAATAATTTCATTTCCCACACACCACATAAGCAGAGCAGAATGATTTTTGAATTTCTCAACATTTTTTTCTATATATCTTAACAAATGTTTCTTATATACTTTATTAGTTGCATACTCCAGGTTATGGTCAAGCCATATCCCTAAACACACCTTTATTCCGTATTTTTCTGCACTATCCAGAAGGGCTTGTGTTTCTCTGTCAATACCCCAGGTTCTGATAGCATTTACGCCTATGTCCTTAAGCAGGTTAAAATAATATTTTTCTTCTTTTTTATCGTTAATTGTAACACCAAAACATACTCCTTTGACATAAAAAGGCTGACCGTCAACTAACAGTTGCCAGTTCCCTTTTTTACCAACAACTTCAACTTTGTTTACAGGAAACATAACTTTGGAGCAAAAAGTTATACATAAGAAAGTTATTAAACATTTCCTATTCATTTTCATACCCTATATTATCCAAATAAAATGTGCACCCATCCGGATTATCTTTCATAAAAATAACAAAACAAAACCCGCTTATAATTTGTTTCAAATTTTGTCCTTTTAATTTAATTTTATACTGTTTCCAGTTCTCTGTCAACCTAATAGGTCCTGTTTCTTTAAAACCGGTATCAGGATATTTTGCATCAGTTACTCCGCCAAATTTAAATGTAACTGTTTCTCTTCCTTTTTCACCCTTTGCCCAAAAAGTAAGTTGCTTTGCACCTGTAAGGTCATACCCGCCCTCTTTATCTCCCCAGTTATCAGCAGGGTCCTGCCAATAGACACCTACCCAGCCTTGAGATTCCTTTTCCGGTTTATAAGTTACTTTTAGACATGTCTCACCTGATTGAGGGGCTTCTTCAACATCCTGTATCTTCAAAGAATCCCAATCACCCATCCATCCGGTAGAACTATAATGATTTTCTTCAGCAAAAATGTCTTTATAAACATAAAACGGAAACTCTTTTGATTTCTCTTTTGCCGCCGGAGAAGTAGCACATCTGATAAAGACAAACAGTAAACATAAAAGAGATAGTACCAGCAGATTCACGAATCTATTCATTTTTCTTTATTCCATATATCTTTATAGAGATAATATGCTTTACGTAAATGGCGAAGGTACGGACTATTTTTGCCGTCACCCTGCCCTACTATTCCAAACCATTCCGAATAACCCCATCCGTCAGGGAATGGACCGCTGCCCAACTCAGCTGTATCATGGTATCCAGGACTGAAAGCTTTGCCATCTGTAGATGGTACATCTACCCCACATTTCCACCATTCGTCAATCCATTCGAATATTACACCGCCAAGGGCATTCCCTGTCTTGTTCCCTGCTGTATTATCCATTATATCTTCCCAACAACCGCGATGGTATTCCGCCTGTTTTTCTTCTCCGAACTCTAAACCTTTAATGGAATATGCGGGACAGCCATATTCACCTATAAAAACAGGCTTATCACAGGTATTTTTAACTTTTTCCCAAACACTTGTAAATCCTCTGTATCCGCGGTAAGAATTACAGCTAAAAACATCCACATCTTTACAATGTTCCGCAAAAATTTCCAGATAGCCCAAATCCCCGTTATTGATTGCTACCGGATGATTAGGGTCCATTTCATGAATAATTTTTGCAACCTGATTTGCAAATTTATAATATACCTCCGGATTTTTACTGACATTACAGGCAACGGAATAGTTATTCTCATTTCCCAAAACCCACATCAATAAATACGGCTCATCTTTATTTTCCATAACCATTTTTTTTACGCTTTTTACCATATTTTCACGATGTTTTGGATTAGAGTAATCCGTACCTTCATCATAATCTGCTCCTGAACCTGTAGCATACATTCCTAGAAAATCGCCCATTAGTACCATAATTCCGTAATCCTTATGCAGTTTCCGCAACAGTTCCCTGTTTGATGCATGATGATAAACACGAATAGCATTGCACCCCATTTCTTTCATTAACTGAAAGTCGCCAACTACCGGTTCATCGGCATCCTGTTTATTGTTTTGATCTTTATCCACCCATGCATCAAAAGGCCCGTCCATTTTACCGTTTTTATTACGGTCCATCAGCATCCAGTCCTCTAATGTTCCTTCAACAGGTGTTGTACCAACTGTAGTTGAACCATAAGCATTCCCTTTAATAATGTAAGGTTTGTTATTTACTTTCAATTGCCAGTGCCCGTTACTGAATTTTAACAGTTTAACTTTTCCTTTACCTATGGTTTTAACTATTTTTAGCTTCGAAACATCCACCTTTTCTTTTTTCCGGTCTTCCTTTGTGTATTTAACAAACCTGCCAGGGTTAACAATTATAATGTCATTTTGTCTATCGTTGTCACCCTTATCATCTATTTCAATTGAAGCATCTACAAGCATTATTTCCAATTCAGGATTTTTACGGCAGATATATTTAATTGCATCAATTGCTACAGGTCCAATATGCCACGAAAATGTCTGCTCGGCATTCCATGAGGCGGTATGAGGATAGTGAACAACGATAGCATAATAAGCTTTAAGTGCATGCTGAATATGTCCTGCTTCTTCCAACGCAGCAGCTGTGTAAAAAAGTTTTACGCCGGGTGCCTCGGCTGCGGTTGCCCATTTATAGAAATTAGCCTGGAAATCCTCAATATTATCACCGCCGACGAAGTCCCATCTGGAGCCCTTAAGTTTTCCATCATTTAAAAACCTTTTATACTGTATATCCTTTAAAATACTATGCGTGTTTGGATGAATTCCCTCGCCAATTGCTCTGGATAATCCGTTTTTGTCAGTTATCTCATAATAATAATCTTTTGTACCTATATTATGAAATATTCCATATTTCTCATAATTCACTACTGCTTCCTTTCCAGGATAGTGTAGGATAAAATCCTCTTTTTCTGCTCCAAACAAACATGCTTCAAATCCAAATGCTAATGTCATAAAAAGTATTATCTTTTTCATATTTATCCCTTTTTGTTATAATAACATGATTCTCTTTTTACCAACCTAACTTTAAGTATCTTTTGTAAATTTTGATTTATTTTATTATCATCGCTGTTTATTATAAATTCTGCCGCTATTTCCCCTAATTTTCCTATAGGCTGATGAACAGTTGTTAAAGACGGAACTGCCTGAGTAGCCATATCTATATCATCAAAGCCTATTATTGATATATCCCGCGGTATTTTTAGTTTGTGTTCTTTGATGGTCTTCATTGCTCCGATAGCTATCAAATCATTAGCTGCAAAAATAGCTGTAGGCCTAATATTAGAATTAATCAAGCTTTTTACCTCTTTGGCACCGGTTTTCTCGTTAAAATCTCCTTTTACCATTAAATGTCCATAAATAGGTAAATTATGATCAGAAATAGCACGAATATAACCTTTCTTTCTCTCTTCCGCATCTGTTCTGTTTTCCGGGCCGCCGATAAAACCGATACGTTTATGCCCTAATTTTATCAAATAGGATACCGCCATATAGGCACCTTGTTCGTTTTCAACATCTACAAAATTAACTCCTGGAAACTGCCATTTACTGCCAATTATTATAAAGGGTACTTTTTCCTCGATTAATCTTTGTATCAAAGGATCATTTTCCTTAGGGGCAATTATAATAAATCCCTTTATTAATCCGCTATGATACCATTTTGTAAGGTTTGCTATATTCTCGCGGACAGTATGAATATTGAATAAAATCATGTCATGTCTAAGTTTATCAACAGTAGATTCGATTCTTCTTAAAATCTCCATAAAATACGATGTATAAGAAAAGTATCTATACTGTACCACTAAACCAATCATTTGTTCTTTCCTTCTCTGAGAAAATGCCCTCGCGAGCATATTCGGCTGGTAATTCAAATCACGGATAACCTTCTTAATTTCTTCTCTGGTTTTAGGGTTAACAAACGGACTTTCATTTATGACT
Organism: Elusimicrobiota bacterium; assembly: GCA_016928195.1. Taxonomy (GTDB): domain Bacteria; phylum Elusimicrobiota; class UBA8919; order UBA8919; family UBA8919; genus JAFGLF01. The sequence goes on from JAFGLF010000061.1 coordinate 20,999, forward strand.
CTGGAAACAGTCATTGGAGAAACACCTGCAACTTTAGCGACAGTTTTTATAGTAACATTCACCTTTTTCCTCCTTCAATTCTGATTTAAACCATTTTTTTCTTATTAATGTTATTGGTAACATATCTATCTATTAATTAAAATTTACCCTCCTATCATTATAAAAATACCTATTGTTATCGTTAACATTATAATACACATTAAGCCAAAATTTGTCAAGTAGTTTTTTTTGTAATTAGAAAGGTCTTACATTCTTCCCGTCAGAAAAATAAGGCTTTTTATAAAAACAAATTTTTGTTTTTAGTCACGTTTTTTTAAACTTCGGTACATCCGCATATACTGATTATGCTTCTTTTTAAGTTCAGGATGTTTGGACAGATATGTTTTAAAATAGGTAGGGTTTTCCCTTCGCCATTTTTTTAATTTCTCGCTCAGATACTCCCTGCGCCATTCTCCTTTAAAATAAGAAGGGTTTCTTTTCCTCCATTTTCGCTCCAGATTCAAATTTCTTAAACGACGGCATTTTTCTCTGAAACATACTTTTTGATATGGATGTCTCTTATCAGGATTAAATATACTACCGCAAATCCTGCATTTATTTTTTATATTTAATATCTTCATACTTTAATTTTTCCAAGTTTATTAATAATACAGCTTACCATATAAAGAACAAAAAAATTTGTAGGTATCTGAAACATCCATAACCCTGATATATTGCCGAATGATGTCAGATATCCGCGTATTACATAATGGACAGGCATAAAAATAGCCACACCCCACACAGGTGTTAAAAGGAGAGTTAATGCAAACTCTCTTACTCCGCTTAGCGGAGTATCTTTATTAGGAATATAATAAACCAACCAGCTCCACAGAAAAAATATAATAAAAGTAAGGAATACGGCGACAGGAACCTGAATAATAATCTGATCAACTGGTTTAAGGACATAATAGACGCAAAAACCCGCCATAATCGAACCCAGGTTTATGATAGTCAAGACAAAACTATGTAAAAAAACCCTAATTCTTTTCATGTTTTTTATTTAAACCTGCGGTTAGCGGAATGCCTGTTAAATCGGTTTCTATTAAATTTGTGGCTATGTTTCTTTGTATCCTGCTCTTTTTTGCGGAATAGTATAATTTCTTTCTGGGCGCCTTTTTTACGCAAATCTTTTTCGACGAATATATTCTCTTTAGTGAAAGGGTCCCTTTCGGTATAATACATCAATGTTGAATATGTGGAAGGCGTAGGGGTAAATATCTGCAGCTGTTCGGGAATCATGTTTAATTTTTTTTCTGCAAATTCCTTTAATTTTTTCATTTCACCTATATCGCATCCGGGATGGGCTGCAATAAAATAATATGTTAAAAACTGTTTTTTTCCGTATTGCCCGTTAAGGTCATCAAATAATTTCTTAAAATTAAGCAGATAATTTTTGCCCGGTTTGCCCATCTCTCTTAATACTATATCTTCGGTATGTTCAGGAGCTATCTTCATCTGTCCGGAAACATGATGCAAAACCAGTTGCTTCAGGTAAACAGACCCGTACCGTTTATCCTCAAGCACAAGGTCATATCTTATGCCGGATGCCACAAAAACTTTTTTTATATTAGGTAACCCCCTCAATTCTGCCAGAAGTTCCAGTTGCTTCTTATGGCTTAAATCCAGACTCTTGCATACTTCGGGATAAATACATCTTTTATCTTTGCAATGTCCATGTTTTAATTTTTTACTGCATTCGGTGCCGTACATATTTGCTGTCTGCCCTCCGACATCCAGAATGTATCCTTTAAACCCAGGCAGTCCGGTAATCTTTTTAGCTTCTTCTATAATAGATTCTTTGGTTCTGGATATTACGGTAGTACCCTGATGAACAGCAAGCGAACAGAAATTGCATTCACCGTAACAGCCCCTGTGAGTAGTAATAGAAAATCTTATGGTTTCAAGTGCCCGGACTTTCCCGTTTTTTTTATAATAAGGATGAATATCGCGTTCATAATCAATATCATATATTCCTGACAGTTCTTCTGCAGTTAGATTATACTGCGGAGGGTTCTGGATAAGATATCTTGTATCCTGTCTCTGGCATAATCCTTTAGCTGTCAAAGGATTATTGTTCGAATAGAATGTATTGAACATATCTGTAAATTTTATTTTATCGGTTTTTACGTCTTCGTATGAAGACAGCAGCTCATATCCGTCTTTAGGTGTCTGTGAGATATAACATATTCCTTTTATATTTTCAGTAGATTCGTTGTTTTTTAGTTTTTCTGCAAGTTCCAGAACAGCTTTTTCCCCCATTCCATAAATTAAAAAGTTTGCTTTAGCATCAAATAATATTGATCTTCTGACTGTATCATCCCAATAGTCGTAGTGGGGTATCCTTCTCATACTCGCTTCGATTCCTCCGAGTACGATAGGCTTTGTGTTCTTGAAAAACTTTCTGATTAAATTAGAATAAACTATAACCGCCCTGTCCGGTCTTTTGCTGTTTTCTCCGCCCGGAGTGAAATCGTCATGTTTTCTTTTTTTCTTAGTAGCTGTATAGTTTGCGACCATAGAATCCACGCAGCCCGAAGTAACACCCCAGAAGAGTGCAGGTTCGCCCAGTCGTGTTATATCCGAATCCCTGTTGACGTCCGGCTGGGCAATAACTGCAACATTGTAGCCCGCTTTAAGGAGAATCTTTCCTATTACCGCCGAACCTGTATGAGGACTGTCAATATAGGTATCGCCCGTAATGAGAATTATATCAGGTTTTTCCCATCCAAGTTTACTGATTTCTTCTTTAGTGGTAGGTATAAACATTTTTATATCCAAAACTATGGGGATTATCTTATTATAGCGAGTTTTCCCCTTGTATTTTCCGAACCATCGTAAGAATTTATTATATAATAGAAATATACACCGCTTGCTGTCCTGGAACCTTCTTTATTTTTCGTATCCCACAA
>JAFGLF010000009.1 GCA_016928195.1 Elusimicrobiota bacterium
ATCCCTACGTAATACATAATGTACCCCCCTCTCTCTATTTTACTTTTTTTTCCTTGGGTACACTATGCCTTCATTATAACTCCTTAATATAGCAAGTAGTAAGTAGTAAATAGTAAGGGGTAAAAGATTTTATCTACTCCCTACTCCCTGCATTTATTGCCAGCGGTAGGAATCGAACCTACGGCCAATGCCTTATGAGAGCACTGCTCTGCCTCTGAGCTACGCTGGCAGCAGTAAGTCAAATAAATAATATATAACCAATGACTTATAGCTGGCAACCTACTGCTTACGGTTAAAATCTATATAAGTATACCAGAGTTTATTCCAAAAATCAAGTCCTTTTTTTCTCAACGCAGATTACACAGATTTCCAACTGCGATTACACAGATTAAATCTCGGATAAATTGTCAAAATCTTTTTTTTATAGCGGTTATATCCTGGAAAATCATTCCAACACCTTTTAGCATTCCGGAAGTATCCTTAATAAGCAGGGTTGAATACCCGATAACCTTACGTTTATTACCTACCGTAAACTGCATCTCTCTTCTTAACTGCATTTCTGATTTAGTCAATCCCACATTAAAAAGTTCAATAATTTCTTGAAATCTTATAAAAACAATCGCATACTTCTTGCCGACAATTTCCTGGGGGACATCGAGTATTTCTGCTGCACGCGGATTAATTGTCATAACTTTACCCTCGGTGTTTACTGTTATGAAACCTCCAGGCATTGATTCTAAAATATTGTCAAGATATTTCTTAGTTGTATAAATTTCTTCATATAAACGCGCATTTTCAATGGCCGCAGCAGACTGAACTGCTATAGCTGAAATAGTTTCTATATCATTGTCTGAAAAATTACCGCATTTTTTATTTATAAGCTCAATTACACCGAAAGTAACTCCTTTCATTATTATAGGAACTGCAACAAGTGATTTTGTAGTAAAACCTGTAAGCCAATCAATATCTTTCTTAAACCTTTCATCTTTTTGGACATCATTTGAAATTATAGCCTTACCAGTTTGAACCGTTGCACCGACAATGCCTTCGTTGGATTTAAATCTTACCTTGAAATCTCTTAATTTTTTTGATTTTTCCCCTCTCACTACCCTAAAGTTTAACTCGCTGGTTTCTCTGTTTAATAAAAGAATGGACCCAGCTTCGGCTTTTACCAGTTTTATAGATTCATCCAGTATCCTATGAAGTACTTCATCCAGACGAAGCGTTGATGAAATACTTTGTGCAATTTTAAGAATGGTTTTCTCCATTAAACTTCTCCTACTGTATCTGCAAACATCATCGTTTTATTTTTGTCAAATCCTGAAAGGTTATCCCGCTTCCAAGAATATTTCCTTCTTTATCTTTTATTATTATTGTAGAATACCCGAGTATCAACGGATCACCTGAACGATTTAATAATTTTATATCCTGACGTGCCAGTGTCTTCTTTGACTGATTTGTATTCCACAAGATATCGGCAACTTCTTTATGGTGCGGGAGTGATTCATATAAAAATTTTCCTAAAACTGCTACCCTTTCAACTTCCAGAATTTTGGCTGCTGTGGGATTAATGGTTGTTATTGTACCGAAAAAATCAATAGCAATAAATCCACCGGGCATATTTTCAAGTATTGAATCCGTAAAATTTTTTAATTTCAGTATTTCGGTATAAAGTCTTGATGTTTCAACCACGAGAGATATTTGACTTGTTGTTAATGTTAACAATTCTAAATCTTCTGATGAAAATTTACCTTTTTTATTCAGCAGTTCAATTACACCAATCACTCTTCCTGTTGAAATCATAGGCACACAGAGAATATTTATCGTTTCAAAACCGGTAATTGTGTCTATTGTCGGATTAAAGTATTCATCCTCAGCCGTATTATTGACTATTTTTGCCTCCTGTGTCTGTACAACCCTTCCACAGATGCCACTGCCAATTTTAAACGGGATCGAATGTATGGCTGTATCTCTGCCTCCTCTTACGGCAACAGCATTGAGCTCTTCACGCTGGTTATCAACTAAAAATATCGAACCTGCTTCACATTTAAGTGTTTGGCAGATTTTTTCAAGAAAAACATTCAAAAGACGATTGACATCATAAATAAACCTGATATCATTTATAATTTCATAAATTATTTTTAGTTGATTAGCCTGTAACATTTTAATTCAATTAAAAGATTACGGTGATTCTGAAACAAAGATTACAGAGATTTTAATCACCGGAATCAGTATTTTTAATCATTGTAATCAAGGTTTGGGGTATAACTTCCTTTTGTGACTTTGCTGTCATATCGCGCAAAACGACAACCTTCTTTTTATTCTCCTCGTCTCCGATAATAACAGCATACTTTGATCCCACTGTATTTGCAATCCGCATCTGTGCCTTAAGCGATTTCGTAAAATACCCGCCGGCAGATACAATACCAGCATCCCTTAACTCCCGAAGTATATTGAATCCATATTCCAAGGTTTTATCGTTTCCAAAAGCTGCAACAAATACCGGATAATATTCTTCCTGTTTCCGACAAGAGGTTTTTTCTATAATCTCCGCAAGCCGGTCAGTACCGATCGCAAATCCGACGGCAGGTGTCGGGGCACCGCCAAGGTCTTTAACGAGATTATCGTATCGTCCTCCTGCACATACGGAATTCTGGCTTCCGAGAACACCGGATTTTATTTCAAATACGGTTTTGGTGTAATAGTCGAGTCCCCTTACAAGTGTATTTGATACAGCGAAATCAACACCTGCATTACTCAGCCCCGTTTTTAATTTTTCAAACTCACTGTTACAGATGTCACATAAAACAAATTTAATATCGGAGAACTTTTTACCATCCACTTTACAATCTAACGCACGAAGAGGATTCTTCTCCATCCGCCTCTTACAATCATCACATAGCATATTAAATTCTTTCCTTAAAATATTCTTTACGGAACTTACCAAAGTTGGTCTGCATTTTTCACAGCCGAGAGAATTAATTTCAATCTTTATGTCGTTAACATTACATCTTTCGATTATCTCTTTCGCAAGTAATATTACTTCTATATCAGCATAAACCGATGTATTCCCGAAATATTCACAGCCAATCTGAGAAAATTCCCTGAATCTGCCAGCCTGTGGCCTGTCCTGACGAAACATCTGACCAATATAAAAGAAACTCTGGGTTGCATATTTTTGGGAAAGATTATTTTCAATATACGCCCTGACAACACATGCCGTTCCTTCAGGACGTAAGGCAATCCTTCTTTTTCCTTTATCCTCAAAGACATATAATTCTTTTTCAACTATATCAGTTGTTTCACCTATTGACCGAAGAAACAACTCAGCCGATTCGACCAAAGGCGTTCTTATTTCCTGATAATTATATTTCCTGAATATTTTTCTTGCAGTATTTTCTATAAATATAAAATTCTTAGCATTACTGCCAAAAATATCACGGAAACCCTTTATCGATTGATATCTCATATAAAAAACGGAATTCAGACAGACAAAAACACGGATTCAGACAGATTAAGACACAAAAAAGTAAAATCTATTTAAATTTGCAGTCAATCCGTATGCATCCGTATATCATCAGTTTGAATAAAAGATACGCTTAATAAATCCAGCGTTTTATCTTCCTCATATTAGTTACCAACAACTTCTTATCTTCAAACTTTACACATTTTTCCTTCTTAAAAGTCGAAATGATTTTCGTTATAACTTCTCTTGCCGTTCCTGTCATCTCCGCAAGATCCTGGTGTGTCAATTCGATATTTATTAGAGTTCCGCGGGAAGTTTTGGTCCCATGTTTTTCCGCCAAGTCACATAATGTCATGGCGAGACGACCAAGTGAATTCTGAAACGTTAAAGCAGAAATCTCCTTGTCTGCCTCTCTCAATCTTGAGGCAAGGAGTGATATTATTACAAGGGATGTCTGCGGATATTCAGATAATAGTTCCAGAAAATCATTCCTTTTGCACGCAACAACTTCAACATTTGTAATTGCTTTAGCTGAAGCGGAACGGCCGGCATGATCAAATAAAGCCATTTCACCAAAAAATTCATTTTTTTTCAAAATTGCCAATGTTTTTAAAGCAGACGCGGTATCGGATGTCCTAAAAATTTTTACCAACCCCGAAATAATCACGTAAATATAATCACCTTTTGTATTTTCCGAAAATATAAGCGTCCCCTGATGATATTTTTTAGACTTAAAGATTCTTTTAACTTGCCTCATTGCATTCGGCGGAAAATGAGAAAATAATGATGCTTTTTTCAGGTTATCCATAAAACCTCCTGCAGATATAATAATACTATTCTTATTTTGACCATTATATTGCAACTAATCTATTATACAAAAAATACCCAAAAAATCAACCCCTCATGTTTTGCTTGTTAAATTATAAACTTATATTTAAAAAATAACTTTAACAGGGGTTGACAGAACTAGTTTTTTTTTATATTATAATAATATGGCTAAAAATATTGATGATATTACATTCTTTTTGGAAAAACATGCCTTCTTTTCTATTCTCACTGAAAAGGAGCGGGCAGAATTCATAGATGTTCTGGATGTCAAGATTTTCAAAAAAGATGATATTATATTCAAACAAGGTGATTTGGGTGATTCTCTTTATCTTGTAAAAGACGGATTAATACGGATATTTATCGCTGATAAAGAGATGGAAGAAACCATTGCTCTTATGAAGCAGGGCGACATTTTCGGGGAAGTTGCATTATATGATACACACCAGCGTTCTGCCCACGCAATGGCTCTTACTACTTCAACAGTCCTAGTACTCACGTTGCAAAAATTCGAAGAGTTAAAAACCAAAAATCCGCAGCTTACATCCAAGATACTTCAGTTGATGTTAAAAATTCTTTCAAAACGTTTGCGTCTCACCACAATGAAACTTTACGGGCAGTTTCAGTTTTAAAATTTATATTTCCTCTTGACATAATTTAAATTCTTTGTTATACTTTTGCCGCGGGGTAGAGCAGCCCGGTAGCTCGTCAGGCCCATAACCTGGAGGTCGGTGGTTCAAATCCACCCCCCGCAACCAACTAAGGAAGGCCGGTGTCCGCTGTGGCGGAAAATCCACCCCCCGCAAGAAACATAAAGGCGTTCATAGGTTCATTTGTTCGTAAGTTCACGAGTTCATATGTACGTTCAATATATGCAAACAATGGTAAATGTTAGCAAAATTTTAAAATCACCCCACGCAATCAGAAGAATGGGATCTGATTGCAAATACTGCATGCTTGAACAGGGTGTTACCTGCATGATGTACTTCTGCAAAAAAAAATCATTCCGTACGGGTAAAAGAGAGATTTGTACTGACGGCTTCAAGGGAAAGTGTCCCGACTACAAACCATAATAATTGATGTTACCTGCCTGATTTTCCAAAAAAACTTATACAATAAAAAATTGCCGCTAACGGGATTTGTTGAGGCGCCTCTGATGTATGCCGAAATCCGCCTATGGCGGAAACCCGTGTTTTAAAAAACGATGTATACTAAAATTAATTATATGGAAATAAAAAATTGCCGCTAACGGGATTTGAACCCGTGTTTTAGCCTTGAGAGGGCTGCGTCCTAAACCAGACTAGACGATAGCGGCAACAGTAAGACAGAATTAATCCCGATAGACCTGGACTGCGAGAGTTAAGAGTTAAGAACTATTCTTTATTTTCTAGTGATTTTCTTTCGGGATTTTCAACTGATAAAAGTTTATTTTCAAATTTTTCCATTTTTTTCAATGTTTCATCGTATTTTACGGCAGCCTTTGAAATATGCCCGCCTAAGGTTTCAAAATCATTCCTGAACTTCTGGAACTCACCCGTAAGGCGTGAGAGAATTTTCATGATATTCTTTGCACTCTCTTCTATCTTCATACCTCTTAACCCAAGAACAATTGCCTGAAGATAGGCATAAAAAGAATTTGGAGATACAGGTATTACCCTTTTTTCCATAGCATAACTGGAAATAGCACTTTCTGACCCTTCTTCATCCTTTATTATTGTTTCGTAATAAACATTTTCAGCGGGGATATACATCAAGGCAAAATCGAAAGTTCCTTCATCGGGTAGTATGTATTTCGATGATATGGCATCAATATGTCTTTTCACATCACCTATAAACCTTTTACGGGCCTGGTTTTTTTCCTTACCCGTGTCCATTTCAACTATTTTTTTAAAATTTTCCAGAGGGAATTTTGAATCAACAGGCACAAGTCCCTGTCCAAGCTTTATGGCCGCATCCACTTTTTCCCCTGATTTAAAACTATGCTGAAGTGTATAAAAATTGGGCGGAAGAATCTGGGAAAGCAAGTCTCCCAGAAAGAACTCACCTATATTACCTCTCAACTTTGGCGCTCTTAAAATCTCCTGAAGAGAGGCTATATCCTGTCCTACGTCAAAAACCCGTTTTGTTGCTTCTGAAAGCTGTCCAATACTTTTGTTTACATCACCTACCACCTTCGAAGCATTATCCAGACGTTCTCCAACCGTTTTCTGAGAATCAAGAAGCTGGGATGCAACACTGGAAAGCTGTTTATTGACCTGTTCGGTAAGTCCGGCTATTTGCTGGTTTATAAGCCCTGTATTGCCAGTTAATGAATCACTAACTTGTTTCCGTAGTGCGTCAAGCTGCTGCTGAATCAAAAGATTCGATTGATTATCCTGTTGCGGATTTCTTTTATACAGCATAATAATCAAAAAAATGATTACTATCGCAGCTATGATATAAAAAACTATATGCATATTCAGATTATACTTATGCTTCTAAGAAAAATCAACCCCACCACCCGCTTCCACCCCGCAGGTGTGGCTATGCCACAAAAGCAGGTGGTGGGGTTAGGAATTCTTTTTTACATTTGGACATATTGTACTAAATGGACAGTAATTGCACGACATATATCCAGGATTAGCATCGAAGTTTGCATTTGTAATTCCATTTGATACTTTTTCTATAACTTGTTCTATCTTATTAATCATTTTTTCATCAGGGACAGCCGATCCGGCAACACCGGTGTTCACAAAATGAAGTTCCACCCTTTTCGGAAGGGTCCCGGCAAGCTTTTTCCATGCCAAAGCATATATTGCAAGCTGGGTACTTTTTTTTGCCCGCTCATCTGCTTCTTCTTTTTTTGAAATATCCGAAGTTTTAAAATCAATTATTATTGCATCCTTCCCATCATAATCAACTCTATCGAATCTGCCGATAATCCTTAACGGCGGGTCACCAAAATTAAATCTAAAATTCTTTTCAATATATTTTGGTATTGTTTTCGATTTCTGTGTCTTCTGAAAAAACTTTCTTAATGCCTGTCTGCCTTCCTCCATTCGCTGCTCCTCATGTTCTACTGACAAAAAACCGGTTGATTCCCATTTGTTCTCAAATTTTTTTATAAGTTCTCCGATTCCCGGCGGATTACCGTCAATTTTTCTTTTAAAATAAAACTGTATAGCTTCATGCATTGCATTACCATAAATAATTGAATGGTTTGCCATTACCGGAACCCTTAATATATGGATATATTTATACTTCAAAGGACAGGTTAGATAATCATCAATCTGAAAGTGGCTCAATGATAAATTTTTCTTAGAAGCAGTATAGTAACTGCTTTTAGATGAAAGTGTTAGTTCGTTTTTTTTAATTGCTTCAAGTGGCTGAAGTTTTTTAGCAGAAATTTTCATCTGAATCATGCTAAGAGCTTCATAAACGAATTGACTTATCTTCCTTTGGCGCTGTCCGCCATAATCGGCAGCAGATGTAAGATAAAGTTTATCTTTACTTCTTGTCATCCCAACATAAAAAAGACGACGTTCTTCCTGTTTATGGAAATCGCCCGAAGGCAAAATATCCTTTATTAAAGCATCAGGGATATCGATTAATTCTTTTCTTTTACTGACCGGAAACTTTCCCTGAACAAGAGAGACCATAAATACAACCGAAAACTCAAGCCCTTTAGATTTATGGATAGTTAAAATATTTACAGCATCAATATCAGAATCCGGTTCTGCAGTTGCAGGATTACTGCCTGCATCTATAAGCGCCGCTAATTGTGATATCAAAAAATGAACTTTATTGTTTCCGGAAACATCAGAAAAATTTTTTATAATATCAAACAAAATAGCTATATTTGAAACTTTTTCAATAGATGAAGCAGTCTTTTCATCGGCAAGTTTTTTTATCCAGCCGGTTTCATTTATAAATTTGTACAATACCTGTCCTGCCGAAAGCTCTCTTGAAATATCAATATATTTTTTAATATCGGCTATAATTCCTTTTATTATCTCTCCACCTTCATCGGTTATATCATTCAGCTGAGAAAACTGAGTAAAAATTTTATAAAGAGCAACCTTTTTTCTTGAAGCTTCATTCATGCAAATCGTCAGGTCATGCATAGGCATCTTATAAATTTCGGACGAGGCAAGATGGAAAAGTGAAACATTATCCGATAAATCCGAAATAGTTTTAAGAAAGGATATCAAAACCCTCACCTCTTCTCGTGCATACAGTCCGCTGCCACCAGAAAAACACCAGGGGATGTTCTTGATATTGAGTGCTTTTATAATTGCATTCGCATCGTTGTTTGAGCGTACAAGAACCGCAAAATCTTTATAATGTTCTATTGTATGAGAATTAATCAATTCTGCGATTTTCTCCGCCACAAAGTCTGCTTCGGCAGAAACCGTATCGAAATGATGATGAGTGACGGCGGATGGAAAATCCTTAACAGCAAGAAGCTTTTTGTTTATTTTATTTCTTATTTCTAACCGGTCGGGATTATTATATCTTATCAGCGTATATGCACAGTCAAGTATTGACTGACCTGAACGATAATTCTTTGTAAGAATAACCTGTTTTGCCGAAGGGTATGCTTTTTTGAAATTTAGTATATTCGAAATTGCGGCACCACGAAATTTATAGATAGACTGGTCATCATCTCCGACTACAGTAATATTTTTTTCTTTATTAAGTAATATTTTTAATAACTGGAACTGAGAATAATTTGTATCCTGGAATTCATCAACAAGAATATATTTAAATTTGTTGCGGTATTTTTCTAATATTGAGGAATTTGTACGAAAAAGTTTAAGTGCAAGCCATACTTGATCGCTAAAATCAATCAATCCATAATGCATTTTTAAATCTTCATATTTTTTGTATATTTCACATAATTCCTTTTGAACTAAAAATTCATCTTTCAGGGATTCATTTTCTGGATTTTTTTTAATCACATCTTCAAAAAGTTTAATATAATTTGCATATTCTTCATATGAAACATCTTCATCTTTAAGACGGGAAAAGAAAAACAAAATTGATTCAATATGTTTTAATGGATTACCTAAAGGTCTCAACTTCTGCATAGGAAACTCAAAAAGGTGTTCATGACAAAACACAACCTGCTGAGGCTGTGCCATAACCTTAAAATCACCTGTCAATCCCAGAAAAATCGCCTCATCCTCCAAAATTCTATTGCCAAAAGAGTGAAATGTGGAAATCCACACATCGGCAAAACCATAAGGCACCAAAAGATCAATACGTTCCTGCATTTCCGACGCTGCTTTTTCTGTAAAAGTAAGTGCTAGAATCTCATCGGGTTTTGCCTTTTTTTGTGAAATAAGATGTGCTATACGGTGAGATATAACCGTTGTTTTGCCAGTACCGGCACCTGCAACAATTAAAAGAGGTCCTTTCCCATGCTTAATTGCTTTATGTTGTTCCTTATTTATTCTATCAGAATCAGGAAGTTGTTCGTTCCTAAGGGGGTTTATATTGGTAAGATTATCTTTTAGGAGTGATTCTTTGGGAGACATATATCGCTTCCATATATTATTCGGGTGGTATAGAAAATTCTTTGAGTTCGGTAATCCTTTTTTCCTTACTACCGGATGATTGTGTCAAAAGAATTCTTCCGACTTCGGGCGCATAATATTCGTATGACCATGATGAGGCACCGGCAAGCTGTTTTTTTATCTTTATACAGTCTGAAAACTCACCGGCAGTAACCTTTATATTTTCCTTGTTCGAAACTATTGTATATTCTATTTTTCCAGTGGTCCACTTTTTGCCGATTTCAACCGGCAATACCAGTATAGTCTTGATTATTTTGCCGGTCTTATCCGTTTCATATACACCACTTTTTGTTTTTTTATAATATTTGCTGAAACTGCTTACGATTCTTCCTCGTGTATAAAGGTTTCTTTTTATTAGAAAAATACCATTTTGAGAAGATACTACCTCGTCCACAGCACGCATATATTTACCGTAAGATGCCGAGTCAACCTCAACCCATTTTGCTTTTTTGAAAAGTGGATGGTAATCAGCAATTTCAAGCATTGCTTTTTTAGCATATTTAGCCCATTCTGTAGACGGATAGTCATTTATTATTCTGCGGTAATTTTTCTTAGCCTCAGAATTATTTTCAAGGTTCTGGCGGTATAGATCTGCAATTCTATAGATTGCTTCGGGTATTCTCGGGCTTTCAGGGTTCTTTTCAATAATCGATATATATCTTTCTACAGCTTCGGTAAACTTGCCATTTTCCCTTAACTCTTCAGCTTTCTTAAAATGATAATCTACGGAACAGCCGATAAAGACAGAGATAAGAGATAAGAGATAAGAGATAAGAAACAACTGTTTTTTAAGATGCATTTTGATAGTTGCCCTTTTTGATATAAATAAACATCACAAGCAGAATTCCTACGGAATCAATTAAAACGTCCCATACTGTTCCTGACCTATTTACAATAAATGTCTGGTGGTATTCATCACTTATGGCATATAAAAAGGATAATATTGCAGGTAATAAAAGCATGGGAATCAAATTTAAACGAAATGATCTCCTAAATGCTCTATACAAAAGAATAGTCAGAACAAAATATTCGGTAATATGTGCAATTTTTCTTAAAATAAAATCCCATATCTCCAATCCCGTTCCAAGGCCGGGAATATCGGATAAGAAATATATTATGTAGCACCATATAAAAACCGGCAGCCAGAGCTTAATGAATTTCACCCAGTTCTCTCCTCTAAGTGTATTTCAATATTTTACATTTATTATATGGATGCTTTTCCTACCAACTTGTATACGGGTTCCCCTTCATATCAATACCATTATTATTAACAACAACTTCGCCTTTACGAAAACAATAAAACCAGCCATTATGGTTTCCTGAAGGTGAATTATTAGGATCCGGATCATTCCATACACCACTGCGTGTTTTTTTGCTTGAATCAGGTGAAATAGCACTCTCCGGCAATTTATTAATATACGCTTTAAAATCATTACATACTTCCTCTGACCAACCTCTTGTATACATACCGTCAGGACTGCCATTTGCCGCACCCCAGTTTTGGTCGGCATCTCCACCTTCAATCTCATAAAGAGGTTCAACAGGCGGATCCCCTGATAGGCGATACGGGTACATGGCATCATTTCTACCATAGTAAATACCTATGGCTGTACGGCAATTACCCAGATTACCTTTGGTTGCTGATTCCCTGGCCCTTTGCATCATTTCGGAGAACTTTGGAATAGCTATACTTGCCATTATTGCTATTATGGTAACCACAACCATAAGTTCAATTAAGGTAAATCCCCTTACAAGCTTGCTTTTTAATCTGACTGTTACAATAATCGGTGTGAGGATAAATCTTTTATTTCTTTTTAAAATATTCATATTGATATTCCAGTTTTTGCGTATAACTATCCCACATCTTTATAGTTTTATTAAATATAGGAATAAGACATAAAATTATTATTATAGCTGTAATAAATCTTCCGATATTCTTTGTAAGTCCGAGTTTCCGTGCCCGATGTAATCTAAAAAGTTCAACAACAACGAAAAGCATAATCACCGTTGTTATAAACGAACATATTAGAAACGGAATATTACTAATTTTGACGTCTTGTGGCGGCAGCAACGGTAAGGAGGATATATATGTATGCCATTGTATATATTGCCAGAGCAGTAAAACAAGTAATACAAATATGAAAAATCTAACAAATACCCTTGCGGTACTTTTAGTTCTACCTGTAATTCTTGCTTTTAAAATACCAATAAATTCATAAAGCGCAAGAAGTATTGATACTGCAAAACTGGAAATTATTAATTTATCCATAGAATTACTCCTTATTACATCAGATTCCTGGCTTGCATACTTACAAAATCTGTTTTGGAAACTATTATATGGTCAAGGACTTCTATTCCAAGAATTTCTCCTGCAGAAACAAGACGTTTTGTAAGTTTTATATCGTCTTCCGACGGGTCCGGATCTCCGGAAGGATGGTTATGGACAAAAATTACGCTTGAGACAGAACGACCGACAGCGGGTTTAAAAACCTCTCTTGGATGCACCAGAGACGCATTCAATGTACCAATCGAAACAACTGTACGTTTAAGAATTTCATTACGTGCATTAAGATAAAAAACAAC
This sequence comes from Elusimicrobiota bacterium, assembly GCA_016928195.1. Lineage (GTDB taxonomy): Bacteria > Elusimicrobiota > UBA8919 > UBA8919 > UBA8919 > JAFGLF01. Next base: position 12,433 of record JAFGLF010000009.1, read on the forward strand.
AAAGTGCTCCCTTTTTTTGTCTTTAATATCAATTGTATAAAGTAAAATATCCGTTGGTTTTTTTATAGATATTATATTTCTGTCGAGACCCCTTTTTGAAATCTCAACCGCTGCTGCTAAAACAGATGCTTTTACCGTTCCTATGCCTTTAATTTGTTTTAATTTAGAGAGCGGAAGACGGACCAAATCATTTACAGGATATTTTTTTAAAACATCCTTTGCAAGATGTAAAACATTTTTTCCCTTATAACCGGTGCTAAGAAGCAATGCGAGCAGTTCCTCATCCTTCAAGGACGATATTCCTGTTTTTGCGAGTTTTTCTCTGGGTAAATTTATTTTTTCAATATCAAACGGCATAAAATAATCAATAACCTATGACTTATGGCTAATAACAAATTAGATTGTTTTATTTTTTGAATTTAACTGTAACCATTGTTCCTTTTCCGCTACTGTCAATACTTAAACTGCCCTTAAGCTGAATTTCTGACAGACTTTTAATAAGCTGATACCCCATGGTTTTACTTTTTGAGATATCAAATTCTTTCGGCATCCCTATACCGTCATCACTTACTGTCAAGACTATTTCACTACTTTTCAAACCTGTTACTGAAATATTCATATTTCCGGTTTTTCTATCAATAAATGCATGCTTTAAAACATTTATGATAAGTTCATTTAAAATTAAAACACAGGGGGTACTGATGTCCACAGGAAGACGCAGGTCATCGACATCGACACTGTACGATAATTTTGTTTTATCTGAATGATACTGTTCAACTAAATTTTGCGACAACTCTTTTACCAAATCTTTCATATCAATATGTGCAATATCGCTGCTTTTATACAATTGCGAATGTATTAATGCCACCGCAGTGATCCTGTTTACACATTCTTTGACTTTATCAGATACGTCGGTATTGCTTATGTTTCCCGGCTGTTTATTTAACACACCGATTATACTCTGAAAATTATTCTTCATATGGTGCTGTATTGCCTGCAGAAGCATCTCTTTTTCCTGAAGCAGTTTTTCTATCTGTCCCTCTGCCTGCATACTGCCCTTTACCCCCATAACTGCAATTATTTTATTCACATCGTCCCTAATAGGATTTAACTGAACACTTACTACCGTTTCTTTCTTTCCTACAGTTAATTTTGTCTTCAACATACGAGTTTCACCGGTTTGAATTACCTCTTTTATATTCTTTGAATATTCTTCTGCAATTTCCGGCGGGAACAAATCAAATATCGATTTATCTATTATCTCTTCCGGTTTTTTGTTAAATATATCTGTTAATAGTTTATTTACAAATAAAACTTTATCATTTTTATTAACCATATACATTATATCTGGTGCATTTTTAACCAATAGTTTATATATGCCCTCACTAACGCGCAGTTTATTTTCTATGCTGGATTTATAAAGGGCAATTTCAATTGTACTTTTCAGGTTCTCTTCCTCTATAGGTTTGATAAGATATCCGTACGGCTCTACTATTTTTGCACGGTTTAATTTTTTATCATCCACATATCCGGTTATAAAAATAATTGGAATTTTTAGACGTGACCGTATTTCGCCGGCTGCTTCAATACCGTCAATATCACCTTTTAATACAATATCCATCAATATAAGGTCAGGATTATGGTTTTCGGCCTCTTTTACCGCCTGTCTGCCGGAATCTGTTGTTGCAACCACATCATACCCCATATCGATTAACATTTCCTGCAATCTCTCTGTTATAACATAGTTGTCTTCTGCAATTAAAATTTTTGTTTTTTTCATTTTTCTTCCTTAATTTTTCTAAATCAGTACTAACTAAACAATGTATTTGGAATTCTTTTTTGATATTAAAAATTCTTTAATTTCCTTTTTTTCCTTTTCAAATCCGTCTCTTCCCATCAAACCGTATGTAAGAACTTTCCCCAGCTCTACACCGGGCTGGTCAAAAGCATTTATTTCAAACAACTCACCCATATATGCAGTTGCAAGTTCAAGCATGTAGAAAACCTGACCGATTGTATATTCCGAAATCTCAGGGAAAATAATTGTACAGTTTGGCCTTGACTGTTTTGTGAGAGCTGTACGAGTAGCCTCTTCTTCGGATTTTATAAGTTCATTCAATGTGTGTTTCTCCAGGTAATGTCTTGCTTTTGTTGCAGGGACAGTAACAGTCGTACCGTATTTTTCAACCGACAAAAACGTCACAACCTTATCATAAGGACCTTCGATATATAATTGGACCTGTGAATGCTGATCGGTAACACCTAAAGCTTTTACAGGAGTAGGCCCCAAATTAACGACATCATTTTTTAGGTTTGTTTTTTTACCGAGAGATTCTGCCCAAAGCTGTCTGAACCAGTCGGAAACATCCTTTAATGCCTGTGAATACGGCATCATTACGTTTATCTTTTTCCCTTTCCAATACATAAGATACTGGATTGCTGCATATATTGCCGCAGGATTTTTTACTATGTCGCTTCCGCATTTTCTATCCATATATCTTGCACCTTCCAGAAGCTTTTCGGGTCTTATTCCGCAGAATGAAGCTGATATAAGACCTACAGGCGAAAGCACGGAAAATCTGCCGCCTACATTAGCAGGAATTGTAAACGAAACAATATTTTCTTTATCTGCGAGTTCCCGCAAATAACCTTTTTTTTCATCAGTCGAAATAATAATATGTTCCTGCCATTTCTTTATACCGACTTTCTTTATCAAAGCATTTTTTAAAATAAAAAAGTTGGCAAGACATTCGGATGTTGTTCCGGATTTCGAAATTACATTAAATACGGTTTTTTTCATATTCAATACATCCAGCAATGACTTTAGAAGCTCCGGATCAACATTGTCAGGTACAAACAATCGCGGACAGTTCTTTCTCTGTTTTTTTGAAAGCAGATTCCAATAAGGATGATTCAATGCCGTTTGAAGGGCAATATTTCCCAACGCGGAGCCGCCTATACCAATTACAACAAAATCATCAAATTTTGCTTTTTGTTTTTTGGCATAACCGCTTATCTTTTTTGCCTCTTCTGTCTTATACGGTAGTTCCATAAAACCAAGACTGCCCTGTGCTTTTTTCTGGTGCACAGCTTCATGTGCCGCAGAAAGCTTTGGATAAAGCGATTCCAGTTCGGCCGAATCAATCCCGTGTCCGCCCGCAAATTCCGACATACAGTTGGAAAAATCAACTCTGACACTACTCATTTCTATCCTCCTCAAATTCTTTTACAATTTCCTTAACCTCAATCTCTGTCTTTTTTAGCTTGGTCCTTAAAAACTTAATAAGCTCTATCGCACATTTAACCTTTTCTGCAAGCTTATCAATTTCAACATTTTCACCTTCCAGATCTTCAAGAATCCTCTGAAGTTCGCTAAGTGATTTCGAATAAGATGTCTTCCCCTCCATATTTTACCCCCATCCTCATTTATGTTTCTTTTGAAGTTACTCTTCCTGCTAATTTACCATCTCTTAATTCAATTTTTATATTTGTATTAACAGAAACATCTTTTACACTTTTTATAATTTTATTGTTACTTCCATATACAAGCCCAAAGCCCAATCTTAATATGTTCCCAGGGTTTTTTGAATTACTTAATCGTTCAAGCTCATCAAGTCTTTTAAACCCGTCCTCAAACAACTTTTTCAGATTCCATATTATTTTTTCGCCTGTCTGTAAAATACTATTTTCAAGGTTTTTGGTAAATAAAACTGTCGCAGACCTTACCTCTCTGGAAATATTTTTTAAACTATCCTTTTCATTTTCGAGAATTATATTCTGCCGCTCAATAATGGTTCTAAAAATATCTTCGGATTCAAGTTCAAAATTACGAATTTTTTCCACCACAAACTGTGCTGTTGCGGTAGGTGTTTTGAATGATTGATTAGAGACCTCGTCGGCAACCGTTCTGTCTATCTGATGTCCTATCCCGGTTAAAACAGGTATTTTAGAGTTTGCAATTGCAACCACAACTTTTTCCTTATCAAAACCCATCAAATCCGACGCACTGCCACCTCCACGGACAATAGCTATAATGTCGACATAGTGTCTGTTTAATGTATAGATTGCACTGCAAACCTCACTCTCAAGGTCACTACCCTGCATTCTCGCATCGCAAACAAAAACAGAGAATGCATAACCAGATTTTCTCAATTCGTCTATAAAATCATTATAAGCGGCGGTCCCTATAGAAGTAATCAAACCTACCTTAAGCGGAGTTGCAGGAACCTCAAGTTTTTTATTCTTTTCTAAAAGTCCCGTCTTTTTTAGTTTTTCAAGAAGTAACTTTTTTTCAAGAGCCATTTTGCCGATAGTATATTCCGGTTCAATATCGGTAATTCTAAGCTGAATCCTTCCCTGAGGCGGATAAAAATCAACAACACATTTTGCTTTTATTTGAAGTCCGTCTTTAAGAGCAAGTCCTGATACGGCTGATTCCATTTTATAATCTATCTTTATTCTATCGCTCCCCCATATCATTGCAGAAATAGCTGCCTTTCTTTCTTTTGTAACATTATCCTGTTCCACAAGCTCAAAATAAACCTGTCCGGAAGGCCGCACAACGGCTTTTTTAACATCCAGATCATATCTGTAAACCTCTCCGCAGACCCAAATACCGGCTCTAAAAGAACTGTTAAGAATATGTTTTATCTGATTATTAAGCTGACTTACGGTAAGAATCTGCGGATAATCTTTCGATATTCCCGTTTCCGGTTTATTATTTGAAAATAGATCATCACTCGCCTCGCTTCGCGGGCGAAGCGGGTCAGTAATAACTGTATCGGCAGGTTTTGGGGCAACTTTTCTTAATATACCTATAATTTCATTTCCATAGTGTGCAAGTTTTTTAGCCCCGATACCCTTAACTTTTGCCAAATCAGTGATAGACTGCGGATTGGCATCAATAATATTATTAAGTGTTCTATTGGGAAGTATGAAATAGCGTTTGTCGTATGATATATTTTCCTTTTCAGCTCTGCCGTCACGCCAGGATACTAAAAGTTCATATAAAGTTTGTTTATTTGTTTTCATTAATTAAATAAATATAATTATGATTGGTTTTGCTGTTTAAAATTAGGAATTATAAATTCCTGACCACGGTAAATTATATCAAAATCCCTGATTTTATTTTTATTTGCTTTCCAAATATAGTACCAATTAGAACCTCTTTCGTAGTGTTTCTTTGAAATTTTCCAGAGACTATCTCCTCTTTTTACAGTGTAAACATTCATAAGCTTAAGTGTTACCAGCATATCTGATGCTTCACGCGCATAAAAAATCGCATTTTTATAATCATGGGTTTCATAATAATTTTTTGCATTTTTCAATACTGCAAGGGAATCGGTTACGTCATACCCTTCTTTCTTCTTAAGTTTAATTCTTTCCCCGCTAACGGCAATCTGTTGTTTTGCCTTTTGTTTAAGTTTTTCCAGCATATCTTTTTCGGTATCCACTATTACGGCCGGAGGAGCAGGCGGAATTTTTTTTCTACTTGTAAGTTCCCATGTACGATAAAATCTTATGCATATATTAAAAAC
>JAFGLF010000062.1 GCA_016928195.1 Elusimicrobiota bacterium
GACCCGCGTTTTATATGGGGTAATAATTTTATACAGGTAAAGCAGGATCCTGATGAAAAAAGCCCTCAGAAAATCGGAGTTTTAAATACGCCTGGCTGGATCGCATACAGCTTTAACGATTATCTTTTTATAAAGACATATAGCTATAATCCTAAAATTAGATATCCTGATTTTGGAGTGAATACCGAAATTTTTACAAACCCGGATATACTTGAAATGGAAACACTTGGCAGTTTAGAAAAAGTATCTCCTGGAGGATTTGTTGAGCATACCGAAAACTGGTTTTTATTTAAAGAAAAAACGGATGAAGACGAAGAGCTCCTGGGGAAAAAGCTTATTCCCATAATAAAGGGATTAGATGCAAAAATTTAAAGGTTTTCTAAAAAACTGACCTCTAATAAAAAAAAGATTAGCGAAAACTTAAATGGGCACATGTTGATATAATCATATGTTTATCATTTATTTCTTCTTTGCCATCTCGTCTTTTTAAGCATTTTTTTATGCTTTTTCTTTCTCATTTTTCTTCTTCTCTTCTTGATAACTGAGCTCATGCCACTTCCTTAATTTGAATACCTTTATAAAATACAAGGTAAAGATTTTTAAAATTAAAAAAATTTCTCTATACCAGGTAAGCTATTATAACAGAAATAATCCTGTTATTGTATCAGTATCTTAAAAAACTTTTAAGCAAAAAAAGAGATAAAAAATTTAACGATTTTCCGGGGATTATTTATTACAGTGAAAGGTTACATATCGGCCTGTAAGGATTTTTTGTCTTTTTTTGGCAAATAAAAAGCAAAAAATTAAAAACTTTATTGACATACAATATGTAGTATATTATTATTTGCTTGTACACAATATGATGAGTTGACCCAAATCTCCTGAAAGGGTATATTTAGTATATGCTCTCAGAATAAAAAGTAATTATGAAACTTTTTTAAACAATAATGTTTCCTCTGTTCTGTAAGCAGGCCACTAATATGTGGTGTTTATGGATTGGAGTTTTATTTATTTTAAATTATGAATAAAAAATTCTCTAGGATACCGGAGGTATTAATAAATGAAAATGGATAATTTAAAGAAAGTTAAGGGCAAAACTAATAAGGATGATTATTACCTCAATAAAGAAATCAGTTTATCTGAAAATGCTGTAAAAGTCCTGGAAAGAAGATATCTAAAAAAGGATGAAGAAGGAATTCTTCTGGAGAACCCGAGGGATATGTTTATAAGGGTTGCAAGAAATATTGCATCTGCTGAGAAGAATTATGGTAAAACAGAGGAAGAAATAAAAGAGATAGAAAAACAATTTTTTGATATCATGACAGATCTCGATTTTCTTCCAAATTCCCCGACTCTTATGAATGCCGGAAAAGAACTCCAGCAGCTGGCAGCGTGTTTTGTCCTGCCGGTAGGTGATTCCATGAATGATATTTTTGAGGCATTGAAGGAAACAGCATTGATACAGAAATCCGGCGGCGGAGTCGGGTATTCATTTTCAAATATCAGGCCGAGAAATGATGTGGTTCTTTCCACCAAGGGAGTTTCAAGCGGTCCGATATCTTTTATGACTGTATTCAATGCAGCCACTGATACAATAAAACAGGGTGGAACAAGAAGAGGGGCGAATATGGGAATACTGCGGGTTGACCATCCTGATATTCTGGATTTTATAATATCAAAAGAAAATAATGAGAAATTAACTAATTTTAATATATCAGTCGGAGTAACCGAAAAATTTATGAAAGCTGTTGGAAATGATGAAGAGTATGAAATCATAAATCCGAGAACTAAAGAGGTAGTAGATAAATACAGAGCGAAAGATATATTTAATAAAATTGTTGAGCACGCCTGGAAAAACGGAGATCCCGGCATTATATTCCTGGATAGATTAAACAAAGATAACCCCACCCCCCACCTCGGCCATATAGAAAGCACCAATCCCTGCGGCGAGCAGCCCCTGCTTCCTTACGAAGCATGTAATCTTGGGTCCATAAATCTGGCAAATATGGTAAAAGAGGAAGATGGTATAAAAAAAATAGATTTTGATAAATTGAGAAGAGTAGTTTACACAGCAGTAAGGTTTTTAGATGATGTTGTTGATATGAGTAAATACCCGCTGGAAAAAATAATTAAAATGGCAAGAGGGAATAGAAAAATAGGATTGGGGGTTATGGGATATGCGGACCTTTTAATAATCCTCGGTATACCTTATGACAGCGAAGAAGCCCTGGAGCTTGCTCAAAAGATTATGAGTTTTATTCAGGATGAATCAAAAAATGCATCAAAAGAACTGGCGAAAGAAAAAGGAGCATTTCCAAATATCAAAGGAAGCGTATATGACACTCCTGACGGGTATGAAATTAGAAATGCAACCACCACGACTATTGCTCCTACCGGAACTTTAAGTATTATTGCTGATTGCTCAAGCGGAGTAGAGCCGTTGTTTGCCATATCCTTTGTTAAAAATGTTATGGATAATGACAGACTGGTAGAGGTTAATAAGTATTTTAAAAAGTCAGCACTTGATGAGGGTTTTTATAGTGAAGGGTTAATGGAGAAAATGGCTGAAAAGGGAAATTTAAAGGATATTGCCGAGGTGCCCTCAAAGCATAAGAGGATATTTATTACAGCCCATGAGATATCTCCAACATGGCATGTGAGAACCCAGGCTGCATTCCAAAAGTTTGTAGATAACGCAGTTTCAAAAACAGTAAATTTCCCACACA
>JAFGLF010000010.1 GCA_016928195.1 Elusimicrobiota bacterium
ATCTCCGGGATAATCGTATCTAAAATCCCTTTTTTCTCTTTTTTTTATAATGGAAATAATGTTTTTTTTCAGAAGACCCCTGAGGCTTGAATAGCAGGATTTTGTATCCAGTATTAATTTTTCTTTTAAAACTTCTCCTTGAAAAAAAAGGTAATCTACTATTTTTTTCTGTTTATAATTCTTTTTCCAGTTAATCCCGTCCATTAAAACGGAATACTTTTCCTTATTTAAAAATACATATTCTTTGAACTTTAATTTAATACCGGCACCTTTAGAAGATACTTTATATTTTCCTCCCGGAGGTAGAAAAAATTTTATAACACTCCCCAGCGGCTGGATATAATAATTGCCTATCCAGTCAATGAGCTTTAATTTTGCCGGGTCAAATACAGGCTTGCTGTCAATTACTTTTATAATATCTTTTATTTCATTATCTTCTAATTCCGATTTATCTTTGGTTTTTACGATATAACCGACTTCCACCCTATTCTTAAAAGGGACCCGGACAATCACACCTGTATAAATATCCCGGGATAAACCATGAGGTATGCGGTAGTCGAAAGGATGATCGATGCTAAGGGCTTTTATATCTATGTAAACTTCAGCATATTTTTTATAGGTATCCATTTATAGCAAGTTAATTATTTAAGGCCCAAGAAACTCTTAATTTCATCAACTTTATCCAATTTCTCCCAGGTGAAATCCCTGTCATGTCTTCCAAAATGACCATAGGTTGCTGTTTTTCTGTAAATCGGCCTAAGTAAGTTGAGATGTTTAATAATTGCGGCCGGCCTTAAATCAAATATTTCTTTTACTGCTTCTTGAATCTTTTTAACATCCACTTTTTCAGTATCAAATGTCTCTATCATGATTGATACCGGATGCGCTACTCCTATTGCATAAGCGACCTCTATTTCAAGCCTGTCAGCGGCTCCACTGGCTACAAGATTTTTTGCCACGTATCTTGCAGCATACGCAGCTGACCTATCAACTTTAGAAGGATCTTTCCCCGAGAAACACCCTCCCCCATGTCTGGCCATCCCACCGTAGGTATCTATAATTATTTTTCTGCCTGTAACTCCTGTGTCACCCATGGGTCCGCCGATTGTAAATTCCCCTGTAGGATTAACAAACAGTTTTAAATCCTTACTCATATACTCTGCCGGGATAATCGGTTTTACTACAAATTCTTTCATATCCGGTTTTATCTGAGAATCTGTATTTATATTTGGAGCATGCTGCGCAGCTATTACAATTGTCTCAACTGAAACTGGTTTATCATTTTCATATTTTACAGTTACCTGTGATTTGCCGTCAGGCCTGAGATATGGCAGAATCCCCGCTTTTCTGACTTCAGATAAACGATGGGCTAATTTATGGGCAAGCTGAATAGGAAGAGGCATTAATTCTTCAGTTTCATTACATGCATAACCGAACATCATTCCCTGATCTCCGGCACCCTGTACATCAAATTCATTTTCATAACCATTCCCTGCTCTTGCTTCATAAGCATTATTTACTCCCTGCGATATGTTAGAAGATTGTTTTCCGATAGAAGTGATAACACCACACGTCTCATAATCAAATCCGTATTTTGCCCTGGTATATCCGATATTTTTAACCACTTCTCTTACAACATCAGGTATCTCCACATAAGTAGATGTGGTTACTTCACCCGCTACAATCACTATTCCGGTTTTGAGTAAAGTTTCAATTGCAGTCCGGCATCCCGGGTCATCTGCTATCATAGCATCAAGAATAGCATCCGAGATCTGATCAGCCATCTTATCCGGATGACCTTCAGTGACTGACTCTGAAGTAAACAAGAAATCTTTTTTCTTTATCATCGCACCTCCCATCAATAATTCACGGCGTAATTAAAATTTTAGTAATTTCATCCCAGATCCCTCTGGCAATAATCCTCTTTTCATTTCTCGCCAGTTTTTTTATAGACCCGTCTTTTTTTATTATATCAACTTCATTAAAATCACTGTCCATTCCGATTTCCTCTTTAGATATGTCATTGGCAATAATCATATCTACATTTTTATCTTTTATTTTTTCCATGATATCTATTGTACTGTAGCCACTCTCAGCTGCAAAACCAATCAAATACTGTCCTTTCTTTTTTCTTTCAGCCAATATTTTAAGGATATCTTCATTTTCTTTAAATTTTATTTTTGATAATATATCATTTTTTTTCTTCAACTTAAAATCATATTTTTGAACCGGGATTATATCGCTTACTGCAGCTGCCATTATTATAATATCACTGTTAGCGAAATATTTAAGCAGGGATTCTTTCATTTCTCCGGTATTCTCAACATATTCAACTTTTACTCCATACGGCGGAGAAAGATTTTTTGCTGTACTTATAAGTATCACTTCGCTGGCTCCCCTAAAATAAGCCTCCCCGGCAAGAGCATGCCCCATCTTGCCACTGGATTTATTAGAAATATATCTTACGGTATCTATAAATTCTTTTGTTCCTCCGGCAGTAACTATAATTTTTTTACCCTTGAGATCATTACTGTGACTCAGAAGTTCTCCCAATTTTTCAATTATAATTTCTTCATCTTCCAGTCTTCCCAG